>NZ_JBWQTU010000005.1:0-400669 GCF_056619925.1 Halalkalibacter sp. HAAS-P013
GGCCGATGGTTACAACATGAGTAAGCTTCTCGAAATACTCCATGTCCCCCTGTGAGACGAACCCTTTCTCTTCGTAATACAACGTGAATTACTTCTAAGAATAACTCCATGAATAATCATCCCCGTAGAAGAGAAAGGGTGAGCCAGGACGTTGCCAGGCGGGAACGCACCTTATAGAAATAGGAGAGACGGACATACGCTGCATAATGGTAGAGCGCCTGAAGGAGCAACATCTTCTTTGAATAAGCCGATGGTTACATCGTGAAAAGACATCTTGAAAAACATCATGCCCCCCTGTGAGACGAGCCGTTTCTCTTCGTAAAACAACGTGAGAAACGTCGAAGAAATAACACCATGCCTAATCCGACCCCGTAGAAGAGAATTGGTGAGCCAGGACGTTGCCAGGCAGGGCACGCTCCGTATAGAAATAGGAGCGATGAGATCTAAGCTGCATGTAAGTAGAGTGCCTGAAGGAGCAACATCTTCTTTGAATGAGCCGAGGGTTACTACATGAATCACTTCTCTGAAAAAACATCGTGTCCCCCTGTGAGACGAACTTCTTTTTTTCGTAAACTTCACAGAGTACTTCTATGAAAAGTATCGTGCCTTCCTTGTAGAAGAAAAGAAGTAAGTCCGAACCCTTTCTCTTCGTAACACGGCATGAGACACTTCGAAGAACAACTGCATGCCCAATCATCCCCGTAGAAGAGAAAGGGTGAGCCAGGACGTTGCCAGGCAGGGCACGCTCCGTATAGAAATAGGAGCGAGGATCTAAGCTGCATGTAAGTAGAGCGCCTGAAGGAGCAACATCTTCCTTGAATGAGCCAATGGTTAATACATGAATAAACGCCTTGAGCTACTTCATGTCCCCCTGTGAGACGAACTTCTTTTTTTCGTAAACTTCACAGAGTACTTCTATGAAAAGTATCGTGCCTTCCTTGTAGAAGAAAAGAAGTAAGTCCGAACCCTTTCTCTTCGTAACACGGCATGAGACATTTCGAAGAACAACTACATGTCCAATCATCCCCGTAGAAGAGAAATAGCGAGCCAGGACGTAGCCAGGCAGGGCACGCTCGCATGGAAATAGGAGTGATATATATTAACTGTATGTTAGTAATGAGCTCGAAGTAGCAGCATTTTTTATAAATGCTAATTTAATAATGTACATCATCTCCTAGTAGCCTATGGTTACAACATGATTATACTTTTCTGAAAAAACTCAGTGCCTCCTGTGAGACGAGCGGTTTCTCTTCAAAATACAATGTTATGGAGTTGCTTCTAAGAACAACTCCATAAGTCAAGCAGGCTCCAACTTGACAGAAGTAATTGTTATAGTAGAGAAAAAAACAGATCATATCACTTGATATAACACTCGGAGACACTCAAAGAGAACCGACAGCAAGTGAACTACTTTAGAAAGCAAAAATTCCTCAGATGCAAACTAATAGAAAATGTATTATAGTATTAATATTCAGTTTTTTAAAGGAGGGAGGATTTACTATAAAACGCTTTATTCTTATTTCTATAGGCATTGTTAACTTCTCCCTCGCAACCATAATCTTTGCTGTTCCCAACACCATTATGGCGGGGGGGATTACGGGAATGGCAACCATGAGTTATTACTTATTCGATTTAAATATCGGATTAGGAATGTTTTTGTTTAATTTCCCTTTATTCTTAGCAGCCTTTATTTGGTATCGTGACCTATTTTATAAGTCGATTGTCAGCATGGTCTCTGCATCTATCCTTATTGGAATTCTTCAAGAGCCAATGATACGCTTCGGTGTTGAGAATATTGTAATCGGTGCTCTAGTTGGCGGGTTATGGATGGGAATTGGATTAGGTCTGATGGGAATAGCCAATTCAAGTTTAGGTGGCGGTTCCATGTTGGGAAAAATGATTAACTTAAAATACGGATTTTCTTTTGGTTTAGCAGTCTTTTTAATCGATAGTTCTGTTTTTCCTTTAAGCTTTTTCCTAATAGGTGCCAAAGAAACTCTCTTTTCACTTCTATTAGCAGCTTCTAGCGCATTTGGAATAACATTGGTAGGGAGAATTCACCAGGCATTGATTAAAAAGAAACTTATATTATCACCCAACCTCGGTTCAAAAGGCGTCTCTAAAGAGCGTGAATATATGAATGGTTAGGTAACTAGTGAAAAGCACCTTCCTTTTTATAAGAATATCCAAATTTAATGTTTTTTCATATAAGTGAAAATGATACTCACTTACAGTTCAGTCAAATTATAGCGATAGTCAGGGAGCTTACTAATTAAAATTGTTATATGCGTGACGGAATAATAACCAATTGAACAAAGAAACATGCAAACTAGCTGTGATTAACTAGCTAATAACATAAAAGGGGGTGTCTCAAAAACAAACCTTTTGAGACACCCTTTTTGAATATAGCAATATTATTAGAGTTAGCTTGTAAAAACAACACATACAGGGTTAGGTACGGAAACAGTAACACCTGTCGGACTTAACTTTCCTGTTGATTGATCAATTGTATATTGAACGATATTGCTTGTGTCTTGATTCGCGGCTAAAAGGAACTTTCCAGTAGGATCTATTGTGAAATCTCTTGGAAAAGATCCTTCCGTTGATGTATGGTCAACTAACGTAAGATAACCTGTGTCTGCATCGATTTGGAAGACTGCAATGCTGTCATGACCACGATTCGATGCATACAAAAACTTTCCATCAGCAGATAGCTTTATAGCTCCCCCGATGCTTTCTTCTCCAAAACCAGCTGGAAGAGAAGATATGTATTGAAGTTCATTAAATGAGCCAGTTTCAGAGTCATAGCTTAAAGCAATTACTTCTGAACTAAGTTCACCATTTACGTATGCAAATTTTCCACTTGGATGAAATTGAATATGTCTTGGACCTGTACCTGGTTTAAAAGTTTGTTCACTATGTTTCGTTAATGTACCATTATCGAAAGAGTAAACAACCATCTCATCAATCCCTAAATCTACAACACAAAGATAATTTTCGTCAGGAGTTAATCCAGCATAGTGAGCATGAGGCTTTTCTTGTCTTTCGTGTGGCCCATTTCCAGCATGTGTAACTGTTGATGTAACTGCTGCAATTTCACCGTTATCGGTTAACTTATAAGCAATTCCTGTACCTTGATGGTAATTGGCTGAGAAGAGGAAATCGTTATGATGATTTAAGCTAACGTGACATGGTGGGCTCCCATCAGCTACATCATAATTTAATAAAGATAATTGTCCATCTGGTTCGATCGAATAGGCTCCAACACCACCTTCATTTTCCACCTTCGTAACCGAATATAAATACTTTTGATCACTAGTAACTGCAAGGAATGTTGGATTTTCTAGTTCTGCAGCAACTTGAACATCATCTATCGTACCTGATGAGTCGTCCATAGATAAACGGTAAATCCCTTTGCTATCTCCCTTTGTATATGTTCCAATATAGGCTGTTAACTTATTAGTCACGACATATTCCTCCTTAGAAAGTACTCCTTTTAACTATAGCATAGGAAAAAGGGAAGTGCATTTATGTGTTATTTTAAATGAAAAAATTAATAAAAAATAACAATTTAAACCAATTGCTTGCGCAGAACTTGACAAACTTTGAAATCCCTTTTATAGTTATGGTAGTTAGGGGGAATTCATTTTGGATAAGAAATGCGCTGGAACCACAAAAGACGTCATAGATTCTTTTGCTGTCTATCTCTCTCAAAAAGGAAGGTCAGAAAATACAATTAAAACGTATTGTGGTGTGATCCATACATTTTCTAGCTGGTTAGAGGCCCAAGAAAAGGAACTACATGAACTTACACAGCAAGATGTACAATCGTATATTGACTTTTTGGAAACAGAAAAACGAAGTGTTTCAACAATTAATAAAATTTTTAATACAATAAATACTTTTGCCAAGTCACAAAACCGTCCAGAAATGACTGAAAATATCAAAAGGTCAAAAACAAAAATTGATTACGTTGCTCCAGATTTTCTAACGGAAGAAGAAGTTAATGTCCTTCTTAAGAAAGCGAAAGCTGATTCAAGCAAGCGCAATACAGCGATTGTTTTTGCCTTGCTTTATACAGGGGTACGAGTTTCTGAACTGTGTATGTTGAATCGAGCCGACATTAAATTAAATCATAAGAGCCAAACGGGTCAAATGGTTGTAAAAAATATAGAACAAGAAAATGAACGAATCATTCCTTTATCAAAAGAGCTCGTTCATAAGCTCCACGATTACCTTACGTCTAGAAATGATGAGCATGAAGCTCTTTTTGTTTCAAATTATCAGAAACGAATTGCAGCTCGTACAGTGCAGCACATGTTAAAAGAAGAGTATGGTGTCTATCCTCATAAGCTTCGCCATACGTTTTGTTATGACTTAGTTCGTAAAGGTGTCGATCTTTCTATTGTTGCACAACTATCCGGGCACTCAGATGTAAACGTGACACGACAATATTTAACAGCGATTGCTGATATAGTTAGTTAATTGGTTATAGACAACGCCTAGTCTTAACTCTGATCGATTCAGAGTTAAGACTAGGCGTTGTTGCAGCTTAGGAAAACTTGGTAATGCCCTGTGGGTGGATATGAGTAAAATATTAGACGAGTAAAAGAAATCGCTAGAATTTTTTTCTAGCGATTTTCTTATATCGAAGGTTATTCCTGTGTTTCTCTATTTACTTCATCTTTTATAAGCAGCGTACGGACACGTTGGATAAAACGGTGTGACTTTTTTTGTTCTAAGTATGCATCAAGCATAGCATCTAGTGAATCACGATCGATAAGAGTTATTTTATTTGCACGTGCAATACGTTTTGCTGATTTAGTAAAGTGACTATTTGTTACGATGATCACTCGTCTTGCTTGGTAATTTGGTTTTAAAGCAAGACTATCTTGGACAAAATTTGCACTTACTTGATTCGTTTGACGTTTAGCAACGACGATTGCTTTTAGTCCTTTTTTCCGAAGAATTAGATCTGGTTGTGTTTTGCGGTTCACTTTCGTTCTACTTACTGAATAGCCTTGTTTTTGAAAAAGTGGGACTAATAGTTGTTGAAATTCCCGATCAGGTATCTCATCAATATTTAATAACTCAGAAGATAGATGACGTGAAATCCATTTCGATGTTTTTAAGAGATGTGTGATTCCTAACGTGGAAAGGATCGCAGCAAGTACAAATCCAAATATCGTAAAACTGTAATTATATAAATGAACGAGAATATATGTAGTTAAAAAAAGATAGATAGGCAAAAGGGAATTTTGCTTTTTACGTTTAGGAGTTTTCATGCTTTTCACATCCTTTAGACGTTTTTCATCATTAGTCTATCCAATGATTGGATTAATATGTCATAGTTGACGACAGAAATAATTTTCTGTTACTGAGACAAAACGTTCAACATTACTAGGATTAGAAACATCTGTAGAAAGTGCAACGACCTCAACCCCGTATTTCTCCAATTCGTGTTGAACCGTTTTAATTTCGGTTTCCCCTCTAGCAGCACATATTGCTAAATTAGCTCCTCGCTTGGCAAAGTGTTGAGCAAGAGCATAGCCTAGGCCACGTGTGACTCCTGTTATCATACTTGTTTTTGATCAAACATTTGTTTAACTCCCTTCGTTTCTTTGATTACTCTCATTTTATGAAAACAAACAACAACCAACATCGAGAAGAAGACTGAAAAAACCTACAACTTTTTTCCTCGACTCTGCTAAAAATAACTTTTTAAATGCCGTCCTTTTGGATTAGGGGTCTGACCTATTAACAAACAAGTGTTTGCATTTTTGGTTTTCACCACTTAAGATAAAGAACGAAGGGAGTTGGGACGAGTATGAATGAAAGTGTACCAACATGGCTCGCTGTAGCGGGGATTAGTGTTCTCTTATTACTCATCGTTACAATAGTAGCGGTTATATTACATATTCGAAAAAAGAAACGCTTTGATGTAAGCAAGATTTCGATTACGGATATTGACCGAATGTCTGGTCACGAATTTGAGGATTATTTATATGTCTTATTTGTAGCTCTTGGGTATGATGAGACGTTTTTAACGAAGAAAAGTCGGGACTTTGGAGCGGACTTGCTTTTTCGGGATCGATTAGAGGTCCAAACCGTTATCCAAGCTAAGCGGATTACTGAAAAGATTGGTTTAGAAGCTATCCAGGAAATTTATGCAGCTAAAGCCTATTATGATGCCGATCAAGCTATTGTTATAACATCAGCGAATGATGTATCCGATCCTTGCAGGAAGCTTGCTGCAGCGACAAAAGTTAGGATCCTTACACGAGATGATTTGATTGAGGTTATCCGTTTGTTTAAAAAAGGGAGGCTGACCGAGGCACAAGCTGTCATTGAACTCCCATATGACGATATAGATTATAATGCAGAAGATAGCATAGACGACTTAGATCATCAGCGGGGACTAATTAAGGCTGGAGAATACTTTTATAAACTAACGAAAACAAGAAAAAGCATGTAGAGATCATAAGACAACTTCTTATTGGCATAACTTTCGATATGGGGGGATGTGCTTATGTTAAAAGGAGTTGATTGGCAAATGATCGCATTTGTTGGAGGGTCATTACTCCAAGAATATTTACGCTTTCCACATTTACCGCGTATTTATTATTTTTTAGAAAAAAAAGAAGACGAAGAAGAGGATGACCGGGTAGCTTAACAGCTCGGTTATCCTCTTCTCTTTAATTAAATCGTCACTTTTGAATTAATCGTATTGGAAATTCGCTCTATAATCAATTCAATGGCTTGTTTATCCTTTAACAAATCATATTCTTTAATATTTAGGCGCAATACCGGGCAAGAAGTGAAGTTATTAATCCATTCTTCGTAACGTCTATGCATTTCTTCCCAATAGGAAAGTGGAGTCTTTTGTTCCATCTCACGGCCACGTTTTTGAATACGGCTAATAATATTATCCAAGTCACCTTCGAGGTAAATAAGGGTCAGACCCCTCTTTACTACACTAAAGAGGGGTCTGACCCTTATACTATACTAATTTTGTTGTCCACGATTCGCAGTTCCAGACGTCTGTAGCAACATCTTGATAAAACTCTGGTTCGTGACTAATAAGCAAAATACTTCCTTTGTATCCTATCAGCGCGCGTTTTAACTCTTCTTTTGCGTCAACGTCTAAGTGATTTGTCGGCTCATCGAGAACAAGGATGTTTGTTTCACGATTGATTAATTTACAAAGACGGACCTTGGCTTTTTCTCCACCACTTAAAACGACAACCTTACTTTCAATATGCTTTGTCGTTAATCCGCACTTAGCGAGGGCTGCGCGCACTTCAGCTTGTGTGAATGAAGGGAAATCTTGCCATACTTCGTCAATACATGTTTTATCAGGGTCTTTTGCTTCCTGTTCAAAATAGCCAATTTCTTGATAATCTCCACGTTCAACGGTGCCATCTACAGGTTTAATTAAGCCTAGGATGCTCTTAAGCAATGTCGTTTTTCCTATCCCATTCGCTCCAACGAGAGCGACCTTTTGTCCACGCTCCATTCGAAGGTTGAGAGGGCGTGAAAGTGGCTCAGCATAGCCAATAACAAGATCCTTCGTTTCAAAGATCAGTTTGCTTGTCGTTCTTGCTTCTTTGAAGTTAAAATGCGGCTTTGGCTTTTCTTGAGCAAGTTCAATCATATCCATCTTATCTAGTTTCTTTTGACGAGACATTGCCATATTACGTGTCGACACACGCGCTTTGTTCCTAGCAACAAAGTCTTTTAATTGAGCAACTTCTTGCTGTTGTCTCTTGTAAGCTGCCTCAAGCTGCTGTTTCTTCATTTCATGTACTTCTTTAAAATGCTCGTAATCCCCTACATAACGATTAAGCTCTTGGTTTTCCATATGATAAATCAAGTTGATCACGCTGTTTAAAAATGGAATGTCATGTGAAATCAAGATAAACGCATTTTCGTACTCTTGTAAGTAGCGCTTTAACCATTCAATATGCTGTTCATCTAAATAGTTCGTAGGTTCGTCCAATAGCAGGATATCAGGTTTCTCGAGTAAAAGCTTCGCAAGCAATACCTTTGTTCGTTGACCACCACTAAGGTCTGTGACATCACGGTCTAATCCAACATCATCAAGACCAAGCCCTCTAGCAATTTCTTCAACCTTCGCATCAATCGTATAGAAGTCATTGTTTGTTAATGTATCTTGAATAATACCAACTTCTTCAAGCATCTTCTCGAGTTGTTCAGGATTAGCTTCTCCCATTTTGTCATACATTTCATTCATTTCAGCTTCCATGTCAAACATATATTGAAACGCGCTTTTTAACACATCACGCATGGTCATCCCGCGTTCTAAAACAGAATGCTGGTCTAAATAGCCGACACGAACCTTTTTAGACCATTCTACTTTTCCTGCATCAGGCATTAACTTACCTGTAATGATATTCATAAATGTCGATTTCCCTTCACCATTGGCACCAATTAAACCAATGTGCTCTCCCTTAAGTAAACGGAAGGACACGTCATGAAAAATCGCACGATCCCCAAACCCATGGCTTAAGTTTTTAACGGTTAACACACTCATTCCAAACACCTATCCTTTAGTAAATACGTACTTTTTTGCTTTTTTCATCTTATCATAAGAGAGGGTGAATGTCTGTTTGGAATTAGACTTTCTCACTGAATGTACTTTCCAAAATAACCACTCTTTTTTATCATTTTGAACTACAAGAATATTAAATAAAAATTTGAAAAAATATAAATTTAAAAAGGAATTGATTGTTCTTCGTTGAATAGTAAATATTGACCTAAAGGCAAAAAAAATATTTAATGGAGGTATGTGTTTTAATAGGGAGGAATTATAAGTTATGAGTAAGCAATTCGATGAAATAATTGAACGTCGTGGTACGAACTCAATGAAGTGGGATATGACCAAGCAACGTTTTGGTGAGGAAGATCTTTTGCCGATGTGGGTAGCAGATATGGATTTTCGAGCACCAAAAGAAGTATTAGATGCCTTACATGCTACAGTTGAACATGGTATTTTTGGATATCCTGCTCATTCAAAAACGGTCGATCAAGCCGTTCAAGGTTGGTTAAAAAGAAGATATAGTTGGTCGGTTGAAACAGACTCACTTATATATACATCTGGCATTGTGCCAACGATTAGTTACATTATTCAAGCATTCACTGAACCTGGTGAAGGTGTTATTATCCAAACCCCCGTTTACTACCCGTTTTATGATGTTGTGAAAAAAAATAATCGTGAGTTAATCAAAAATCCACTCTCATTTGACGGAGATCACTATGATATCGATTTCAATCAATTAGAGTCCGTAATTACAGATAACACCAAAATGCTTGTTCTCTGTCATCCTCATAATCCAGTTGGGCGCGTTTGGAAGCGTGATGATTTAGAAAAGCTCGCTGCGATATGTGAAAAGCATAATTTACTTGTTGTATCAGATGAAATCCATGCTGACTTATTGTTTAAAGAGCAAAAACATATTCCATTTGCATCGATTAGTAAAGATGCCTCAGAGCGAACATTCACTTGTTTAGCGCCAAGTAAAACGTTTAATTTAGCCGGGATTCAAACCTCATATGTGGTAGTTGAGAATGAACAATTGCGTCGCAAATTAGCTAACCATTTAGCTAACTCATTTGCTAATTCTGTTAATTCATTTGCAGAAGTGGCAACTGAAGCGGCTTATACACATGGGGAAGAGTGGCTAGAACAGTTAATGGACTATGTGCAAGATAACTATGATTATGTCCGAAAGTATATCTCTTTAAATATGCCTAAATTACGAGTAATGGATTCAGAAGGTACATACTTACTGTGGTTAGAATGCTCGAACCTACCATTATCAGCTTCAGAGCGGAAAAAATGGCTCGTTGAAGAAGCGAATGTAGCTTTAAATCATGGTCCAATCTTTGGTGATGAAGGAAAAGATTTTGAACGAATTAATTTAGCTTGTCCAAGAGAAACGTTAAAACAAGGTCTAGATCAAATGAAAAAAGCCTATGATAAGCGCGGTTTTTAAATAATTTTTTATAAGTGCGGTGAAAGGGAATGGATAGGTTAGAATATCGAGTGTTATTAGAAGCGTATGAACGTGCGATTCGTTTGGAGTTAGAAGAAGATTTTATTGAATTGTTGCGTGAAGAAATCAACGGGCGAAAAAAAAGAATAATCGTAAGCAAAAAGTCGAAAATTTTTATGTGAAGCAGTGAGGTTTGTAGCATTTTCTGTTGAAAGTAGGGGAAAGCTAACATATTTCGCGATTTGAACGCATAAATTGTCAGAGTGAGACCCTCGAGCAGTTGAGAAAAATCGACAAAGGAGACATTTACTATATGTTACAAGAAAATCTTTACCAAGAACTTATCGACGATTGTAAATGTAAGCTAAGGAGAGACCTTACTAGTGAAGAGGTGGAACTCATTAAGTGGATTCAAGAAAGACAATATGAGCTGTGCTTTCAAAGGATGAAAAGTTCATAAATAAACGTCTAGGGGGCTTGTTACAGGGCACTGAATAGGGAAGAAGCCTTATTCGGTGCTCTTTGAGAAGAAAGTCCCCTTTATTTTGGAATTTGACGGATTTATGATTTAATATTTGTAAAAAGGAGGGAAATGATTTTGAAAACATTTAAACTTTATTCGCTTAGCTTGCTTGAAGGTAACGGTGAATGTGTTGATCAAAAATTAATTCCAATTCAAGATGGACTAATTGTGAATATGGAAAACAAAAAGCAAACTTGGTATATTGAAGCCGTGATTAGCAAGGAATATTTTGATTACTTTAAAGGAGTAAAAGAAAAAAAAGGTCATATTCTTGTAGATGTGATCATTACAAGTAAGGACAATCACCCAGCTGCCATGATTACAAATGTTCAAACGATTACCGAATTATCTGATAACATTAGTGTATTATTTGAGGCAAAACTTGCGTTAAAAAGAGACGTAATTATTGAAGATGTTTTAAAAGATCTAGTTAACGAAGGTTACTCAGAAGAACAATTATTAGCAGAATTCCATAACAAGATGGAGAATTTAGCTGCGCATCCTCAAAGTGCTTTAAATACCATTTATCGTTCCATTAAAAAAAGTGGAGACTATAACTTACAATAATGAAAAGCATCTATTCTTAAATGGGTGTTTTTTTGTATTGTTACATTATTTTTGATTTAAATATAGTCTTTTTCTTCCTTGCTTATGTAAAGTTTAACGTGTATAGAACATGCACTCTTCCTAATACTAACAAGGTAATTTATTTTGAGTTAGGAACGGGGGAGCCTTACGATGCAAGAAAAAGATAAATGGGCTATTTTCTCGATTTCGTCTATACCACTTGTTATGACATTAGGGAATTCGATGCTGATTCCTGTGTTACCTCAAATCGAGAAAGAACTTGGAATTAGTTCATTTCAAGTAAGTATGCTCATCACGGTCTACTCCATTGTGGCAATCCTTTGTATCCCAATTGCAGGGTATATATCAGACCACATTGGAAGGAAAAAGGTCATCATTCCTAGTCTAATTATTGCAGGGATCGGTGGATTTATTTCAGGGTTTGCAGGATGGCAAATGGAAAATCCATACGGTATGTTGATTTTTGGTCGTTTCTTGCAAGGCATTGGAGCAGCTGGAGCAATGCCAATTGTGTTGCCATTAGTTGGTGATATGTATACAAATCAAAAAGACGTTAGTAAAGGCTTAGGAATGATTGAGACAGCCAATACATTAGGAAAAGTGTTAAGTCCGATATTAGGTGCTGCATTAGCGCTTATTGTTTGGTACATGCCTCTTCTTTCCATTCCTGTATTATGCTTTATTTCGATATTATCCATGTTATTTTTAGTGAAAGTACCTCCAATGAGTGGAAAAGCTGTCGGGTTTAAGGCTTTTGTAAAAACAACAAAAGTCATTTTTAAGCGTGAAGGACGATGGCTCTACGCTGTATTTGCCATTGGGGGCATATTGATGTTTGTTATTTTTGGTGTTCTTTTTTATTTATCAACAATGCTTGAAGATGAGTTTCAAATAGATGGAATTAAAAAAGGGATCATATTAGCCATTCCATTAGCTGCGTTATGTTTCTCTTCGTTTGCAACGGGAAAAGTTATTGGGCAAGATAAACAAAAAATGAAATGGTATACTGTTGCTGGTCTCGTGATTTTGACTCTTGCTATTTTTACGGTCTCTTTCTCAAAAGACATTTATTTATTATTAACTTGTCTTTTTGCAAGTGGTGTAGGAATCGGAATTGCCCTACCATGTCTTGATGCGTTAGTAACAGAAGGGATTGAGATGAAACAAAGAGGGACCATTTCATCCCTGTATAGTAGCATGCGTTTTGTTGGTGTGGCTCTTGGACCGCCGGTTTTCGCTGTACTGATGAAAACATCCCATTCCTTGATGTTTTTATCTAACACAGCCTTATGTGTTGTAACAGTGCTTATTGTTTTGTTGATGATAAAACCAGAAGATCCTGTCAAACCGACATGGGGATAAAAAGGCAGCAGAAAAAGTTCACTTTTCTTTTTTCTGCTGCCTTAAAAAGTTACGGAATTAGTGCATTTCATTTATCAAAAAAAATTCGTTTTTGTCTTTTTCATAGTTTCCCTTCTCTTTTTTCATCTGTATACTTAAGGTAAGAATTACAAAATGAGGCGAGTGTATGTATCAATTTCAGGATCAAAATGATTGTCAAGTCAGACTTACGTTTGAGGAGCCAGGTTTTGTGAAGAATGCTAAGCATATATGGGTAGTCTGTCGATACAATGATAGTTGGTTATTAACGAGGCATCGGACGAGGGGCCTTGAGTTTCCTGGGGGGAAAGTAGAGAAAGGGGAAACTCTTGTTGAAGCAGCAAAAAGAGAAGTTCTAGAAGAGACGGGAGCAGAGGTAGAAGCTTTGCATTTTATTGGTCAATATGAGGTTAAATGTAGGCAAAGTATTATGTATAAAACGATATTTTTTGCTACAATTTCAAACGTCGCAAAGCAAAGTCATTACTACGAAACGAATGGTCCTGTATTAATAGAAGCGTTACCTGCAGAGCTTTCTTCAGAATCAGAGTTTAGCTTTATTATGAAGGATCAAGTTCTTACGTATACAATGAAGCAAATAAACAAACTACAATTAATTTAGAGGATATGCAAAAAGGAAAACCGCCTTTTTGTCGGAGGTAGAGAGAAGCAGATTGGCAATGGCTCCGCGCGCCGTGCGCCTTTTGAGAAGAGCGCTCAAAAGGCTTAAGAGATTAACGTCGGCTCCGCGCATTGCTTAGAGGATATGCAAAAGGAAACCCACCTTTTGCATATCCTCTAATATTGTTTCAGTAATTTTTGTTCGAGGGCTTCGACGATTTTGTACATAATGGTTGCGAGGATGGCGATGACAAGTAGGCTCATGAGGACGAGTGTAAAGTTGAATACTTGGAAGCCGTAAATAATTAAATAACCGAGCCCTTTTTTAGATACTAGAAATTCTCCAACGATGACTCCGACCCAGGCTAGGCCTACGTTTACTTTTAATGTTGAGATAATGGTGGGAAGGGAAGCTGGGAAAATAACGTATCGAAACGTTTGTTTTTTTGATGCGCCAAATGTATTCATTACCTTTAAATAATTCGAATCGACTTCACGAAAGGCTGTAAAGACGACCATCGTTGTAATGACGACGGAAACGAGTGCTCCCATTGCAATGATCGACGTGAAGCCAGGGCCGAGCCCTACTATTAAAATCGGACCTAATGCGACTTTGGGCATAGAGTTTAAGACGACTAAATAAGGGTCGAGCACTTTTGATATGAATCTAGACCACCATAAGATGGCGGCGAGTAATGTACCAATCCCTGTGCCAAGCATAAAACCAAATAATGTTTCAAACAACGTCACAGAAGCATGAGTAAACAACGAGCCATCACTGACTCTTGATACAAGTAAGTTCCAAATTCGTGATGGCATACTAAACAGTAAAGGGTCAATCCAACGTTGCCTGGCTGCAACTTCCCAAAAAACAAAAAATGAGATAAGGATACTGAGTTGGACTACGAGCACTTGCCTATTTTCCTTTTTCAGGGAGGTGAGGTATTTTTTGTGTAAGGAATCAAGATGTTGATGCAAGGCTCTCCATCTCCTTCCATATCGATTGAAATTGATTGTTAAAATCTTTATGCTGCCTTGCTTCAAATGGCAAGGTTCCGGCTATGTCATTTGGAATGTTGAAGATACGATGAATGCGTCCGGGTCTTGGTGATAGCAAGATAACTCGGTCTGACATAGCAATGGCTTCGGCAATATCATGTGTCACTAAAATGGCCGTTTTTTTCTCTTTTTTTAATGTTTGAAAAACTAAATCCTCTAACTTTAGTTTCGTTTGATAATCAAGTGCAGAAAAAGGTTCATCTAAGAGCATCATAGCTGGATTTGTTGCGAGCATCCGAACGAGAGCTACTCGCTGCCTCATTCCACCAGACAGTTGATTAGGAAACAAATCCTTTTTATCGGCAAGGCCGAGCTGAGTTAACCAATTCAATGCGGCCGTCTTGGTTGAATCAGAATAGACTCCTTTTATTTTTAACCCTAATGTAATATTGTCTTCAATCGTACGCCAAGGAAAGAGATAGTCTTGTTGTAGCATGTAACCAATATTGCTATTAGCATTAATAGGTTGATTTCCTAGAGTGACTTGACCAGTTGTTGGGTTAAGAAGTCCTGCGATAATGGAAAGCAAAGTCGTTTTTCCGCAGCCGCTTGGGCCGAGGATGGAAAGAAACTCGCCATCCTCTACTGAAAAGGATATTGATTCAAGTGCTAACGTTGCCTCGCGCTTCGTTAAATAACCTAAGGAAACATCTTGCAATTGCAAAGTCGCCACCTAGATCAGCCCCCTAATTTGTTACACGTTCTGCGATCGTTGTATCCACTAATTCGGTGTAGTCAACTTGTTGTGGAAGCTCACCCGCTTCATCCATAATTAGCTGTAAATTGTCCCAAGCTTGTGGTTGGACGAGTGGGGAAGTAGCATAGGATCCTTGTGAGCGATAGCGATCTATGACTTGTGCGACAAGCTCAACATCTGTATCTTCAAAAAAGTCTACAATCGCTTCGGCAACCACTTCTACTGGTTGTTCATCTACCCACTGTTGTGCTTTGTAAAGTGCGCGGGTGAATGCTTCGAGCTTATCAACTTCAGATACCATGTAGCTTTGTTTCGCCATGAAAACGGTGTAGGGAACGCTTCCTGATTCAGTTCCAAATGATGCGACGATGTGACCGATTCCTTCATTTTCGAATAAGGTTGCTTGAGGCTCAAACAATTGAACGAAATCACCAGTTCCAGAGGCAAACGCACTTGGAATGTTCCCAAAGTCAATGTGTTGAATAAGGTTCAGGTCATTTCGGGGATCAATGCCGTGTTTCCTTAACACATGCTCCCCAACCATTTGTGGCATGCCACCGGTTCTTTGACCAAGGAAAGTGCTCCCTTTTAGGTCATCCCAATCAAAAGAATCTAGTTTGTCTCGTGATACAAGGAACGTGCCATCAGCCTGTGTTAATTGAGCGAAATTTATCGCTGGGTCAGTTGCGCCTTGAGCGTATACGTAAATAGATGTTTCAGCCCCGACTAGAGCGATATCGGCTCCACCTGATAATAGTGAAGTCATCGTGTTGTCTCCGCCCCAAGTTGTCGTCAGTTCAAGATTAATCCCCTCATCTTCGAAAAAGCCTTGTGATATTGCTGCATACAGTGGGGCATAAAAGATGGATCTAGTCACCTCTGAAACACGGATTGTATCTTTGTTTCCCCCGAAAGAACAAGCAGAAATTGAAATGAACAGTACAAGAGATAAGAGCAATAGAGCAACTTTTTTTATGACTTTCATGGCAGTCATCTCCTTAAAATGAAATACTAATTGTGATAGTCTATGTGAGTATTAGAAAATGTGTGTTTGCCCAATTTTATTTTTTTAGTCACATTTCTTTACAATGAGACCGATTTGTCACTTCAACGTTTTTCATGAGTCTATTGCTGAAGTAGAAAGGAATTAATATATATGAACGTAATTGAAAAGGTACGTATTCCGTCTCCGAACACTAAAATCAAACTATATGTAATCACTTATCTTAGTTCCGGATTGAAAGTAAAGGGCTATTTAGCCATACCAACTTGGGGTGAGCAATTCCCAGGGTTATTATACTTACGCGGAGGGATAAAAACAGTGGGGATGGTTCGAATTCAACGAGTCATTCAGTGGGCGGCAGAAGGAATGGTAGTAATTGCGCCGTTTTATCGTGGAAATAAAGGAGGGGAAGGCCAAGAGGATTTTTGTGGAGAAGATCGAGAAGATGCATTTGCGGCTTTCGACTTAATGAAAAGCATGTCCCATGTTGACTCTCGCTCCCTGCATATACTTGGTTTTTCTAGAGGTGGAGTAATGGCGTTGCTAACTGCGATCGAACGACCAGAGACGACATCTGTTGTATGTTGGAATGGTGTTTCTGATATGGTACTCACATATGAGGAAAGAATTGATTTACGAAAAATGATGAAACGGGTCATTGGTGGTACACCGAATAAATTTCCAGAAAGATATGAGCGGAGGACACCACTTTCAGAAATAAAAAACATTAGAGGAAACGTGTTAGTGATTCATGGCGAAAAAGACGAGCATGTGTCAATCGAACATGCGTATCGTCTTGAATATGCTTGTCATTCTTCGGGTGTGGACATAGAGACATGGTATTATCCTACTTTTCCTCATCATTTTCCAGCATCGAGTCAACGGCAGATTCTATCTGAGGCGGCAATGTGGATGAAAAGCTTAAGAGATTAACTAAAATCTAAGAATGATTAAAACAATATTTACAAATAATACCTTTAAAACACTATTGGAGTTGCTGCAGACAATGGACAAAGTGAAAAGGGAAACGATTTCCATTGCGGGTGTCGAAGTTTATTGTGAGTATCTAGTAAATGAAAAGCCGCCAATTCTTCTCATTCATGGCTTTGCTTCATCAACCTATACTTTTCATCGTCTTATTCCGCTTTTAAAAGAGAATTTCTCAATTGTTGCCATAGACTTACCTGGGTTTGGGCGAAGTGAAAAATCGAAAACGTTTATCTATTCTTTTGAAAACTATGCGATAGTAGTCGCCGAATGCATTAAGTACTTCAATCTTGAAGGTGTTACGATTGTTGGTCATTCAATGGGAGGTCAAATTGCTTTGTACACAGCAAAGAAAGTCCCTTCCGAAATATCAAAGCTAATTTTAATATGTAGTTCTGGTTATTTAAAACGAGCTAAAAAGCCGTTAATTTATTGTTCATATATTCCCTTTTTTCGATTTTTTGTAGAATATTACATTCGCAGGAAAGACGTAAAGAAAAGTTTAGAGAATGTCTTTTATAACCGAACACTCATAAATGAAGAAATGATGCAAGAGTTTGCAAGGCCTTTAAGTGAGAAAGGTTTTTACATTTCTTTACTAAGACTTTTACGGTATCGTGAGGGAGATTTGTCGAGTAAGCAACTAAGTGAAATCAACATCCCTACTTTATTAATTTGGGGAGAAGAAGATCAAGTCGTTCCATTGTCTGTTGGGAAACGGTTAGTCAAAGACTTACCCAATGCAGATTTAATCACTTTTGAAAAAACAGGACATTTAGTTACTGAGGAAAGAACAGAGGAGCTTTACGGTCATATCCTGTCCTATACGTCTTAAGAAGAAAGTAGAAAGACGGACCTGTCGTCTTTCTTACACATAGATAAAATAAACAGCAAGTATAGAACTAATTGTCCCAAGGAAAGCACCAATAAGACAGTCTGTTGGATAATGCAGGCCTATATACATTCGTGAAATAGCTACAATCATTGCTAAAGGCACGACAGTAAAGGCAAGGATAGGAGAGTGAAGAGCGAAAACAACTGCAATAGAAAAGGCAGCTGTTGTATGACCTGATGGGAATGAAAAATCTTTGAGTGGATTCGCGACTGTGTTTACATCTGGTAATTTTAAGTATGGACGCTTTCGGCCAAATGCTTTTTTAATGATTTGAACAACAACGAAGCTTATCGTTAATGAAATTAATCCATCAATGGCCCAATAACGCACATCGTTGGAAAAAATGAAAATCATTGTAAGTAGTATTGATAATGTAAAAGTTGCACCGCCAAGATGAGTGATTTTCGGTAAAATAAGGTCGAGAGGTTTGCACCGCCACTGTTTATTCACGACTAAAAACACTTTATCATCGTTTGTGGATAGCCAGTCGACTATTCGATTCATATGAACAACTCCATTAGAAAAGATCTAGTTACACATTTTATTATAATAGCATTTTTTTAAGTGATTGTTTGAAAAATGTTGAGTTTTTATGCTTGGAAATTCATAAGAAATTTACAGTATCTTTGTAAAATAATTCTTCCCTATGGAGTAAAGTGGAAGTAACGAAACTTTTACTGCAGGGGGAGAGAGCATGGACATACGCATTGCGATTTTCACTGATACGTATACACCTGAAATCAATGGTGTTGCAAGAACATTACAAAGGTTAGCGAGCTACTTAGAAAGGAGCAAGATTGAATTTAAGGTGTTTGCACCTGAAAGCAAAACAATGGTTCCTGAAGTTCCTCATATTCAACGGTTTGCCAGTCTTCCGTTCCTTTTCTATCCAGAGTGTCGAATAGCTCTTCCTAATCCCATTCAAATGAAACAATCCTTAGAGGATTTTAAACCATCCCTTATTCATATCGCTACCCCACTAAATTTAGGACTACATGGGCTCTATTATGGAAAAAAACATCATATTCCTATGGTTGCCTCGTATCACACTCATTTCGATGATTACTTAAAATATTATCATGTACCATTTCTTCAAAAATGGCTTTGGAAATATATGTTTTGGTTTCACCGTTCTTTTGAAAAAGTGTATGTTCCCTCAGAAAGTACGAAAGAAAAGCTTACTAATATTTCATTTCATGATGAGTTGGAAATATGGGGAAGAGGAATTGATCCTACCTATTATACCCCGAACAAGAAAACCGATGAAATCAGACGAAAATATCAAATTAAACAAAGAAAGATTATTTTGTATGTAGGTCGAATTGCACCTGAAAAAGAAATCGATATTGCCTTAAATACGTACGAAACTCTTCCTCTGTACCTAAGACAGGATACCCATTTTTTAATTGTTGGAGATGGGCCACAACTTAAATTATTAACAGAACATAACAATGACCAAATAACGTTCACGGGTTTTTTAGAAGGAGAAGAGCTCGCGAAGATTTATGCCTCTAGTGATCTTTTTTTATTTCCTTCATCTACCGAGACTTTTGGAAATGTTGTGTTAGAAGCGATGGCTTCTGGCTTACCAGTTGTTGGAGCCAATGCAGGTGGAGTACAGCATTTAATTAACCATGGCGAAAGTGGATTTTTATGTAAGGCTAGAGATGTTAAATGTTTTTCAGAATACACTGCAATGTTATTAGATGATAACGAGAAGCGGTATCTTTTTGCAAACAATGCACGGCAATTCGCCTTGACGCAATCATGGGATGAAATATTTGCACGTCTTATAAGAAGCTATTTTGAAGTGGTGAAGCGCAATGTAAAACGTTTTTCAGCTTAAGACGTATAAGAGAGGGTAAGTTCTTTCACCGTATTCTTATAGTTAGTTTAGCTCGTACACACTGTTATGAGTCTTTGCATTTAGAGTATGAATCTGACTAAAACGCAAAAGGTAAATACGAGTAATGAAGCAGTAAAGTCTCCAACGTATCCTAAACTTTCAATGATTACGCCTAATGCAACCATTGTTAGCACTATTGGTACAGAAGTAGGGAAAGAAAATAATGCTCTTTCTGCATATCAGAATACGCTAGCACCACCTACGTAAATGCGTAAGGTAAGTGAAAAGACAAGAGCAACAGGGAGAGAGGTGTTCTTAAGAGCTGGTTGTATAAGCTGTCATGCTGGGAGAACGTTTACGTGGATGTACATGTGGAAGGGATTGGTCATGAGTATTGGGTAGATAGAACGGCAGGTTTTACTGAAGAAGAGCAAGAAGCGTTAATTGATTATCTTCTTACAGAAACAAGTCCCAATGAATAGGGGGATTATAGTAGGAAATTTAGAAAACAGGGTCTCAAGACAAATTTGAGACCCTGTTTCTTATCCTATTTAGGACCAGCTTTCTTAATTCTGCTGCTAATAGAATTGAACTTTTGAAAGTTTTTCTTGAAATTAGCGGCTAATTCTTTTGCCTTTTGATCGTAGGCTTCTTTATCTGTCCATGTATCACGAGGTTTGAGAACCGAGTCAGGGACTCCAGGACAATGAATAGGAATGTGTAGTCCAAAAATAGAATCTGTAATTGTCTCTGCAGAACGTAATTCACCAGATAAGGCAGCCTGAACCATTGCGCGAGTATATTTTAGATTCATCCGTTTTCCGATTCCGTATTCTCCACCGGACCAGCCAGTATTAACAAGATAGACATTAACATCATGCAGGTCAATCTTTTCTCCTAACATTTCAGCATAACGAACCGCTGGCAATGGAAGAAAAGGTGCCCCAAAGCAAGTGGAAAAAGTAGCTTCTGGAGAAGTTACACCACGTTCTGTTCCAGCAAGTTTACTAGTGTATCCAGATAAGAAATGATACATTGCCTGTTCCTTTGTTAACTTACTAATTGGCGGCAAAACACCAAAAGCATCTGCTGTTAGGAAAATGATTGTTTTTGGATGTCCTGCAACACTTGGAACTAAAGCATTAGGGATTGCATCAATCGGATATGCCGCTCGGGTATTTTCGGTTAACGATGTATCATCGTAATTTGCATTGCCTGTTTCAACGTCAATAGCTACATTTTCAAGAACTGTTCCAAATCGAATAGCATTCCAGATTTGTGGCTCTTTTTCTTTTGAAAGGTTTACACATTTAGCGTAACAACCCCCCTCGATATTAAATACGCCATTACTTGACCAACCATGCTCATCATCTCCAATTAATGAACGAAGAGGATCAGCTGATAACGTTGTCTTGCCTGTTCCTGAAAGACCGAAGAACAGGGCGACGTCACCCTCTCTTCCTGCATTTGCAGAGCAATGCATCGAGAGTACATCTTGCTCGGGGAGTATGAAATTCATAACGGAGAAGATGGATTTCTTCATTTCGCCTGCATATTCCGTTCCGCCAATTAAAATAATACGTTCTTCAAAAGAAATGATGACAAATGCTTCTGAGTTTGTTCCGTCATTTATAGGATCGGCTTTAAAAGACGGAGCTGATATAATTGTGAACTCTTTCTGTGAAGGTTCCTTTTGATCTTTGGTAGGACGAATAAATAATTGACGTGCAAAAACCTGGTGCCATGCAAATTCGTTAATGACTTTTAATGGAATTTGATATCTGTTGTCAGCGCCAGCATAGCCATCGGATACAAAAATTTCACTTTTGTTTTTTAAGTGGTCAATCACTTTAAAATATAGGGAGGTAAACGTATCTTTATCAATCGGCTGATTGACCGTTCCCCATTCAATGCTTTCTTTTACACTTGGTTCGTTGACAATGAATTTGTCTTTAGGGGAACGACCAGTGTAAGCGCCAGTTTCAACACTAAGTGCACCTGTAGATGTGAGCTTCCCCTCACCGCACATTAACGACTTTTCAATTAATGAGGAGATAGGAAGATTAAGGTGAACCATGTCTGAGTTCACTAAGTTAATTAATTCGGAATGAAGGTTGATTGTATTCATTGTCGCAAAACCCTTTCTTTAATTTTTTGATTGTTAGCATTAAATACAAAATCTTGTAAATTAGTATAACATAATAAGTCTAATAGTCTATACTATTAATTGAATTTTCCATTTGTGATATATTTAATAGAAAATGTGTTTTCGTAGGATGTTTTTTTGGGTTACTGGCCACCAACTAATCAAATTGCTTTATTGTTCCTAAATTTCTTCTTCATGCATACAATCTAGGTAAAGAGAAATGAAGGAGGCGTTCTATTTGCAGCAAGTTTCTATGTTGGATGTCGCTACTGTTTCAGCAGTAGTAGCGGCGCTTGTAACGGTGATAGGAAATGCCTTTGGTATTGAAAAGCAATATCGTGCTCTATTAGCGATTGGAATAGCTGGTATACTTTGGTTTATTCCAAGGGAGTGGGGAGAACAAGTACTGATGGCACTTATTATTGGCTTAACAGCTAGTGGGGTTTATAGCCAAGTGAAACCTCGGGATAATGCAAATGAATTAATGAAAATGCAACTTCGAGAAGAACTTCGAAAAGAGCAAGAATTGGAGAAGGAAAGGGAGAAAAAGCAACAACAAAGGGAAAGACAAAATGAAAACCGTCAAGAGAGGCGAGATGATACACCGTACTAAAATAACAAAAGGCAAGGTTTGCTTAAAGGCCACTGAAAAAGGTCAAAACCGTACCTTTTTCAGTGGCCTCTTTGACTTCCTGCTTTTAGATCTTATATCTTTATTAGCAAGAATTATGATTAATACTCGTTTTTAGCATAGTATTAAATGAATCGTGCACAATAACAATAAATCTTAATGATAATTTGATTAAATTTTTAATAGGAGTCGGATATGTTGACACTAAACAACATGTGCGATATGATATGCGTCGAACGGATACTCTTATCCTGAGTAGGCGGAGGGACAGGCCCGAAGAAGCCCAGCAACCAACACTTTAAAGCCATGAGTGAAAAGGTGCTAACCTGCAAGGCTATGCCTTGGACGATAAGAGGCTAAAGGTAAACATTCAACCCTTTTCCTCTACAGGAGAAGGGTTTTTATCGTTTATACGGCTTTACAGGTAGGTATTTCCCATTCGATGGGGCATGAGTGCCGTCTCAAAGAAAAACACAAGCTTAGTACAAAGCGGTGTTTAAAGGAGTGTACTGAAAAAGAGGGGTTTTCTTTTTCAATGTACTCGAAGCAATGGAACGCAGCCGCTGCCAATGGTGTGAGAAATGTATCACACCTAGGAGTTTGCTATTAGTGGGTTTCTCATAGCAGACGAGCAGCGTGCGGAATCATTGCTACTTAATATAGAGACATTGAAAAAGGTGGGTTTGTACCTTTTTCAGTGGTTTCGTTTAAAGGAGGAATTTGATAATGACAGAATTGAAAAGCAGACGTTTGTTTACGTCGGAATCAGTAACAGAAGGGCATCCTGATAAAATTTGTGATCAAATTTCAGATGCAATTCTTGATGCGATTTTAACCAATGACCCGAATGCTCGTGTAGCTTGCGAAACATCTGTTACAACTGGCTTAGTATTAGTTGCGGGAGAGATTACGACAAGTACGTATGTCGATATTCCTAAGATCGTTCGTGAAACAATTAAAGGAATTGGTTATACTCGTGCAAAATACGGTTTTGACTATGAAACGAGTGCAGTACTTACATCAATTGATGAGCAGTCAGCAGATATTGCTCAAGGTGTTGACAAGGCACTAGAAGCTCGCGAAGGTCAAATGACGGATGAAGAAATTGAAGCAATTGGTGCTGGCGACCAAGGACTTATGTTTGGTTATGCTAATAACGAGACGAAAGAGTTAATGCCTCTTCCAATTTCACTAAGTCATAAAATTGCTCGTCGCTTAACTGAGGTACGAAAAGATGAGATTCTTCCTTATCTTCGTCCGGATGGGAAAACGCAAGTAACCGTAGAGTATGATGAGGATGGAAAACCTGTACGTATTGATACGATCGTTATTTCAACACAACATCATCCAGAAGTAACTCTAGAGCAAATTCAACGTAATTTAAAAGAATATGTCATTAACCCAGTTGTCCCAAAAGAATTAATTGATGAGAATACGAAATATTTCATTAACCCAACAGGCCGTTTCGTTATTGGGGGACCTCAAGGAGATGCTGGTTTAACAGGGCGTAAGATCATCGTTGATACATACGGTGGATATGCACGTCATGGTGGTGGAGCATTCTCTGGTAAAGATGCGACGAAAGTTGACCGCTCAGGAGCATATGCAGCTCGTTACGTAGCGAAAAATATTGTTGCGGCTGGTCTTGCTGATAAATGTGAAGTCCAGTTAGCTTATGCCATTGGTGTTGCACAACCTGTATCGATCTCTATTGATACATTTGGTACTGGAAAAGTATCTGAAGAGTCACTAGTGGCTCTTGTGCGTGAAAACTTTGATCTGCGTCCTGCAGGTATTATTAAAATGCTTGACTTACGTCGTCCGATTTACAAGCAAACAGCAGCATACGGACACTTTGGGCGTACAGATGTCGAATTGCCATGGGAACAAACGAATAAAGCGGCTGCTTTAAAAGAGCAAGCTGGACTATAAAAAAATTAAATAGAGACGTACTTATGCACACGATTTTTCTAGAAGAATCGTGTGCATCTTTTATTCTCATAATTCGTTTTTAAGGAGAGTAGGTGTGAAGACCCAAACGCGGGTGAAATTGAATGGATTTCATAAATGTGATGAAAGTCAAAAAGCGGTGAAAATTCAAGAGAAAGGGGGTGTCTCAAAAGGTCTGTTTTTGACCTTTTGAGACACCCCCGAAGCAATGAGCGGAGTCGCTACATCTTTTAAAAGCCTTTAGAGGAGTGGGTTTCTCCTCTAAAGGCGCGTAGCGAACGGAGCCATTCCTTCCTCTGTTCCGGACTTTTAGGACAGCCCCCAAACGCCGTTGAAAACCAAGGAAAGCGTCCTTCATTTCAGTTATGAAGGAAATGGAACCCCCTTTTGTTCCCAATATTAATAATACAATCTCTAATTATTTGACCTGTCCGTATGCTTTCTAGTTTTATTGGTCAAAATGAAAATCAGAGGGGGTGAGTGAAATGGCACAAGATGTTTTATGTGAAGTAAACAACTGTGTATACTGGGCTCAAGGAAACCAGTGTGAGGCTGACAGAATTTATGTAATAAGTCATACAGGAAAAGAAGCGGAGAAGCAAGAAGAAACAGATTGTAAAACGTTTGAACCACAACATTAATTTTGGCTAGAAAAGAGCGATGGCCATCGCTCTTTTCTTTCTTTATTATTGATAATAATAATCAATCTTATTCATTTGAAATAGAAAATCTTGTTATTTGTTTTTATCTTCCTGGAGAACTTGTTTATAATGTTGTCCTTTTTCTACATATTCACGCCTGATACGAGCCATATCAACCGTATCTTCTTCAGTCAGGTCACGAATGACTTTAGCGGGTCTGCCAAATGCCATACAATTATCTGGGATTTTCTTTCCAGGAGGAACAAGGCTTCCAGCACCGATAAAGGCACCTTCACCAATCTCAGCACCATCTAATACAATGGAGCCCATGCCAATTAACGCATTTTTACGGATTGTGCAACTATGTAGCATTACTTGATGACCTACAGTGACATCATCTTCAATGATTAATGGATATTTTGGACTTTGATGCAGCATTGACTGATCCTGAATATTGACTCTGTTACCTATTCTAGTAGGAGATACATCACCTCTGATAACCGTTTGAAACCAAATACTTGATTCATCTCCAATCGTAACGTCTCCAGTAATTGTCACTCCATCTGCAATAAAGGCACTGTCTGAAATTGTCGGAAATTTGTCTTGATAACGATAAATCATTCGTCCACATCCTTTTCGTTTAGTGAAAAAATCGCTATACTTATTTTAACGTAAAACGTAATGCCTGGGTTACTGAAAAAGGGAGAATTGTCATTTTCGTAACTTTTCATAACGCCATGGTCTTTTTTCAAATTATATCGTTAGGGGGAATACATTATGTGGAAATGGGAAGTGGCTGACCCAAGAGGAGTGGTCGTCATGGTTCATGGTGCTGGGGAGCATCATGGACGGTATTTGTGGCTAGCGAAGAAGTGGAATGATCATGGATTTGATGTGGTGATGGGCGATCTTCCAGGCCAAGGAAAAACAAGAGGAAAAAGAGGCCATATTCAATCGTTTAATCAATATATAGATTCAGTGGAAGAATGGTTAAATGAAGCAAGAACGAAAGGATTACCGGTCTTTTTACTCGGACATAGCATGGGAGGACTTGTTGTGATTCGCACGTTAATGGAGCGAAGTACAGCCATGATAAGCGCAGTAATATTGTCATCGCCATGTTTAGGTCTAAGTGAACCTCCTCCAAAAACAAAGGAATTTGCTACTAAAATTCTTCATCGAGTTGCACCTTCATTTAGTCAAAATTCAGGGATCCGTACTGAGTTAACGACACGTAATGAAGAGGTGAGAGAAGCCTATTTAAAAGATGAATTGCGAGTTACAAAGGTTTCAGCTAGGTGGTATCAAGAATTGGCAAAAGCAATGCGCTTAGCACATCGTTACCCAGAAAAGTTTCCGAATCTTCCTCTACTTGTTCTCCAATCAGGAGAAGATTACGTTGTGAATAAATATGAAGTGAGAGAATGGTTTAATCACCTTTCTTTACAAGAGAAATATTATAAGGAATGGGAAGGCTTCTATCATGAAGTGTTTAATGAGCCAGAACGAGAAGATGTTTTCCGTCATGCTATTGGGTTTGTTAACTTGCTAACTCCTTAAAAGTCCGTACAACTTAATTGTATGTACACTTAGAATATGCTAAGGTTCTAATTATGGAAAATGACTAGGAGGAATTTCGGTTGAGCGCACCAACAAGACCCATCCCGTTACTCATGAACATTTATAAAGAAGTTATTCCAACGGTCCATAAATACTTTGACCCATGGATAGAGAAGGCTGCATTAATACCAGATCCGAAGCTTCGTGCCCAAGCACTTGACGCCCTTAAAAAGAAAAAATTCCATTGTGAAGGGGGCGGGGTATACGGCCTCGTAGCAAAAGATCGTTTTGATGATTTGCTTCAGTTTATCATTGCCTATCAAATTGCTTGTGATTATTTAGATAACTTATGTGATCAAAGTCCATCCTTTGACCCGAACGATTTCAGATCGCTGCATCAAGCTTTGCTCGATGCATTAACACCAGGAGCAAGTTTGAAAAATTATTATCAATATCGTAAGGAACAAGAGGATGGAGGCTATTTACATGACATTGTAAAAACATGTCAAAACATCCTTTCTACGTTCCCTTCTTTTGATAAAGTGCAAGCCGCCATGTTAGAGTTAAGTGATTATTATGGGGATTTACAAGTACATAAGCACGTTGTTAAAGAAGAACGGATTCCACGTTTAGAAAAATGGTTTGCCGAGCACAGCCATAAAGTTCCTGATATGACTTGGTTTGAATTTTCAGCTTGTGCTGGATCGACATTAGGAATTTATACACTTGCTACTTATGCAACAAAATCTGACTTAACAGCAGAAACAGCAGAAGTAATAAAAGAGGGATATTATCCATGGATGCAAGGTGTTCACTTACTTCTTGATTATTTTATTGATCAGGAAGAAGATATTGCCGACGATGAATTAAACTTCTTATTTTATTATAAAGATGAAGAAGAGATGATTGAACGTTTTCGTTTTTTTGTAGAAAAGGCAGAACAGTTTATGTCGAAATTGCCTGATCCAAAATTCCATCGAATGATTATTCGAGGGGTTATCGCTATTTATATAGCTGACGAAAAAGTCCAAAAAGACAAAGAGTTAAAAAAGAAATCAAAAAAGATGGTTCAAATGGGTGGACTCCCAGCGATGTTATTTTTATTAAATAGCTGGATTTATCGTAGAGATCGTTAATATATGAAAAAGGTCTGATTCCTTAATGGTAGAATCAGACCTTTTGATTTTGAATGAGAATATCATATCTTCATATCCATTTATTAGTAAATCCAGTTGGGCTGTCTCGGGACAAATGACGAGCCCGTGGACGGAAACATCTTTCGGAAGCAGAGGGTGGCTCAAAATTCTGTTTGTTTATATTTTCAAACTATTGCTATAAATTGTAAACTATTACCTTTTTTCCACGGCAACAACAAATGGCGGATTATTTGATTGATTAATAAATTCATATTTAAGGACATGAGCTAGGCGTTGATCATATTGCTCAAGGAAAGAAAGGAGTGAGTCTTTTTCAGTTTTTCCTCCTTCATGGCCATGGTAGATCACTAGAACGATCGTACCTCCTTTTGGCATCATATCGAGCACTGCACTAAGTGCAGCAATGGTTGATGTTGGCTGGGTAATGATCGACTTATCCCCACCTGGAAGATAACCTAGGTTAAAGATAGCCCCTTTTATTTTATCTTGTTTGTTTTCTGGTATGACAGAGCGTACTTCTTCATGACCTTGCTGAAGCAATGTAACTCTCTCAAGTAATTGATGCTCTGTTAATTTTGCTGTTGTTGAAGCGATCGCCTCAGCTTGAATATCAAAGCCATACACATGCCCCTTATCCCCAACGAGATTAGCTAGAAAGACGGTATCATGCCCATTACCAACTGTACAATCAACAGCGATATCCCCCGGCGCTATAGCATTTTCTAACAAAAGTCGTGCAAAAGGTAACACTCCAAGTACTTTCATTTTAATGACACCCTCTCCGCTTGATAATATTTGCCTTGCCAACTATTGCGCCGCACAAGCTCTGCTTCAATTCCATTAAGAACACTCCATTTATTCATACTCCACATAGGTCCAATCATAATATCTCCAGGACCATCCCCTGTTAAGCGATGAATGACCATGGAAGGAGGAAGAATTTCTAGTTGATCAACAACAAGGTTAATATAATCGTCTTGACTCATAAATTGAAGCAAGCCTTTTTCATACTGCTTCACCATGGGGGTTTTTTTCAACAAATGAAGAAGATGAATTTTGATTCCTTGTACGTCAAGCTTTGCTACTTCTTGAGCTGTCATCATCATCATTTTGCGGTCCTCAAGCGGGAGCCCGTTAATGATATGTGCACATACATTAATTCCATGATTTCGTAATTTTTCTACTCCTTTGACATAGCATTCATAATCATGTGCTCGATTGATTAATAATGCTGTTCGTTCATGAACCGTTTGCAAGCCGAGTTCAACCCATAAAAACGTTCGTTCGTTTAATTCTGCTAGATAATTAACAACATCATCTGGTAAACAATCAGGTCTCGTTGCAATGGAAAGACCTACAACTCCTTCTTGCTTTAGAATTTCTTCAAAAAATTCACGTAATGTTTCAACTGGGGCATATGTGTTTGTGTAGGCTTGAAAGTAGCCAATGTATTTTCCGCTTTTCCATTTTTTATGCATTTTATTTTTAATCGTATTAAATTGAGTGACTAAATCATCTTTACGATCACCTGCAAAATCCCCTGAACCACGTTCGCTGCAAAACGTGCAACCTCCATGTGCGACATTACCGTCTCTATTCGGACAGTCAAAGCCAGCATCAAGAGGGATTTTAAACACTTTTTCACCAAATTGGTTTCTTAAATAGTAATTCCATGAATAATATCGCTTATCTCCATAATTTTGAATTGTCATTATATCACCTTTCTTTTTTAAGCAAAAAAGAACTTATCAGGTTCGTGTACCTACTATTGTAGCTTTAAAATTGTTTTAACAGCAAATAGTAGATAAAAAAGTTTGCAATTCCCAAGGAGATCACCTAAGATGGCTAAGGGATAAAGAGGAAGGAGGGGCTAATATTATGCCGAAATCACTTTGGTTATTAATAGTAGCTATGGCTATTAATGTAACTGGTGCCTCTTTTTTATGGCCATTAAATGCAATTTTTATTCATCAAGAATTAGGTCGGTCATTAACCGCAGCAGGGGTTGTTCTTATGTTGAACGCTGGTGCGGGTGTTTTGGGGAGTTTAATAGGTGGTCGGTTATTTGATAAGGTTGGTGCTTATCAAACGATGATATTTGGACTAATTGTCACAACGATTAGTGCGGTGGTATTAGTATTTTACCATAGTTATTATTTTTATATGTTTTTACTTATTGGGTTAGGTTTTGGTTCTGGAGTTATCTTCCCTGCTATGTATGCTTTAGCAGGAAGCCTGTGGCCAGAAGGAGGAAGAAAACCATTTAATGCGATGTATATTGCCCAAAATGTTGGGGTTGCTCTTGGGACAGCACTAGTAGGTGTTGTGGCAACAGTAGAGTTGACAGCTGTTTTTTCTGCCAATGCACTTATGTATGCTTTGCTAACTGTTTTTGTTGCGATTTGTTTTAAAAGCATTGGAGCGAAGGCACAACATGCAAGCACTTCCAATGTATTTGAACAAAAGACTTCATTACGTAGCAACTATAGAATGCATTCGCTTGCTTTGTTATCAGTTGCTTTTTTTATTTGTTGGGTTGCTTATACGCAGTGGCAAGCAAACGTGTCTGTCCACACGCAGTCACTAGGCATAAGTCTTCAGCATTACAGCGTTTTATGGACCATAAATGGCTTGATGATTGTATTTGCTCAACCTATCGTTTCGTGGTTGATTAAAAAATGGGTACAAACTTTAAAGCAGCAAATGATTGTTGGTGTCCTAATCTTTATTTTGTCATATACCGTTCTTTTGCAAGCAAGTGTCTTTTCCATGTTTCTTGTTGCTATGATCATTTTAACAATTGGAGAAATGTTTGTATGGCCAGCCGTTCCTACGATCGCAAGTAAGTTAGCGCCTAAGAATAAAGAAGGGTTTTATCAAGGAATTATTAATAGTGTCGCAACAGGAGGCAGAATGATTGGACCTCTTTTAGGAGGGATCATGGTCGATTTCTTTTCGATGTCGATGCTTATTATTGTACTTTTGATTTTGTTTGTCTTTGCCATCTTGATCTTATTCATTTACGATTTGCCGTTAAAACGGGTAATGGAGAGCAGACAACACGAAGCCCAAATTCCAGGTTAAGCTAAAACGGTTGCTTGACATGAGACGTATGAATTCATACAATACAAGTAAGTTCATATGTTGACGTAGAAAAGGAGTAGTAATCATAGTTGGGATGATAGAGAGCTGACGGGTGGTGCAAGTCAGTCGAACAAGTATGGTGAACTCGCCTTCGAGTTTTGAAAGTGAATGAAGTAGCTTTCGACGGGTCACGACCGTTATTTGTGAAGAGCGAATGAAGGATTGATATTCATTAATGTGGGTGGTACCGCGGGAAATATAAATTAACTCTCGTCCCTAACAAGATGTTAGGGGTGGGGGTTTTTTCTATATATACGGTGAAATTCCTTTATGAATTACCTTAACATACATGATAGCTCGAACCATATCGCCATTTGAACAACATACAATTAGGAGGAGTAAAAGATGTCGTTTTCGCATGATCAGATTGAAAAGAAGTGGCAGCAATATTGGGAAGAAAATAAAACGTTTAAAACAACAGAGGAACCAGATAAGCCTAAGTTTTATGCTTTAGACATGTTCCCATATCCTTCTGGGGCAGGGCTGCATGTTGGGCACCCTGAAGGTTATACAGCGACTGATATTTTATCTCGTATGAAGAGAATGCAAGGTTATAATGTTCTTCATCCAATGGGCTGGGATGCATTTGGACTTCCTGCAGAACAGTACGCATTAGATACTGGGAATGATCCAGCGATTTTTACGAAACAAAATATAAATACGTTTCGTCGTCAAATTAAATCATTAGGATTCTCCTATGATTGGGACCGTGAAATCAACACAACTGATCCAAACTATTACAAATGGACACAATGGATCTTTACAAAACTACACGAAAAAGGCTTAGCTTATATTGATGAAGTCGCTGTTAACTGGTGCCCGGCTCTTGGAACAGTTCTTGCGAATGAAGAAGTGATAGACGGGAAAAGCGAACGAGGCGACCATCCAGTTGAACGTCGACCTATGAAGCAGTGGATGTTAAAAATAACTGCTTATGCGGATCGCTTACTTGAGGACTTAGAAGAACTTGACTGGCCTGAAAGTATTAAGGATATGCAGCGTAATTGGATTGGTCGATCTGAAGGGGCCGAAGTTACGTTTAAAGTTGATGGACATGAAGGAGAAGACGTAAAAGTCTTCACGACACGCCCAGATACGTTATTTGGTGCAACTTATATGGTGTTAGCTCCTGAGCATAAGCTAGTTGATGTTATCACAACGGCAGAGCAACAAGGGCAAGTTGACACATACAAAGCTAAAGTAGCTGCCAAGAGTGATTTAGAGCGTACAGAGCTTTCAAAGGAAAAAACAGGAGTTTTCACAGGAGCTTTTGCTGTTAATCCTGTAAATGGTGAGCGCATTCCAATTTGGATCGCTGATTATGTGCTTGTAAGTTATGGAACAGGTGCGATCATGGCGGTACCAGCTCATGATGAACGTGACTATGAGTTTGCCAAGACGTTTGATTTAACGATACGCGAAGTTGTTGCCGGTGGAAATGTTGAAGAAGAAGCCTATACAGGGGATGGGGATCACGTAAACTCTGACTTCTTAAACGGCTTAGATAAAGAAACTGCGATTCGCAATATGATTGAGTGGCTAGAAGCAAATCAATATGGGAAAAAACAAGTGACGTATCGTCTTCGTGATTGGTTATTTAGCCGTCAACGTTACTGGGGTGAACCAATTCCAGTTATTCACTGGGAGGATGGAACGATGACGACAGTTCCTGAAAGTGAGCTGCCGCTCGAGTTACCAAAAATGAAAGAAATTAGACCTTCTGGAACTGGAGAATCTCCGCTTGCAAATGCGAAGGAATGGCTTGAGATCGTTGACCCTGTAACAGGAAAGAAGGGCCGTCGTGAAACAAATACGATGCCGCAATGGGCTGGTAGCTGCTGGTACTACCTTCGTTACATTGATCCAGACAACCGAGACGCTTTAGCAGATCCAGATAAGCTAAAGAGATGGCTTCCGGTAGATATCTATATTGGTGGTGCAGAGCACGCCGTTCTTCACTTGTTATATGCGCGTTTTTGGCATAAAGTCCTTTATGATATTGGTGTTGTTACAACAAAAGAGCCTTTCCAAAAGCTTTTTAACCAAGGAATGATTCTTGGAGAAAACAATGAGAAAATGAGTAAGTCAAAAGGCAATGTCGTTAATCCGGATGATGTTGTTGAAAGCCATGGTGCTGACACATTGCGTTTATATGAAATGTTTATGGGACCACTAGATGGTTCGATCGCATGGTCAACAAATGGTTTAGATGGGGCACGTCGTTTCTTAGATCGTGTATGGCGTCTCTATGTTGATGAAGCAACGGGTGAATTAAATAGTACGATTCAGGATGCAAAAGCAACAGAGAGCTTTACGCGTGTGTATCATCAATCGGTAAAGAAGATTACAGAAGATATGACTGAGTTGCGCTTTAATGTGGCGATCTCGCAAATGATGGTATTTATCAATGAGGGATATAAACAAGAAGTGCTTCCTCGTGAGCTAATGGAAGGTTTTGTGAAAATGCTATCTCCAATTGCACCGCATTTAGCGGAAGAGCTTTGGGAGAAGCTAGGACATACTGGTACGATTAGTTATGAACAATGGCCGACATTCGATGAGTCGTTGCTTGTTGAAAATGAAGTAGAAGTTGTCGTTCAAATTAACGGGAAAGTGAAAGCAAAGCTTCTCATTCCAGCGGATGCGACACGTGATCAAATGGAAGAGATTGCAAAGGATGATGAAAAAGTTCAAGTTGCCATTGGCGAAAAAAGCGTGCGAAAAATCATTGCTGTACCAGGTAAATTAGTTAATATTGTTGTTGGATAACGATCAAAATTTAGCCATAATTAAAAGCCCTAATAGCCGTTGCTATTAGGGCTTTTCTGCCTTTTTCCTAAAGCTTTCGCCAAGCATAGAAATAGCGATAATGAGCACGATATTTAGTGGGTATATATGTACCTGATTATGAGGAGCGGAGGTTTATAATATGGGAGAAAAAAAGCAATTGTTACTGTCGGCTGGACAAGGAAACGTACAGAATATAAATCTAACTGAAACAAAGGCATTGCTTGAACAGGCTAAGCAGGATCTCGAAACGGGAAGCGAACAACTCGTAAGTGCTGAACTACAAATTCAGCAAGAGCCACAACCGCCACAACAACCATCAGTACAAATGGATCCATTGCAACAAGCCCAACAAAACTTGCAAATGGAAAACCAACAGTTTCAAGATGCTCAACAAAAGATGCAAATAGCTCAGCAGCAAGTACAGCAACAGAAGATCTATTTACAAAATTTACATCAACAAGTAGAGCAAGGACAACAGTATCTACAAACGCTTCAAGGACAAGTTGAACAAGAGAAGCAACATGTACAGCAAGAAAAGCAACAAGTTCAACAAGCCCAACAACAAGTGTTTGATGCAATGCAGCAACAGAATAACCTTCAATAAAAGTTTGTAAACTGAAGGTTATTGGGAAAGCCTGAAAGCGAACACTAAGAAGAGCAATGGCTTCGCACGTCGCACGCTTTTCTGAGAAACCCACTCAAAAAAGGCTAAAAGTGAGGCGACGGCTTCGCGCATTGCTTCTAAGAAAAGCCGCATGCGCGGCTTTTCTTATTAAACTTCTTTTAATTCTGCAATATCTACATCAGAACGTTCTTCTAACGGTCCACGTAAATGAACTGTTGCTGTTTTACCATCCTCATGCAATTGGTCAATCCAAACGGATGTCCCATTATAGGTAACATTAATATCAGCTGAAGAAGATAATATTTGTTTGACTCGTTTTTCATCCATCTCATTCACTCCTCTTTTAGGTTCGTTTTATATTGTGTGGAAAAAGGTGAGATTATTCGGTAAGGAAGGAAAATGAAGGGTTATTTAAAAAATTATACAAAATGGAGTATGAATTGATTGAATATTGAGACTTTTGTAGGTTGAAAGGGGACTTATCACGGAAGAAAAGCTAACAAATACAGGTCTTTGTTACTTGTATATAGTGTGAATAAGATTGTGGATAACCCAATATATACACAAGTGCACATATTGGGCAGGCGAGGATTTTGTCGGAATATAAAAGAAATAGTCGCAATACTCTTTGTTTTGTGGATAATGTGGATATTATTTGTGAACAACTTGTTCAGCTGCGGATTTCCCAGCTGTATAACCTGTGGAAAAGGCAACAGTAATATTATAGCCACCTGTATAGCCATGAATATCGAGAACTTCGCCGCAAAAATATAAGCCTTTTTTCTTTTTAGAGTGCATGGTTTTCGGTTCGATTTCTTTAATAGAAATTCCACCTCCGGTAACAAATGCTTTTTCTATAGAAAGTGTACCGTTTACTTCAATTTCAAAATGCTTACAAATTGTTACGAGGGATCGAAAGCATTCATGAGAAATTGTAGATGCTTGTACCTGCGTATCAAAAGAAAGTTTATCATAAACGAATAATAAAAAACGCTCAGGTGCAAAGCCTTTTAATATGTTTTTCATTGATTTTTTCGGTTCGGCCTTTACCTTAGCCAGTAATTGTTGAAAGAGAGCCTCTTCGGACAAAGAAGGAAATAGATCAATTTCCATTTTAATTGTTTTTGTTTTAAACTTCTTTAATGCTTTTACAACATACTGACTACAGCGTAGTGCAGCGGGGCCAGAAATACCAAAGTGGGTAAATATCATATCACCATCGTGAGTTTTAATTTTTTTCCCTTTTGGGTTAAACACAGTTAACTCAATATCTCTTAATGACAAACCTTGCAGAGATTTGTTACGTATAAAGTCTTCACTTGAAGTAATAGGTACTTCTGTTGGATATAAATCTGTGATGGTATGTCCTGCTTTTTCAGCCCAAGGGTAGCCGTCGCCAGTACTGCCTGTGTGAGGAACCGATTTCCCACCAGTTGCCACAATGACTGTTGGGGTTGCTATGTGTTCACCATTATGTAATACCACTTCAGAAACGGATTCATCTGAATAGTTAATCGTTTTGACAGTTGTGTTCGTACGAATATCCACCCCTAACTCACGAATTCGGTTTAAAAGTGTTGCAACTACAGTTGTTGCTTTGTCATTTACAGGAAACATTCTTCCACGATCTTCTTCTTTTAATTGAATGCCTAGTCCTTCGAAAAAAGCAATGATGCTTTCGTTATTAAAGATAGAGAATGGACTGTGCATAAACCGGCCATTTCCTGGAATGTGCGCAATGAGATCCTGAATTTCCATGCGGTTTGTTACATTGCAGCGCCCACCGCCTGAAATAGCAAGCTTACGTCCAAGTTTGTTTCCTTTATCTAAAAGAAGCACACTAGCGCCATGTTCAGCAGCTGCAATGGATGCCATTAAACCCGAAGGTCCGCCACCAATTACAATGACATCATATTTCTTCATGTTTCTTCACCTCAATTTCTCTTTTTGAACACGCTCTTACAGTATCACTATTTATAAAAAAAAGGAATTCGTTGTTAACTCGAGCAACACTAAGAAGACTGTGGTAAAATGCAAAAGGAGTAAAATGATCATCTTAAATTTAGGGATTTAGGAAAGTAGGAATCAATGATGTCGGATTCAAAATTAATGCGCGGTACGATGGTATTAACAGCCGCTACGTTTGCTTCTAAAATATTAGGTCTTATTTATATTTTTCCTTTTACTGCTATTGTGGGCCAAACAGGGATTGCCCTATACTCATATGGCTATTTACCATATACCGTTTTATTAAGCCTAGCCACATTAGGTGTTCCAATAGCCGTTTCTAAATTCGTCTCAAGATATAATTCATTGGGTGATTACAGAACTGGACACAGATTGTTTAAATCAGGTTTACTATTTATGTCCATAACCGGGTTATTTGCCTTTCTCGTTTTATTTTTCGCAGCACCTTACATCGTACCTTGGATTATTGAAAATCCAACTGAGCAAGGAAATACATTTGATGAGATTGTCTTTACGATTCGAATGGTAAGTGTCGCTTTACTAGTTGTTCCGATTATGTCTATTATTCGTGGCTACTTTCAAGGGTTCCAATCAATGGGGCCTACGGCTGTATCGCAAGTGATTGAACAAATCGTTCGGATTGTCTTTATATTAGCCATTACGTTTTCAATTGTGAACATTATGGAAGGCAGTACGGGTCTAGCAGTTGGATTCGCTACGTTTGGCGCTTTTGTAGGGGCGCTTGGTGGGTTAGCTGTCCTATTAACATACTGGTTTAAAAGAAAAAAATATATTCATGAACAAATTGAGAAAAGCACGATGGATCATCAACTGTCACTAAGGTCCATGTATAAAGAGTTAATTACTTATGCATTGCCACTTTCCTTTGTAGGCTTAGCGATTCCGCTTTATCAACTAATAGATTTATTTACGTTTAATAATACATTGATTGGTTCACATTTGACACAGGATGAGTCAGAAGTTGCGTTTGCTGTGTTTTCAAACACGGCTCACAAAATCATTCTCATTCCAATGGCACTAGCAACAGCGCTTTCGATTACGTTAATTCCGACAATCACAAAATCATTTACCATAAAGGATACAGATTTGTTGCAGAAGCAAATTACTCAAACCTATCAAGTGATATTATTTTTGACGATACCTGCTGCAGTAGGTATGTCTGTGTTAGCATATCCAGCGTTTGGTGCGCTTTATGGACTTGCTGATTATGAAATTGGAGGATATATCTTACAATATTATGCTCCGATTACATTGTTCTTTTCACTTTTTGCTGTAACTGCAGCGATCCTCCAAGGTATAAACAAACAGAAAATAGCTGTCATCGCTCTATGTGTTGGTCTCGTCTTAAAACTTGTAGCAAATAGTTGGTTTCTATCTTTATTCGGACCGCTCGGAGGAGTATTAGCTACGTATGTAGGGTATACGGCCTCGATTGTCATTACAGTCTGGGCTATTGGGAAATATGCAGAATTTAGTTATAAATTAATCGCCAAACGAGCAATCTTAATCATTGTTTTTACGGCTGTAATGGCAGGAGGAGTCATGGTTGTAAATATAGGAATGCAACATTTACTTCCAGTTACATCGCAACTACGAGCATTTCCTAGTTTGATTGTGGGTGTCTTAGTTGGTGCAGCCATTTATTTGTTTTTAAGTTATCGTTCCAATTTAGCTGGGCAAGTACTTGGAGCAAGGTTTAGTTTTTTAAATAGGAAGAAGCAGAAAGAAAGGCAAGAGGGGTAGTTTTGGCCCATTTGCTTCCAGTTTTCAGGTTGGTAAGAAGCTAGGATTTGCTGTAGGTTGCTGACTTCGAAGGGTGGAGACAAAGTGTAAAGGAAGCTTACAGCCGCCTTCCTCATAGCTGAAAGGAAGAAGTACCTTTGTCTTCATCCTTTCAGTTATTTCGGGTGAGAGAGGGTGGAGTTTGGTTGGTAAGAAGAACTAAGGCTTCGTCCGGAGATTGCCGGCTTTGGTCGGGTGTGAGGGAAAGATGGGAAGTGAGGAATGGAGCTCAACTTCCCTTCATAGCTGAAAGGAAGAAGAAACTTCGTCTTCATCCTTTCAGTTATTCCGAGTGAGAGAGGTTGGAGTTTGGTTGGTAAGAAGAACTAAGGCTTGTGTAGCGGTTGCTGACGTCAAGTTGGTGGAGGATATAGAAGAGGAAGCTTACAGCCTCCCTTCATAGCTGAAAGGAAGAAGTAACTTCGTCTTCTTCCTTTCAGTTATTCCGGGTGAGAGAGGTTGGAGTTTGGTTGGTAAGAAGAACTAAGGCTTCGGCCGGAGATTGCCGGTTTTGGTCAAGTGTGAGAAATAAATTAAAAGTTTGTTTCTTTTTGGGGGGAGTCTGGCCGAAGCCTAGTTCTTCTAACAAATTCGACATTGTTTGGCAATGAAAGCCTCTTTTGCTTGTATGGGTGGTTTGATATAATAGAGAATGTTCTAAAAGTCCGAGTCTGCAGGCATGTTAGCTCGAGTTCTTTCTAGAAAAGCTGGAATGTTAGTTTTGTCTTCCTTTCTTGCTTTTTGGACTGGCGTTCATGATGAACGAAATATTGCTAGAGCAGGGGGGCGCGATGAAGTATTCATTTCGAAAAGATAATGATTGGCTGTTGATCATCACTACGTTCCTTTTGGCTGGATTCGGCTTGGTGATGGTATTTAGTGCAAGTTATCCTTTAGGGTTAGGACAGACGGTCCCAAATCCATATTCTTTTATACAACGACAGCTGCTTTGGTTTGTATTAGCTGTATTTGCTTTCGTAGTTGTGATGCATTTTCCATACCGATTTTATAGGAAGATGTCTCCAATCATCATACTGATTTCCATTTTTGCATTATTTCTTGTTTTGCTCCCGTGGTTTGGTGTGACGATTGGAGGGGCTCAGCGTTGGATTCAATTAGGTCCAATAAGGGTACAACCTTCTGAATTTGTCAAGATCGGCATGATTATTTATTTAGCTCAAGTTTATTCACAGAAACAAGCGTATATTGACCAGTTTGTAAAAGGCGTCATGCCGCCATTAGTTGTAGTTGGATTTGTGTTTGGATTAATTATGATGCAGCCAGATCTTGGAACGGCAACGTCGATTCTTCTTGTTACCTTTTTCCTAGTCTTTTTCTCTGGCGCTAAGTGGCGTCATTTAATTGGGCTTGGGGTGGTTGGGGTTACGCTTTTTGTAGTGTTTGCTATGTCAGCTCCATACCGTGTGAGGCGTCTTACGTCGTTCCAAGATCCATTTGCTGATCCAATGGGCGATGGACATCAAGTGATTCAATCCTATATAGCAATGGCACATGGAGGTCTAAGCGGTACAGGGTTAGGTCAAAGTGTTCAAAAGCTTTATTATTTACCAGAGGCGCATACAGATTTTATTTTAGCGGTCGTCGCTGAAGAATTAGGGTTATTAGGTGTATTAATAGTATTAGGCTTGCATGCACTTATTTTGATCCGAGGTGTTATGATAGGAGCAAGGTGCAAAAGTCCCTTTGGAAGTTTGTTAGCATTTGGCATAGTTTTTCAAATCGCTGTACAAATTATCTTTAATATAGGGGCAGTTACTGGAATGCTCCCAATTACAGGAATTCCACTGCCATTAATAAGCAATGGAGGATCCTCGCTGTTCTTTACACTCGTCTCTTTGGCTATCTTAGCGAATATTTCTCGCAATAACATACGTCAAAACAGACTCAAAGAAAACAAGGAAGAAACACAGCTTTCTGCTTCTTAATTAAGTCAGAGAGCTGTTTCTTATAGATGGAGGCTACAATGGAAGAGAGGAAAACGGGCTTTCAACAGATTGATTACACACTGTTATTTCTGTTGTTTGTACTCATGTGTATTAGCTTGTTAGCTATTTATAGTGGATCTGGTCAATATTTCAGTAATGACCCGACTTACTATGTTAAGCGCCAAGTTATTTGGTTTGTCGTAGGGATCGTCGTTATGGTAGGCGTTATGTTAATCGACTATGATATGTTTAAGAACTTCTCGATTCCCCTTTATGGGATTGGAATTACTCTATTATTACTTGTTGCTTATTCCCCTCTTGGTGTATTTCGAAATGGTTCTCAGCGCTGGCTTGATTTAGGGCCTGCTGAAATACAGCCATCAGAGTTTATGAAAATATTCTTAATTATTGCGCTCGCTCATATGTTGTATCGAGTGACGGCAAATAGAGCGACAAAAGACCTCAAATCAGATTTAATTATTGTGGGGCAGGTTATTGCGATCGGGCTTCCTCCATTTTTCTTAATACTAAAACAACCAGATCTAGGAACAGCACTTGTTATCGCAAGTATTATGGGGACAATGCTCTTAATGTCAGGGGTTGCCTGGAGGATCCTTTTGTTTTTAGGACTGTCGGCAGTGGCAGGGATCGCATCGCTTGTTTGGCTTCATAATCATAATTTCGAATTGTTTACGAAATTCATTGCATCGCATCAGCTTGATCGTATTTATGGTTGGTTGGATCCATACGAACATCAAGGTTCTTTTGGTTACCAACTTGTTAATGCGATGAGAGGGATAGGGTCCGGTCAATTACATGGAAGTGGCTTCATGCAGGGAGTACAAACGCAAAGTGACCGAATCCCTGAGATTCATACAGATTTTATTTTCACCGTAATTGGTGAAGAGTTTGGTTTTATTGGTGCAACGATTTTAATCGTAACGTATTTTCTTTTGTTCTATCGAATGATCATCATTGCGTTAACATGTAATAATTTATTTGGAACCTATTTAGTTTCAGGTGTTATTGGGTTGCTTGTGTTCCAAGTGTTTCAAAATATCGCAATGACGATTGGACTAATGCCTATTACAGGTTTGGCTCTTCCTTTTATCAGTTATGGAGGAAGTGCACTCTTAACCAATATGCTGGCAATGGGGATTATTCTAAATGTTAATATACGAACACGGCATTATATGTTTGAAACAGAAGAGTCTAGTATGTAAGAGTTGATAATCATTTTGATTTCAGCTCTTTCTTTTTTAAAGGTGTAATGCAAATAGGAGGTAGAGTCGATGAAAGTTATTATTGGATCGGGCCGTCTAGCTAGTATGCTTTTAACCGTTTTGAAGAAAGATCGAAATACGTATGTGTTCGGTCGGAATGAGCAAACTGTTGATAACTTAGTTGAGCTGTATCCTTATGTGAAAAAAGCTAGTGAAGCTAACTTAAGAGAGGCAAAAGTAATTTTTCTTTGTTTGCCAAAAAATGGTTATAAAGATTTCCTTGAAAAGTATGATCATTGTCTCCAAAAGGAGGTAACGATCTACCATATGGCTACAGCTGTAACAGCAGATGAGGTGAAGCAGCTTTGTGTTGATAAAAAAGTGGTCCCGCTAAAGTTGGCAGGACATGCGAAAGTAGTTAAAAAAGAGAAAAAAGGCTTGTTTGCATTGCCTGCACAACATCAGCGGGAACAAGCTAGGCTTACACAGTGGTTCCCTACGATGCAAATTGAAATTGCCGGAGAGGAAGTAGTACTTCTTGCTAATCAATTAGGAACAGAAGCAGCGATAAAAATGAGTGTAGAACTCGGGAATTCGCTAAAGGCGAACTATATACCTGAGGCAATTATTAAACAAACGTTTGATCAAACCGTCCATGGTGTGATTGATGCCTATCGATCAAATGATTTGGGAGGTTTTGCAAAAAAAATTGCTGATAGGTCACAGAAGAAAGGAGAACAAGCAAATGAGAATGGATAAATTACTTGCCAATATGGGCTTTGGAACGAGAAAAGATGTGAAAAAGCTAATGAAATCAGGAAGTGTCCATGTAAATGGGGAAGTAGTAAAGGAAGGCAAAACACATGTAAATCCAGATTCGGATTTGGTAACGGTTTTTGGGGAAGAGGTTAAATACAAACCGTATATTTATCTCATGCTTAACAAGCCTCAAGGAGTTATTTCTGCTACAGAGGATCCAGAGCATGAAACGGTCATTGATCTATTGTTATATGAACATGCAATGTATGAACCATTTCCGGTTGGACGTTTAGATAAAGATACGGAAGGGTTACTCTTAATTACAAATGATGGTCAATTTTCACATGCGCTTATGTCACCAAGAAAGCATGTTCCAAAAACATATACAGCAACAGTCCATGGCGAGGTGACGGACGAAGATGTCGCTCTTTTCAAACAAGGTGTAACATTAGAGGATGGCTATGTAACGAAACCAGCAGAGCTAATTATCTTAGAGCAGGGAGCTATTTCAGAAATTGAACTAACCATTACAGAAGGAAAATATCACCAAGTGAAACGGATGTTTGAGGCTGTAGGAAAAAAAGTAGTTGCACTTAAGCGATTGAAAATTGGAGAACTAGAGCTTGATCATGAACTAGAACTAGGTACATACAGAGAACTAACGGAATCTGAAATTGAGTTGCTTCTAACAAAATAAAGAAGGTGTCTCTATGGTTTTCTAAAAATCATAGAGACACCTTCTTTTTGGTTAGCTATTGCATATGGCTTTACACCATATATATTACGAAACTTGAGTCTTCTTTTTGGTTGCACTCCACTTACCACGCGTAGGACTCTCAACGAGATTGTTGTATTCAAGCACGTTTAGGTCACGTTGAATCGTCCGTTGAGTTATACCGAATTCTTCAACTAATTCATTCGTTGTGACGGTCCCCCTTTGTTTGATGTAAAGGTAGATAGACTTAATACGAGTCAGCATACGATCAGTTGAAGTTTTCAAAAAACCACTCCTTATTCATAATCATGACTTGTTCTTAGGTAGAGTCTATGTAATAACATGGTATATGATGCATGTTATTACAGCTGTCAAATGTCGTTAACATTTTACAGGGATGACCGCTCTCCTCTCTTAGTTGCATTTGCATTATAAGAAAGGTAATGTTGTAAGTGGTTCAGATGAAGCATGGTTCATTCCGTTTGTCTACATTTTACAATAATTCTAACAACTATGCAAAATTGGTGTACGAAAATGTTCCGTAGTTAATGGAAGGTGATGGAAATGATAGAAATAAATTGGCCTTTTGAAGTAGAAAAAAGAAAAGAGAAAATAATCAAAGAAACTCAAGATTTCCTACGTATTTCAAGTGTTTTAGACGAATCCACATCAATGGAAGAAGCACCATTTGGAGAAGGAATTGCACGAGCTTTAACATATTTTTTACAAAAAGGTGAACAAAATGATTTTTTTGTAAAAAATGTGGATGGTTTTGCTGGAATTATCGAATATGGGAAGGGCAATGAAAGTGTAGGGATCTTGTGCCACCTTGATGTCGTGCCAGCAGGAGAAGGATGGACGTCTCCACCTTTTTCAGCTGACATTCGAGACGGGCGTATTTACGCACGGGGAGCAATTGATAATAAAGGACCAACAATGGCAGCGTTTTTTGCCCTTTCAATTGTGAAAGAATTAAACCTTGAACTACATAAACGAGTGAGGATGATTCTAGGTACAGATGAAGAAAGCAATTGGCGATGTGTGGAACATTATTTTAAACATGAAGAAATGCCGACAGTAGGGTTTGCACCAGATGCTGATTTTCCTATCATTCATGCTGAAAAAGGAATTACCGATGTTAGTTTCCTGTGGGAAGCTAAGAGGGAGGATGAGATGGGAACGCTTATTCTCTCTACGTTTGAAGCCGGAGAAAGATTTAATATGGTGCCTGAACTAGCGCGTGCGACAATCATAGGAGAGAGCCGTCTTCTTAAGGAGATTGAAAAGAAATTTCAAAAGCATTTGCTTGAACATGGACATACTGGCAAGGCCGATATTACTGGTGAAAAAATACAATTGCGTTATGATGGTGTAGCAGCTCATGGATCAACACCTGAAAATGGCTTGAATGCCGGAACGTACCTTGCTCATTTTTTAGCGAAAGATAACTTTCAACAAGCAGCCAATGACTATCTTCAGTTTATTGTTAAGCATTGTGACTTTGGTGGGATGGGATTACAAATAGCAGTGAGTGATGAGGTATCGGGACCATTAACAATGAATGCTGGATTGTTTCAATTCCAAGCAAATGGTGAAAGCAAAGTTGGATTGAATATCCGCTATCCAGTTACAGCTTCAGGTGAAGAATGTTTAAATAAACTAAAAGAAGTAGCTAAGATCGAAAATTCTACATTGACGATACATGACCATATGGGTCCTAATTATGTTGAAGAAGATCATCCACTTATTGAAACTTTACAACGAGTTTATGAGCGTCAAACAGGAGAGGCTGCTAAGCTGTTAGCTATCGGAGGAGGGACTTATGCGAGATCTCTGAAAACAGGGGTTGCGTTTGGACCGATGTTTCCTGGAAGAGAAGATGTGGCTCATAAGAAAGATGAGTATATCGAAATTGATGATCTGTTAAGAATGACAGCAATTTATGCTGAAGCTATTTATGAGCTTGCAAAAACGGAAAGTTAAAAAAAGGGGTCTCGAAAGCCAGTAACAGAGGTGTTAATGACTCCATTCGCTACTCTCCTTGAGAGGAAAAATCCACTCCTCCCAAGGCTTTCAAACGAAGTAGCGACAAGCTCATTGCTTCGGATTAGTTAGTTCTCAAACTGAAACAAATCAGTGGAAAGATATCGTTCACCTGTATCACAAGCAATCGCAACGACAACATCATCTGGGGTTAGACGTTTGGCAACTTCCATTGCAGCAAAACAAGCAGCTCCAGAAGAAGGACCTACGAGAATGGCTTCTTTCCGTGCTAAGTCACGTGTAACTCGATAGGCATCTTCATCTTCAATTTTTAAAATTTCATTGTAAACATCTTCATTTAAAATGGGAGGGATAAATCCAGGGCTTGTGCCAACTAGTTTATGTGGTCCTGGTTGTCCTCCTGATAAAACCGGTGATCCTGCAGGTTCAACAACATGAATGGATGCTTCTGGGTAAAATTTCTGCAACTCTTCGCCCGTTCCTGTGATGGTTCCACCTGTACCAGAAGCAGCAACAAAGGCAGAGAGAGATCGACCGATTGAATCAAGTGATTGTTTAATTTCTACAGCGGTTGTATGACGATGGGCATCAGGGTTAGCTGCATTTTCAAATTGCATCGGGATAAAGCTATTAGGTATATCTTTAGCTAGCTCATGAGCCTTTTCAATCGCACCCGGCATTTTCTTATCTCCAGGTGTAAGAACAACTTCTGCACCATATGCTTTTAATATATTAATTCGTTCCGCAGACATCGTATCTGGCATCGTTAAAATGGCGCGGTAGCCTTTTGCTGCAGCGTTCATAGCAATACCGATTCCTGTATTTCCACTTGTAGGCTCAATAATCGTTGAACCAGGTTTCAGGTGGCCGTCCTGTTCTGCTTGAACGATCATGTTATAAGCTGCACGGTCTTTTACGCTGCCACTTGGATTTTGCATTTCCATTTTTAAATAGACAGTCGCACCATTAGGATCAGCAATACGATTAAGGCGAACAAGTGGTGTATTACCAATTAATTCTGCAATATTATTTACAACAGTCATAAGTACACTTCCTCTTATAGTTAATACATTTATTTTAGCATAGAAAAAATGTGATTTCCTAGTTGTTATAAGAAAGAGTAAAATGGTATAAAGTGGTTGTTATTAAGTGGATAAAATCAATTCCTTAAATCGAAATGTTTTTTGAGAAAGGGAGTATTTACATATGCAAACCCATTACTTTTTAGCTGTTCCTCTGCCATTAACATTGAAGAAAAAAATTGTAGAGTCTATCTCTCGAAAAGACCTACCTTTTAAACGCTGGGTTCATGAACAAGATCTACATTTGACACTCGTTTTTTTAGGTTCATGTACACAAGAACAATTTCAACAAATCCAGAAAAGGTGTCAATCCTTGGTAACCAATTGGGAAGCATTTACATTGGAACTCTCTACATATGGAACTTTTGGGTCAAAGAAAAAGCCGAGAATCTTTTGGATCGGTGTGAAAGATGAAGCAAAATTGTATCAATTGCAAAGAGAAGTGTCCAGGCTTTGCGAAGAAAGCGGCTTTGCACTTGATAAGAAGTCATTCTCTCCTCACATCACTTTAGCAAGACTATGGGCGTTAGATAATGACTATGAGCCTGCTGAAGGAAATCAAATGCAGGGAGTGCGATGGAGTGTAAATGAAATTATTTTATACAAAAGTGTTCTAACGGAAACACCTAAATATAATACGGTGCACAGGTTTCAGTTCAGCGGAGGGTATGATGCCCTTGATTAGAATTATGGTTCATATAGCTATTTTGACATGTTTTTATTTAATTGGTGCAAGTATACAACGACAGTTTGAATTAGCGATTCCAGGCAGCATCATTGGTATGCTGCTTTTGTTTCTTGTCCTTATTACAAAAATCTTGCCTGTACGTTATATCGAAGAAGGTTCTTCTTTTATTTTACGTCACATGCCACTTTTATTTTTACCAGTAACAGTTGGGATTTTGCAATTTCTTGATGTCTTTGCGGGAAAAGGATTTCTATTAATCTTAATTACACTAATTAGTACGATGATGGTAATGGTTATTTCCGGATTAATTGGACAGAATCTAGTAAAGAAAAAGGAGATTACGAAAAAATGAGAATCATGATGGCTCTTGCTTTTTTACTTTTAACGATTGGTGTCTATGCAGGTTTTAAAAAGCTTTATAAGCGTTATCCCTTTCCGTATATGCTGCCATTGCTTACTTCGACGATTGCTATGATCATCATACTACTTGTATTTCAAATTCCTTATGAAACATATGCACTTGGTGGGAAATGGCTGGAAATGCTCCTAGGTCCAGCGGTAGTTGCTCTAGCTTACCCTTTATATCGTCAATTGCCAATGTTGAAAAAGAATTTCATTCCAATTATGACTAGTGTTAGCATTGGGGCAATCATTGGGATTGCAAGTGGACTTCTGCTTTCAAAATGGATGGGATTAGAACAAGAACTAATTTATTCGCTGGTCCCTAAATCAGTAACGACTCCAGTAGCGATGGATATTGCTACAACAATTGGAGGGATTCCTCCTCTTTCGGCGGTGTTGGTTACGGTTGCGGGAATTGGAGGAGTTGTTACTGCTCCTTATTTATTTAAATGGTGTAAAATTGTGCATGAGATTGGCAAGGGAATTGGCACGGGCAGCGCTGCTCATGCGATAGGTACTGCTAAAGCGCTGGAGAATAGTGAGAAGGAAGGTGCATCTAGTTCGGTTGCAATGACTTTAAGTGCAATCATTGTTTCATTTATCGCTCCATTTTTTGTCTTTCTTTTTTACTAATGGACATGATAGGATTTGAAGAGTTGAAACTTGAAGTACATTAGGATAAGGCTGGAGGTACGAGCGTGGCCCATTTAGTCAAACTTGAAGATTATATCTCTCGTTATCAATTTGATTTGAACCGTTATCCAAGTCAATTTACTCGAATGAAAAAAGAACGCTGGTTTTATGTGAAATCAGAATGGGAAAAAATACAGTGTGATTCGACTTCCGCTGAAGAAATATTGGAGGAGGAGAAAGGGCGTTTCTTTAAAATACTACAAAAGGTGAAGAACTGGTCTAGATACACAAAAAAGAAACAATACGAAGATATAGATGAAAGTGATAGCCATTTAACCCAAAAGACGTTTGAGCAACTGAAAGAGGAGTTCTTACATGACTTGTATCTTTCGCAATTGCAGTGGGCAAGTTCATCTTTATTAGAAGAATCAAGGCTCCATCCGAAATATAAAAAAGATGACTGGCTGCAATTTTTCACTCAGCAACTTCCAGATAATTATTTTCTTATGTATAGGCCTGTTTTCTCTGTGAAACAAGCTCCGATAGAATTAGAAATTTTACTATTTAGTCCAACGGAAATTTATTGCATCTCTATCTTAGAAGGAGAAGCGCATAGTGTGTTTGAAGCTAGTTCTGATCGTTTCTGGATTGAATATGTGAATGAATGTCGTATGAAAAGATTAAGCCCTCTTGTTTCGCTATATCGCATGACAGGAGTTATCAAGCCGATTCTTGAGGAGTCTGGATATTCTTTTCCTATTAGAAACGTTGTTATTTGTAAAAACAGTATAATAGATAATAAGGTGCAAGGAGCGAAAGTCGAGTTTGTTGATCGAAGAACATTCACTATTTGGCATGAGAAGTTGAAGAAGCATCCTTCTCCGATTAAAAGTCAGCAAATGAAAGTTACATCTTTGCTTCTATCACATTGTCATACAAGTGCATATAAACGAGAGTTTAATCAAGAGGAAGGTCAACATACCGATAGTGATTTGAATTAGATTTAAATAGCGCGTATAATTACGAGTGCGTTTTGGTTAAAAAAAGATAGGGGGAACAAGTAGGAAGGAGAGGTAGGTTGATTGAGATAGAAAAACCATATGGGATTGAATGTAAACCAGAAGACTTCAACTGGAGAGTAAGGAAAGTTTACAATTGGCTAGGTGGAATGGAAGTGATGATTGAATTAGATCAACTTGATGGTTGTGTTAGTTTTGGTGAGACGGTAAAGGAAGCAAAAAAAGGCCTGCAAGAATCACTTTATTTATGGATTCGTATGTATGGAGAGCAACAACTTCCTGATATTCGGAACGAAGCGCAACTGATCTTCCTAGACCCACCAATGGAAGTAGAAGAATTTGAATACATAAACACTGAATTACTAACGTTTAAAAATTAATTAGCTTGAAAAAAGTAAGGATAGCACGTGTGAAAGGATGGTACCGAATAAGGAAAAGCCTCATTCAGTACTATTTTTATTCACAATAGGATTCGTTATTTTGAAGTGAAAAGAGAGGCAGTGTCAAAAGGTCAAGGAACGGACCTTTTGACACTGCCTCCTCAATTTTGTTAAAAAACGACTGTTTTATTTCCATGAACAATAATTTGGTCATTAATATGCCAAGTTACCGCTTTAGCAAGCGCAATCCGTTCTACGTTTCGACCTGCAACACGTAACTGTTCCGTCGTGTAACGATGGTTTACCCGTAGCACATCTTGCTCAATAATTGGTCCCTCATCTAGATCATCAGTAACATAGTGGGCCGTGGCGCCGATTAATTTTACCCCTCTTTCAAATGCTTTTGCATAAGGGTTGGCACCGATAAAAGCTGGCAAGAATGAATGATGAATATTGATGATTCGTTTAGGGAAAGTTCCGACAAAGTCAGATGAAAGTATCTGCATATATCTAGCTAAAACGATAAAATCAATGTTATGTTCGTGAAGCTTTTGTATCGCATCTTGTTCGGCTTGCTGCTTTGTTGCTTTCGTAACAGGGATATGGAAAAAAGGTATCCCGTATGATTCAACTTGTTCTTTTAAATCCGGATGATTACTTATAACAAGAGGGATGTCAACATCAATCTCTCCTGCTCTCCATCTCCATAGTAACTCAAGGAGACAATGATCTTCTTTTGAAACAAAGATTGCCATTTTTTTCTTGCGAGATGCCAGTTCCATACGCCAGTCCATTTCAAAAGAGTGGCCAATCGCCGTAAAGGCAGTACGGATAATCTTAATATCAAAGTCCGGGTCTAACATTTCAAATTCAATCCGCATAAAAAACATTCCACCAGAAGGATCTGTGGAGTATTGATCGGATTGGACGATGTTCGCTTTATATTGGTGTAAAAATGTTGAAACAGCAGAAACAATTCCAGGTTGGTCATGACAAGAAATTAATAATCGGACACTAGTGTTGTTAGTATTGTAGTTCATTTCGATCCTCCAAATTCAATCAATGCCTTCTCAAAATAAAAAGAAATAAGTAATAGAGTAAATGAATCGTTTTAGCTCATTCCTCATAATGTTATACAATAGTACTACAAATACATTAAAAGAAACAGTACGATACGTTCTTACGATATTCTTTAGACTTTAGAAAAGGGGGCTTTCATCATTGAAGCAAAAGAAGGAGTCATTTGTCAATCATCCGATAAAATTTGCAACGCTAGTCACCATTGACAAAATCCGCGTTAATATGGAAAGTTCCGTTGAGCATATTGAAGAAAATTGGTTTATTAGTAATGATTCTGGAAAATGGCCTCTTTTGTTAAAGGAAGTAAATGGTCAAGAGGTAGAACTTCAATTAACCGAGCCTTTTTGCTTTGAAAAAGATAACTATGTTGAATATGGTGAGCGAATCAGCTATGTCCAAATTACAGATGTGGTGAGGACAGAAGCATTTGATGAATTGTTTTATTATGCTGGAGATGATCTTGGCATCACTTATACAAAAGAATGGACAAAGATTGCAGTTTGGGCCCCTATTGCAACAAAAGTGAATCTCGTTCTTTACCAAAATTGGCATGATGAAGAAGGGGAGAGGAAAGCTTGTTATCGTGATGACAAAGGTGTATGGAGAATAGACCTCAAAGGCGATAGGGAAGGGATATGGTATTTACTTGAAGTATGTGTGAACCAATCTTGGCGTAAGGTTGTTGACCCTTATGCTAAATTCTTATCAGCGAATGGTCAAAAAGCAATGATAGGGGATCTAACCAAAACGAATCCGCCGAATTGGCCAAAGTTAGAGCCTATGCAAGCAAAAAATGATGTAATCATCTATGAGTTACATATAAGAGACTTTACAATTGGAAGATTGAACGGCATTAAGAAAAAAGGGCAGTATTTAGGAATGACTGAAACAAAAACTTTTGATAAAGAGAACCTAGTTACTGGGATTGATTACTTAGAAAGGTTAGGGATCACTCATGTTGAGTTGCTGCCGGTCCAAGAATTTGGAAGCATTGATGAGAGTGATAGGCAAAATCCTACCCATTACAATTGGGGCTACGATACAACCCATTTCTTTGTTCCGGAAGGGAGCTATGCAACCGATCCGTATAATGGCTATTCAAGAATTAGAGAACTAAAGTCACTCATAGCTAGTTTGCACGAAAAACAGCTTAGAGTAATAATGGATGTTGTCTTCAATCATGTATATATTTGGGAAGAGTCTCCTCTAGAGAATATTGTACCGGGGTATTTCTTTCGTTATACAGAAGAAAATGAAATGAGCAATGGAACAGGAGTAGGGAATGACTTTGCATCAGAGCGGAAAATGGCTCGAAAAATCATCGTAGATTCCATCTCATATTGGTTAAAAGAATTTAAGGTTGATGGATTTCGTTTTGATCTTATGGGGATTTTAGATGTTGAAACAATGAAGCAAGTAACAGAGGAAACTAGTAAGAGTAGCAAAGATATATTCGTACTTGGGGAAGGCTGGGATCTTCCAACGGCCTATCCAACTGAAATACGTGCTGTCACAGATCAAGCACGAGAATTAAAAGAAATTGGGTTTTTTCAAGATAAGTTTCGAGATGGGATAAAAGGTAGTACATTTGAATCGATACAGCCAGGTTTTATTAGTGGCAATCATTTTTCGATTGATGAAATACTGAGCGGTGTGAAAGGAAGCATTGAATTGTTTTCAAATCCAAGGCAGGCGATTAATTATGTAGAAGCTCATGATAATCATACTCTTTGGGATAAGTTAAAAAGAATTCATCCGTATGAAGAAGGAACTTTTCTAGAAAAGCGACACAGACTAGCAACTTCAATCATATTGCTCTCTCAAGGCATCCCTTTTTTACATGCTGGTCAAGAGTGGTTTCGTACCAAACATGGCATTGAAAATAGCTACAACCAACCAGATTGGGTAAATCAATTCGACTGGGGCCAACGAGCACATTTTGAAAAAACGGTCAATTATATTCGTGGGCTAATTAAAATCAGACGTTTCCACCCAGCATTTCGAATGGAAACGTACAAGTTAATTAAAGAACATTTTCATTTGCTTCTTGTAGAATCAGATTGTATTGCCTATCATTTAAGAAATCTTGGTGAACTGGATCGTTGGGATGATATTATCGTTATCCATAACGCTAGTCTTCATTCTAAACCGCTTTTGCTCCCAAAAGAGAACGATTGGTACGTAGTCATTGACGATCAGGCCGCATCTCTGATACCATTAAGCAAAATAGGAGAAGACTGTGTAAACGTTTCTCCATTATCGACTTTAGTTTGTGTGAATTATAAGACAAAATAGAGGCAAGGATTGTAATATAGTAAAAATTAACCGGCTGTCTCACTTTTGTATATATTTTTAAAAATGAAATAGGTAAAAGTCATCAAATACGATATAATACAAATATAAAGTAAGTTATGGATAGTTTATGAAATTGAGGGTGAATTGGGTGGAACAATTTTTAGGAGATGGCTGGAAAGTTCATCCAGCTGGTGGTGCAACAGGAGAAGCATATATAGCCCAGCAAGGTGAACAGACAGTTTTCTTAAAACGAAACTCGTCGCCTTTTCTTGCTGTCCTTTCAGCCGAAGGAATTGTTCCAAAGTTACTCTGGACCAGGCGCTTAGAGAACGGCGATGTTGTTACAGCCCAAAAGTGGGTGCAAGGTCGTGAGTTAAAGGCATATGAAATGAAAGAGAGCCGTGTTGCAACATTACTTGCAAAAATCCATGGTTCAAGTGAACTCCTGGATATGTTTAAACGGATTGGCAATGAACCACTGACACCATATGTCATTGTAGAGAATTTGCGTCGAAAGTTACAAGCCTTTCAAATAGAGGATGAAACGATCGAGCATGGAATGGCTTATCTATTGGATAAGCTGGAATCTGTGCTTCATGAACATTTTGTTGTTTGTCATTGTGATATTAACCATAATAATTGGATGCTCGATGAAGAAGAGCACCTTTACTTAATTGATTGGGATGGGGCAACTGTCTCGGATCCAGCTCTTGATCTTGGACTCCTGTTGTACTCTTATATTCCTCGGAATGAATGGGAGTACTGGTTACATCAATATGGTGTTGAGCTTGAAGATTCTTTGCGGAATCGGATGCATTGGTATGTCGTTTCTCAATCGATCTCTGTTTTACTATGGCATTTTGGCCGTGGTCAGTTTGAACAGGCAGAACAATTAAAAGATTATATAAAAAGCCTACTTGAAGATTAGAAGAGACTCACCGTTTCTAAGATGGTGAGTCTTTTGGTTTGTGTAGTATTAAAGATCTTCTCGGTTCATGTAGATATTTCCTGAGGAATAAATATAGATGCTGTCGAATTATTCAATTGTAAGAGCGTTTAACCATTGTTCGACATCATTTTGTTGAAACGGCTCATGGTTTAGCTGATGTTTTTCCTGAATTAAAGTTAAGGTTTGTGAAACGACAGGTTGTAAAGTGGGATCATCATTAAGAGAAGATAACAGTCGTTCAATTTGTTCAGCTTCATCTGTCGTCATGTAGTTCTCAGCAGCTTGATTTTCTAATAAGTCTTTAAGTAACCGTAATTTATCTTGATTTGTAATAGGCATGATCGTACACTCCTTTTATGTATTTCCTTACGCATTATTTTGTACTATGTAAGTAAAAGCTATTCGAAACTACATTATACTTGGCTAAATAATTATGAGGCGGACAAGTTTCATGTATTTAGAACATTCCGTTCATAATCAATTGTTAAATAAATAACTAGAGGTGATTTATTTGCGTTTACGTAATATACCAGGGGCAAAGGATGAGTTAAAACAATATCCGAATATTGTTGTCCAAGATCCAAGTCAACATAAGGGAAGTTGGAATGAGGTTTTTAATAACGATAATCCAATTCATGTTGAAGTAGGGACAGGAAAAGGACAATTTTTGGTTGGAATGAGTGAACTTCATCCAAATATTAATTTTATTGGAATTGAAAAATATGACAGTGTATTGGTCAGAGCTCTAGAGCAAGTAAAAGATCTAGATCAACCAAATCTTAAGTTTTTAAATGAAGATGTATCAGATATTCTTAACTTCTTTAATAAGGGAGAAGTTGAACGTCTTTTTATCAATTTTACAGACCCTTGGCCAAAAAATCGTCATGAAAAGCGTCGTCTTACTTATAAGGGTTTTCTAGAAATGTATGAGCAAATTTTAGTTGATGGTGGCGAGGTCCATTTTAAAACAGATAACCAAAGTCTATTTGAATACTCTTTGGAAAGCTTTTCTGGATTTGGAATGACGTTGCACAATGTAAGCTTAGATTTGCACCGCAGCGGAATAAAAGGGAATGTTATGACAGAATATGAACGTAAATTCTCAAGAAAGGGAATGAGAATTTATCGTTGTGAGTCAAAATTTAGATCATAAAGGACTAGCACAAAGGGGAGGATTCGAATAGGGGATTCTTTCCTTTTTTAGATGGAAGACAGGCTTTCATGATGCAAGAATAGAATAGGTTATGAAAACTTTAAATTATAGTGGGAGGCTGATCAAAATGGAACGAATTGAACGAAATGGGTTGTCCATCACTTGGCTAAATGGAGGCGCTACTCATATGGATGGAGGAGCTATGTTTGGTGTTGTACCGAAACCTTTATGGAGTAAAAGATATCCACATAATGAAAAAAATCAAATTGAACTACGCACAGATCCTTTTCTAATTGAAAAAGATGGCTACCGGATTTTAGTTGAAAGTGGAATTGGAAAAGGACGCTTAACGGATAAACAAAAAAGAAATTTTGGTGTGACTGAAGAGTCATCAGTTGAAAAAGATTTAGAAGCTTTATATCTCAATCGAAAAGATATTGATTTTGTCTTAATGACACATATGCATTTTGATCACGCCACAGGACTTGTCATGGATGTGGACGGCGAAGAGGTACCTGCCTTTGGTAACGCTATCATCATTACTTCTGAAGCGGAATGGAATGAGATGAAACATCCGAATATTAGGTCTATCAATACATACTGGGAAAAGAATTGGAAGGCGATTGAATCCAAGGTGCAAACATTTCAAGATGAAATTGAAATCATACCAGGTATCCGGCTTATTCATACTGGTGGACACAGTGATGGGCATAGCATTCTCGTTATTGAGCATGAAGGAGATACATTTCTTCATTTAGCCGATATTATGCCAACTGAAGCACACTCAAATGTATTGTGGGTTCTCGCATATGACGATTACCCGATAACGTCCATACGGGAAAAAGAGAGGTGGCAAAAGTTTGCAAAAGAAAAAGAAGCCTATTTTTTGTTTTATCATGATTACAAGTATCGAGCAATAAAATGGAATAAGAATGGAGAGATCGTGGATTCAATTGTTAGGAAATCTTAAAAAAAGTAGTCTTTTACAATATATTTAAAGGTGACTCGCTCTGTCTAGAGGAGAGTCACCTAAGCCTTAGGATGATTGTAGCTCAAGCAATGTGCCCGATTTTGTATCGACCAAAAATTCAAATTGAGCCGTTCCTTGTTCATTAGTAGTTGAAAGACCACCTCGATAAACGGAATAGGAGATGTTATTTCGTTCAACGTTTTCTGGGATCATATGAATCCATGAACCAGAGATTGCATACGTTTTTGATACAGCCTTTTTTACTTCTTTTAATGCTTTTTCCGGAGATATTTTATCACTTTTTAGCGTTGGACCAAGTAGATATCCTGCAGCTAAACCAATTCCTAATCCTGCAATGAAGCGTTTCACCATCACTTCTCATCCTTTCATATCTAGATTACTCTCACTGTGTAGTATATCCAAAATAGAATAACGGTTTCAATCTATATATGTTCTCTTCAGAATAAAGGTTACGGTGGAAATCAAAAAGTGTTTCAGATAAGATAAAGATGATACATACTTATTCGGGAATCGAAGGGAGTTTCATGACATGAATCAAGATACAATACAATTGTTCAAAACGTTAACAGAACTTCAAGGTGCCCCAGGATTTGAGCATGATATACGTAAATTTGTTCGCTCTGAAATGGAAAAATATACGGATGAAATTATTCAAGACAGATTAGGCAGTATTTTCGGTGTGAAGCGTGGGTTAGAGAATGGACCAAAGGTGATGGTAGCTGGTCATATGGATGAAGTTGGTTTTATGGTTACATCGATTAGCAAGAATGGTTTGATTCGCTTCCAAACATTAGGAGGATGGTGGAGTCAGGTCCTGCTTGCACAGCGTGTGCAAATTATGACAGATAATGGCCCGGTTATTGGTGTTATTGGATCGACACCACCTCATTTATTAGAAGAGGCTCAGCGCAAGAAACCAATGGATATTAAGCAAATGTATATTGATATTGGTGCTGACGATAAAGAAGATGCGACCAATATTGGAGTGAAACCAGGGCAACAAATTGTTCCGGTTTGTCCATTTACACCGATGGCTAACAACAAAAAAATCTTAGCTAAGGCTTGGGATAATCGTTATGGTGTTGGGCTTTCTGTTGAATTATTAAAAGAATTACAACATGAAGAAACACCAAACATTTTGTACTCAGGTGCAACCGTGCAGGAAGAGGTTGGACTTAGAGGAGCTCAAACGGCTGCTAATATGATTCAACCTGATATTTTCTTCGCGTTAGATGCAAGTCCGGCAAATGATGCGACAGGAGGAAAAGATGCGTTTGGTCAGCTTGGAAAAGGAGCTTTGCTTCGGATCTATGATCGCTCCATGATTACACACCGTGGAATGCGTGACTTTGTGCTAGATACAGCTGAATCAAATGAAATTCCTTATCAATATTTTATTTCTCAAGGTGGTACCGATGCAGGCCGGGTTCATATGTCTAGCGACGGGGTCCCATCTGCAGTCGTTGGTATTTGTTCTCGTTACATTCATACAGCAGCTTCGATCGTTCACATTGATGATTATGCAGCAGCAAAGGAATTGATTGTCAAATTAGTGAAAGCAACTGATAATAGTACGGTTAAGTCTATTAATGAAGGGGTATAAAAGGAAAAAATAAGGGTAAGAAGAAGTCCAAAGACTAAAATGAGGTTGGCAGCTTGGGATTAATCCTTGTAGGTCAACCTTGTTTTTTGTTGTTGAAAAGAAAGGAGTAAACAATGATTGTTGCCATAGGAACAAAAAACCCGGCAAAAGTACATGCCGTTCAAGATTCGCTAATACGAGAGGGTCATACGTTTATCAGTGTTAAAGCAAAATCAGGAGTAAGTGCACAGCCATTTTCAGATAACGAAACGTTAGAGGGAGCCCGAAATCGAGCGAAAAATGCACTTGCCATGACTGATGCTGACTTGGCTTTTGGGTTGGAAGGTGGGGTGCAAGAAACGGAATCGGGATTGTTACTCTGTAACTGGGGAGTTCTATCGCATAAAGAAGGAGCTGAATGGATAGCAAGTGGAGCAAAGTTTCCATTGCCTGATCAAGTTGCAAATAGACTACGGCAAGGAGATGAGCTTGGTACTGTAATGGCTGATGTAACAGGAGATATTCATACTAGAAAAAAAGAAGGAGCAATTGGAATATATACAGGTGGTTGGGTAAGTAGAAAAGAGCTTTTTGCCCACATAGTCAGGCTGCTATACGGACAATATGTTTCTTCATTAGTACAAGCAAAACATTAAGATTAAATAAAAATTGTATCATAGCGTCTATTATTTCCCATTAATTGTAAGGCGACAGGCGCAACTAGCTCCTTCATATTGGTGTGTGTGAATTTGATGTAAGAAGGAGTGGTGACAATGACTGGAGCAACTGTAGCTATTGTACTTTCTTTTTACGGGGGTCCATTTATTTAACAAGTATTGGGATGGCTATTGGAATGTTTAAATTGGCAGAAGGAACGAAAGAAGTGCAATATAAAAGGTAACTGCTACGTTTGGTTCTACTTAGCAGTTACCTCTTTTTACTAGAGAGTATACCAACGCCGGTTCAATCAAAGTGGCTTGAAAGTTTAGTCGAAGAAGTGCAATGGCTCCGCACGTCGCACGCCATTTTCTGAGAAGACCACTCAGAAAATGGCTAAAAAGAAAGCGACGGCTCTGCACATTGCATATAAGCAAAGCCGCATGCGCGGCTTTGCTTATTCAAAAATATATGAAAGTGCTTGAAGAGCTTGCTCGGGTGTCTCGACAACTAATTGAGCTTTGTTAGATAATTCTTTTAATGGATGGTGAAGCTTTTCATCACGAATAAGAATTACAGGTTTATTTAGAGTAATAGCAGTTGCTGCATCCATTGCACTATTCCATTGTTTATACTTTTCTCCAAAGTAGGCAATGACCACATCTGATTTGGAAAGTAGGATTTGTGTTCGTAAATTATTAATACTAGAAGCTGTTTCGTCTCGTAACACCTTATTTAGCTGTTCCCCTAAAATTTCCTCACCAATGTTGTCTGAACGATCATGATCTTCCATAGGGCCGGTAAAGACAAGTGGAAGGTTACGTTCATTAGCTTGCTTACGTAAATACTCACGCCATGAACTATGAATTTCTCCTGCTAGATAAACGGTTAATTTCATGATAATCACTCCTATTATGTAATGAGTCAGTTTTATTATATCAAGGATAGTGGAAAGTTGTCTTGTCAGCTAGTATCTACAGGGGTATTATTAGGTAGAATTGTGTAAGATAAGAAAAAAGGAGTGTAACAATTGATTACGAAATGTTGGAAAGTAGGTTTGTTTCTTACGTTCCTATTACTAGTTGTAGGTTGTCAAGTCACAGAAGAAGAGGCGTTAGAGTTAGGTCATCAAGCCTTTATTCATAACCTAGAAGATGATTCCCTTGAACCAAATACGGAGTTATCAATGTTTCATGTTTATTTGCCTAGAGGATTTGAAGTAATAGAGGATATTGAATACAATGCTCTATTTCAAAGTGGTGAGCAATTATTCGTTTTATTTCATCAACCAACAGAACCTTCAACAAGTAGCATTCATCTTCAACGTGATTTAGAAGCTGCAGGTAGTGCTTTGCTTTACGAGCTTTTAGAAGCAGAAGATCAGTTGGCCTATTTAATTGTAACTGAAGAAGATGAAGAGCAGTTATTTGTCATTGTAACAGTTGGAGGTGCAAAGTTATCAACGCTGACAACATATAATGATCTTCAGGGCAGCATTGAAGCGATGACTGAAATGGTTCAGTCATATCAAGCGAAATAATCAGATTTCTTTGGATGTAGGAGGATGTTATTTGTGACGACATTTTTAAAGAAAAAAGGAATTGACCTTTCGTGGCGAACATATTTCATAACCGCGTTAAGCCATATGGCATTAGGACTATTTGCTTCTCTAATTATTGGACTCATCATCCGAACAGTAGGGGAGCAAGTGGCTCTTCATACAGGAATGTTAACGGTAGGGACGTGGTTACAAGATGTTGGTTCCCTAGCAATGGGACTAATGGGACCAGCAATTGGTGTTGCGGTCGCTTATGGATTAAAGGCACCAAAACTCGTTGCTTTTGCGACGATTGTAAGCGGGGCAGCCGGAGCTCAGTTAGGTGGTCCAGCGGGAGCTTTTGTGGCAGCCGTCATATCGACAGAATTTGGAAAACTCGTTTCAGGAGAAACGAAGCTTGATATCATCTTAACGCCACTTGTTACCATTATTACAGGTTTCCTATCTGCTTCTATCATAGGACCTTGGATTCAAGCAGGCCTGCAGCAATTTGGTTCCCTAATCATGTGGGGGACAGAACAACAGCCTATTTTGATGGGGATAATTGTGGCAACGTTAATGGGACTAGCTTTAACAGCACCCATTTCAAGTGCTGCACTAGCAATCATGTTAGAACTTGAAGGAATTGCCGCAGGTGCAGCAACGGTTGGATGTGCGGCGCAAATGGTAGGTTTTGCTGTTAGTAGTTATCGTGAAAATGGTTGGTCTGGACTTGTTTCGTTAGGAGTAGGAACGTCGATGCTTCAAGTACCGAATGTTGTCAAGAACCCGTATATCCTTATTCCACCAACAGTTGCAGGTGCTCTATTAGCACCTGTTGCGACTGTTGGATTCGGAATGACGAACAATCCAGCAGGAGCAGGAATGGGAACGAGTGGGCTCGTTGGTCCGATTATGACATTTACACATATGGGGTTTTCCATGCATGTATTAATTGGTGTTGTTTTACTGTATTTCATTGGACCTGCTATAATTAGTTTACTCATAGTTGAATGGATGAGAAAAAGAGGTACCATTCGATTAGGAGATATGAAGATAGAACAATAAGTAAGGTGAGAGGTGTTTTAAATGGAAAAACTTCAAAGTGTTGAACAATTTAAAGAAATTTCGAGTAAGGAATCAGCTGTATTTATGTTTTCTGCTGATTGGTGTCCAGATTGTCGCGTAATTGAGCCAGTTTTACCGAGAATAGAAGCTGACTTCCCAAGTTTCTCATTCTACTACGTAGACCGCGATCAATTTATCGACTTATGCGGAGAATTAAATATTTTTGGGATCCCAAGCTTTCTAGCTTTTGTAAATGGGCAAGAAGTAGAACGATTTGTCAGCAAAGATCGCAAATCACAAGAAGAGATTGAAGAATTTCTTACAAAAGCAGAATCACATTTTTAAGAGTTTTTTATGAAAAAGGTCGCTTTTTACCTTCTTCATAAAAACTCGAAGCGATGAGCGGAGCCATCGCAGTATTTCGCACTTTCTTAGAAAAGTGCGATTTTTTTATTTTTGTATCAACTTTGATAATGTATAGGTTTTCAATCCTTTTTTAAATCAATCAATTTGGTTCGTCTTTTCCTTTCTGATAAAATAGGATAGATAGAAGGAGAGGATCGTTTTATGGAAATGAGACAGTTTCGAAAAGAGATTGAGCAGAGGTTAACAAGAGATGGGTGGACCATTATTTATGACCATAAGGAATCGACTTTACGAATAGAAGATGATGAAATAAAAAAAGGAGTGACTCTTTCGTTAAAACCGTTGCTTGCTAAGTGGGAAAGAAAAGAGTTTGGATCAATAGATGAAGTCGTTCGGTATGTAGAGATCGGACTAGAGGCGATGAAACATAAGCCTATGATTACAGGGAATGAAAAACGCATTTTACCTGTCATTCGTTCTACGTCTTTCCCGACGGAGTCAAAAGCAGGAGAAGCGCTGTTGTTTGACGAACATACTGCTGAAACGCGGGTTTATTACGTCATTGATCAAGGAGAGTCATACACCCTTATCCAGGAAAGCATGCTTGAAGGAACGTCCTTTACGAACGAAAAAATTCGTGAAGTAGCGATGTTTAACGTCCGGTCTTTGCCACAGCCTTTAAAAGAAGATACAGTAGCCGGGAATCGTTTCTTTTTCTTACGAGCAAAAGATGGATTTGATGCAAGTCGAATTCTCGATCAATCATTGTTAGAGAAAATGGAAATGAAGGCAACTGGACAATTAGCTGTTGCCGTTCCGCATCAAGATGTACTTATTTTTGCTGATATTGTGAATGAACGAGGGTATGATGTTCTTGCACAACTTGCTCTTCAGTTTTTTGGAGAAGGGAGAGTACCGGTTACGGCACTACCTTTCCTATATGAAGATGGGGAATTAGAACCAACATTTATTTTGGCACAAAGAAAACCAAAGTAGAATTAGGAAGATAAGCCCCGTCACAATAAGCTTAATTATGGTACAATGTTAAAGTTGCAGAGGAACAAAAAAGTCATTGTCAAAACGGAATGTCTTTCTAAAGAAAAGGTATGGATAAATGGTGTACATTCACTGTGAATTACCTATGTGAAAAAGATTTGTTTGCCAGAGACGATTGATATGAGATTGGTGCCATGTTCAAATAACTGTGATGATATAAGGTTGTCTCAAGTCCAATGACTCTGTTCGTATACTAGGAACAGATCACTTCTAACATTGATTAGATTGGTATGAGTCAGCCTTTTTCTATCGTTACCAAAAGAAATGATTGAAGAAAGAGAGTGATCACAATGGGAACATTGCATCGCTGGATGAGGAGACTCCAACAATTTTTAAGCGGAGAGCCTACGGAAGAAAAGGAAATCGAAGCGGGGCAGAATCGAGCGCAGACGACGTATAAGTCGTTTCAAGTAGAAAATAAAAAAAATGAGTCTAAGGTCGTTTATCAATATCCGAAAAAAGGGAATTTTCGCTTTCCTTTAATTGATGATCAACCACAACTAAAAGAGAGCACACCAAAGAAAAGGAAGCAAAAGTTTGAAAAAAGATCAAAAAATTCCACAGTGTACAAGGAAAAACGTGTGGAAAAGGTTGATCCAACATGGAACTCTAACTCGAAATCAGAGTTTAAGCTATCGGAGATTCCATCTCCAGTATATGGATTTAAAGCAAGAGAATCGGCAAAAAGTAAATTGGGTGATACCTTATCCGTTCTCCCATTCGAGAATAAAAGCAATAAGGAAACCAAACCTCATATAGGCGAACAATCAGAAAAGAAATTAGAGAAAAACGTCACAGAGAATTTACAAAATGAGATTAAGCCAATACTCGAACAAAAGAATCCTTTAGAAGAAATTCAAATTTCAAGTGAAGAAGTGATTCAAAAAGGCAAAGGTTCAACAAGTGAGCTTGAAATGGGCTCAAATGAAATGAAAGGAAAGCCCTATGGCGTACCAACCATTCTAGAAGAAGCGTTAGCACGAGCAACATCTCAGCAAGAAGAAGAAAGAATAGCACAGGAGAAAACTACAACTTTTGATACAGTTGTAGAAGAATTAGCGGGGAAAACAGAGGAAATAAGCGAAGCTGGTGTCGAAGAAACTGTAGAGGAAGTAAGAGAAGGAATTGAGGAAATTAATGAAAAAAATGAAGCGGAAATAGAACTAGAAGAAGGTATAGAAGTAGCACAACCAGTAGAAGAAGTAGAATTAACAGAAGTAGAACAATCAGTAGAACTAATAGAAGTAGAAGAATCAGTAGAACTAACAGAAGTAGAACAAGAAGAAAGAAAAGTTGAAGAAGAGAAATACATAGAGCCCGCTGCTTCGGAGTTGGAAGGGAATCAAGAGAGCTTTCTAAAAACAGATGAGAAATCTCCAAATCATAAAACAGGAGAAGTTGAAAGTTCTTCTGTTGAATCTATGAAACTAAAAAAGGAAAAACAGGATCACAAGACTTCTGAAGAGAGCAAACCTAAAAAAGCGGCAATTCCTTTTAATGTGATGATGCTGCCACAGGATCGAAAAAGGAAACAGACTCAAGTATCTACGCCTCCGCCTGAAAAAAGCCCAATCGATTACTCTTATCCTAGTATTCGACTACTTAATTACCCTGAATTACAGGAACAGGATGAGTCTGAATGGCTTAAGGAACAAGGTGCGATTTTAGAAGAAGCGTTGCAAAGTTTTCATGTTGATGCAAAAGTTGTTCACGTAACGAAAGGTCCTTCTGTTACAAGGTTTGAGGTTCAACCTGGGCGGGGTGTGAAAGTAACAAAGATAACGGGGTTAACCGATGATATGAAGCTGGCTTTAGCTGCCAAAGATATTCGAATTGAAGCGCCAATTCCAGGTAAAAACACGATCGGCATAGAAGTTCCTAATCGCACGTCTACCCCAGTTTTTTTACGTGAAATTCTACGTAGGAAAAACTTTATACGTTCTGAGTCACCATTAACGGTTGCACTAGGACTGGATATCTCCGGACAACCTATCGTCACGGATTTAAAGAAAATGCCTCATGGACTTGTAGCAGGTGCTACTGGTTCGGGGAAAAGTGTTTGTATTAATTCCGTTCTTATTAGCTTGTTATTTAAAGCGACTCCAGATGAAGTGAAGTTAATGTTAATTGACCCTAAAATGGTTGAATTAGCTCCATATAATGGACTTCCACATCTAGTTACTCCGGTTATTACAGATGCAAAACAAGCAACTGCTGCACTGAAGTGGGTTGTTCTGGAGATGGAACGTAGATATGAATTGTTTAGTCAACAAGGAGTACGTGATGTAGGCAGATATAATGAGATCTATTCTGAATCTCCTGATAAGCCTGCTCTTCCATTTATTTTAGTAGTCATCGACGAATTAGCTGATTTAATGATGGTTTCCCCACAAGAGGTGGAAGATTCAGTTTGTCGGATTGCGCAAAAAGCAAGAGCATGTGGAATTCACTTATTGCTTGCAACTCAGAGGCCATCAGTCGATGTCATTACTGGGTTGATTAAGGCGAATATCCCAACAAGAATTGCCTTCTCGGTATCCTCTCAAACCGATTCAAGAACGATTTTGGATATGGGAGGAGCTGAGAGATTGCTAGGTAAAGGGGATATGCTCTTTCATGAAAATGGCTCGCCGAAACCTGTTCGTGTTCAAGGAACTTTCGTATCTGATGAAGAGATTGAAGATGTTGTTGCGCACGTGAAGAAGCAAAGAGAGCCTGAGTACTTATTGCAAACGGAGCAATTAAAGCATGTTGCCCATGAAGCCGTTGATGATGAGCATTTTGAAGAAGCTTGTTATTTTGTTATTGACCAGGGATCAGCCTCAGCATCAAGTTTACAAAGACGATTCCGTGTTGGTTATAACCGAGCAGCTAGACTTATTGATATGATGGAGGAAAGAGGAATTGTATCTGAAGCGAAGGGGAGTAAGCCAAGACATGTACTTGTTGATGAAATCGAACTTGAGGAAGTTCTCTATCAAAAAGAGAGGTAACGTAGTTCTACTATATTTTACCTTGTCTTAATGGAAAAGGTTATATATGATAGTAAGATAAAAACGTTACCTATTCTACTGCTGAATGGTCTATTACAAGGAGTTTAGATGGATGAAAGAGATTACACGGAAATTGAATGGAGAAATAAAACGTTTAACAAACGAAACTTTCAAATTTGATGAACGTGTTCAAGAGGGCTGGTTCTCTGCCGTTTATTTTTTGAAAACAAGAGAGATTGTTGAAAAATATCGTCCAAATAACATTGTCACAATGCAATTTTTTCAAAAGGAACATGCGGTTTTATGTGGGACAGATGAAGTCATTGCATTAATAAAAACATTTGCCCAAAACGCAAGTGAGCTTGAAATTAGGTCTTTAGAAGATGGGGATAAAATTAAACCATTCGAAACAGTATTAACAATTACTGGGAAATATGAAGATTTTGGCTATTTAGAGGGGATTATCGATGGGATTTTTGCGAGGCGCACATCTGTAGCTACAAATGTCTATAATGTAGCTAAGGCTGCTAGACAATCTGGAATTCAAAAACCTATTATTTTCATGGGCGATCGTGATGATCATTTTACACAGCAATCTGGAGATGGCTATGCAGCCTTTATTGGAGGATCAAAAGCACAAGCGACACATGCAATGAACGAATGGTGGGGGAAAAAAGGAATGGGAACGATGCCTCACGCCTTAATCCAGCTGTTTCAAGGAGATGTTGTTGCTGCAACTCGTGCGTACAAAGAAACGTATCCAGAAGATGATTTGATGGCCCTTGTTGATTACAATAATGATGTTATTACGGATTCCTTAAAAGTGGCACGTGAATTCGGCACGGAGCTTAAAGGAGTAAGAGTTGATACATCGAGAACGATGGTTGATCAGTATTTTTGCCGGAAGCCAGAAGTCATGGGGGCTTTTGACCCGCGTGGTGCAAATCCGACTTTAATCTTTGCTTTAAGAGAAGCGTTAGATAAGGAAGGATTTGAGCATATTAAAATTATTGCTACTGGTGGCTTTACTGCTACAAGAATAAGAGAATATGAAGAAGCAGGCGTTCCAGTTGACATTTATGGTGTTGGAGGAAGCTTATTGAAGCTTAACATTGGTTTTACTGGAGACAATGTTCTGTTGAATGGTGAGCATCAAGCTAAGGCTGGTCGACGATACCGTGATAACCCAAGACTACAAATAGTAGAGTAAATTAAGGAAGTAACAATGGATCCGTGCGTTTTGCCTTACAATTCTAATTTCTATAATTATAGTTGTAAGGCGTAAGATATACTCACAATATCGGTTCCTTTTAAAGCGTAGAGGCTACAGAAAAGGAAAAAGTGAACCTTTTTCTGTAGCCTCTACTTAAGAGGGTCTTTTCTTCGTGTTATATCATATACTATGGGGTGAATACAGAAGAATGGCTCAAATTGGTGATAGCGTCGTTTTCTGATATAATGGGTCAATGCAAATGTATAAAAGGGTTGCTTCAATAAGAGAGAACATTTTTAACAAATGCAGTAATGACACCATTGGACGCAAGAAAACCATGTGAATTTTGGAGGTCCAAATATGACAAATTTCCACTTTATTGGTATAAAAGGTTCTGGTATGAGCGCACTCGCTCAAGTTTTACATGATATGAAAAAACAAGTTCAAGGGTCGGATGTTGAGAAACAGTTTTTTACACAGCGCCCTCTTGAACAAAAAGGAATTAATTTATTGCCTTTTGAACGTAACAATATTAAAAGTGATCAACAAGTGATTGTATCGGCAGCTTATGGTGATGATCATGAAGAAGTACAAAGAGCTCATGAATTAGGTATTGAAGTGAAAAAATACCCAATCTTCTTAGGCGAATTCATTCAAAACTTTACAAGTATTGCGGTAACGGGAGCCCATGGAAAGACATCAACAACGGGGTTGTTAGCTCACGTCTTAGGCTCAGCTTTTCCTACTTCTTATTTAATTGGTGATGGTACAGGAAAAGGAGAAGAGGATTCCACGTATTTTGCATTTGAGGCTTGTGAATATCGTCGTCACTTCTTGAACTATAAACCTGACTATTGTATTATGACAAACATTGATTTCGATCATCCAGATTACTTTAAAGATGTTCAAGATGTCTTTTCTGCATTTCAAGAAATGGCCATGCAAGTGAAGAAAGCGATTGTAGCATGTGGTGATGATGAACATTTACAGGGAATTCATGCCAATGTTCCTGTTGTATATTATGGTTTCGGAGAACATAACGACTTCCAAGCTAGAAATGTAGAGACAACAAATGAAGGTACACAATTTGATGTGTACGTTCGTAATAGCCTATATGGAACATTTATTATTCCAGGCTACGGAAAGCATAACGTCTTAAACGCCTTAGCCGTCATTGCGCTTTGTCATTATGAAAATGTACCGGCAGATGTGGTTGCAACGCACTTAAAGACATTCAAAGGTGTTAAACGCCGCTTTACGGAAAAAGTGATCGATAAACAAGTGTTAATTGATGACTACGCTCATCACCCAACTGAAATTGCAGCGACCATTGAAGCGACGAAACAAAAATACCCAGATTACAATGTCGTAGCTATTTTTCAGCCACACACATTTACAAGAACGAAAACATTTATTAACGAATTTGCTGAGTCCTTAAAACAGGCAGACGTTGTTTATTTGTGTGATATTTTTGGTTCAGCAAGAGAGCAAGCTGGGTCCTTAACGATTGGTGATTTAAAGGATCTAATTCCAAATGCACACTTAATAACGGAAGAATCGATCGATGTGCTAAAAAAGCACGAAAATGGTGTTCTTCTTTTTATGGGGGCTGGCGATATTCAAAAGTTTCAACAAGCTTATGAAAAAGCAATTTCCCATTAAGAACAGGGTGACTCAAACGTTGTGAGTCACCCTTTTTGTTTTTTTATTTTAAGTTCTCTGGGTTTAGAGCTTCTAGTTCTGGTACTACAAAACGACCATCTTTGCGAATGAGAACGTCGTCAAAATAGATTTCACCACCACCGTATTCTGGACGTTGAATCATCACGATGTCCCAATGAATGCTAGATGAGTTACCGTTTGAAGCTTCTTCATAACATTGTCCTGGTGTGAAATGAAAGCTTCCATCAATTTTTTCATCAAAAAGAATGTCTTTCATCGGATGTTGAATGTATGGGTTTACACCTATCGCGAATTCCCCAATAAATCTAGCTCCCTCATCAGTATTTAATATTTTATTAATTCTCTCAGAATCGTTTGCTGAAGCTTCAACAATCTTTCCATTTTCAAATGTAAATGAAATATTTTCAAACGTGAAACCTTGATATGGAGAAGGTGTATTGTATGTAATCGTTCCGTTAATTGAATCGCGAATAGGAGCTGTGTAAACTTCACCATCTGGTATATTGCGTTTTCCAGCACATTTGATAGACGGGATATCTTTTACTGAAAAAGTTAAGTCAGTACCTGGACCTTTCAGTTGTACTTTGTTCGTGCGGTCTAATAAGGCAACTAATGAATTCATCGCTTCATCCATTTTGCTATAGTCTAAATTACAAACATTAAAATAAAAATCTTCAAATGCTTCTGTACTTGTGTTAGCTAACTGTGCCATAGACGAGCTTGGATATCTTAAAACAACCCACTTTGTTTTAGGAACACGAATTTCTCTGTGAACCTTTGTACCAACTGTTCTGCCGTGTAAAGCCATTTTATCATTTGGAACATCGGAGAGTTCTGAAATATTGTCACCTGCACGCAGGCCAATGTATGCATCCATCTCGCTCATAACTTGAGCTTCAAAGGTAGCCATCAGTTCAAGTTGTTCTTCTTGTGCGCCTATTAGCAAAGAACGATCCACTTGATGATCCTTTAATAAGACAAATGGAAATCCGCCAGCAAGATAGGCTTCTTGTACAAGTGCAGTAACTAGCTCGCGTTGAAGACCGAAATTTTCTATTAAAACTTTTTCCCCTTTTTTTAACTCAACCGAATAGGTAATTAAATTTTTGGCTAATGTTTGAATTCTTGGATCTCTCATTCAAATTCCTCCTTAAATGTTCTGTCTTATTGTATACGATAAGAGGAAAACATAACAGTAATTGCGAAAAGATGCAGGAGATTCTGAGACAATCGCGAATTATTATTATATTGAGAGGTTTAATATCGCGTGAGATTGGGTATTACGAATTATAGATCGGAAAGTCAAGGAGGTGAAGATCTATAATGGAAAGTTTATTGTACATAAGTGCGTTAGTAGCTGCAATCGCCTTTGCAGTACTAGTCTTATATTTGGTTCGAACATTGAAATCAGCAAATCGAACACTTGATCATGTTGCGAATACAATGGCTGGATTAGAAAAACAAGTAACAGGAATCACAAAAGAGACTGAGGAATTGTTACATCGTACGAATCGCTTAGCTGATGATCTTCAAGAGAAATCGGAATCATTGAATACAGTATTTGCATCAGTAAAGGATCTTGGCGATTCGGTTGGGCAAGTCAATAAGTCCATCAGACATGTTTCTGATACAGTCTCAACTCAAGTTGTTAAACAATCGGATCAAATTGCAAAAGCCGTTCAATGGGGCAATGTCGCAATTGATTTATATTCAAAATTTAAACAAAAAAAAGAACAGAGTGAATTAAAGGAGGAGAAAGGTTATGAGCGATAAGAATAGCATGAACACAAAGGATTTTTTAATTGGATCATTAATTGGTGGGATTGTAGGTGCTTCAGCAGCCTTATTTTTGGCACCTAAATCGGGGAAAGAACTCCGTAGTGATATTAACGAACAGGCACAAATTGCACGTGATAAAACGACTCAATTAACATCGACTGCATATGATAAAGGAAACGAGTGGGCTACTTATGCAAAGGAAAAATCGTCCAACATTGCTAAAGTCGTAACCGATCAATCAGCACAAGTTGTTGACAAGGTGAAGGAGGCAACATCAAATTTAAAAACTGAGGTTGAAGAAACGGCAAACTCAGCTGAAGAAGTTGTAGGAGACCTAGCTGGAGAAGTTCAAAATTCTGGTGAAGAAATTGCTGAGACAGTCAAACAAGAAGTGAATGACATTCAATCAAAGATAGAAGAAGAAGCGGCGGCAGCACAATCACAATCGAAATAATCTTGTAATAACAAAACCTCTCATCCTTAAGGAATGGGGGGTTTCTTATTTTTGTTGGAAAGACCTTTACGCAATATATAAGATAATTAATAAGAAAAAATACAAACTAAAAACATACTTTAATACATAAAAGCTTAAAAGCTTAAAAGCGCTAAAGAAAAAAGTCGTGACATTCACTGAATTTTCATATATAATAAATTTAAATACAAAAGAAGCATTGTAAAAGGGAGTGGAGAATAGTGAGTAATGACCAATTAGATGTGTTGAGAACTGAGTTAGACGAGGTGAACCTAAAGCTTCTTGAAACAATCAATGAGCGAGCTCGTCTTGTTCAAGAAATTGGAAAAGTAAAAAGTACACAAGGTGTAAATCGATTTGATCCGGTAAGAGAGCGTAGCATGCTTGACCATATTGCCGCAAATAATAAAGGTCCATTTGAGACATCTACATTACAACATTTGTTTAAACAAATTTTCAAAGCAAGTCTTGAACTGCAAGAGGAAGATAACAGTAAGGCATTGCTAGTTTCACGTAAAAAGCACCCTGAAAATACCGTTGTCGATCTTAAGGGTGTTATGATGGGGGATGGACAGCAGCGTCTTGTTATGGGGCCATGTGCAGTTGAGAGCTACGAGCAAGTATTAACCGTTGCGAAAGCTCTTAAAGAACGAGGAATTAAGTTGTTACGTGGGGGAGCGTTTAAACCTCGTACGTCTCCTTACGATTTCCAAGGTTTAGGATTAGAGGGGCTGAAAATCTTAAAGCAAGTTGCTGATGAACTCGACATGGTAGTTATTAGTGAAATCGTAAATCCATCTGATATTGAAACAGCTGTAGATTACCTAGATGTAATTCAAATTGGTGCTCGTAACATGCAAAACTTTGAGTTATTAAAAGCTGCTGGTGCGGTTGATAAGCCTGTATTATTAAAACGTGGACTATCTGCAACAATACAAGAATTTATCCATGCTGCAGAATACATCGTAGCAAAAGGGAACAGCAATTTAATGTTATGTGAGCGTGGGATTCGCACATACGAGACAGCTACTAGAAATACGTTAGACATCTCAGCGGTTCCAATCTTAAAACAAGAAACTCACTTGCCAGTGTTAGTTGATGTGACACATTCTACAGGCCGTCGTGATCTTTTACTCCCTACAGCTAAAGCAGCATTAGCTATCGGTGCAGATGCAATCATGGCAGAGGTTCATCCAGATCCTGCAGTAGCTTTATCTGATTCAGCACAACAAATGGATATTCCTCAATTCAATAAATTTATTGATGATTTGAAAGCTTCGGGATTATATAAGGGGTAATACTTAGAGACTGTAAAAGTGCGGAACAGAGGTAGCAATGACTCCGTTTCGCTACGCGCCTTGAGAGGAGAAAAACACTCCTCTCAAGGCTTTTTAAAGATGTAGCTACTCCGCTGATTGCTTCGGGGATGTCCTAAAAGGTCAAAGCAGACCTTTTAGGACATCCCCTCTCTTTTTGTCAATAAGAAGCGAAAATTGGAGAATGAACGCAGTTTTTTTTGAAAATACTATGAAAAATATTTGAAGGTTGTCGATATAAATAGTGTAGAACATTGCGGACCTCTTCATAGTATCGTATGATATCTATACAATCATGAAAACGAAAAGATTATTTTCAAAAATTAAGGAGGATCCTAGTGAATACAACAATCTATGATGTAGCAAGAGAAGCAGGTGTTTCGATGGCGACCGTTTCACGTGTCGTAAACGGAAATCCTAATGTAAAACCAGCAACAAGAAAGAAAGTGTTAGAAGCAATTGAGAGACTTGGTTATCGCCCGAATGCTGTGGCAAGAGGACTCGCTAGTAAGAAAACGACAACTGTTGGAGTGATTATACCTGATATTTCAAGTATTTTCTTTGCTGAGCTAGCACGAGGTATCGAGGATATTGCCACAATGTATAAGTACAATATTATCCTTTGTAACTCGGATCAAAACCAAGAGAAGGAAATCCATTTAATTAATACATTACTTGAGAAACAAGTAGACGGTATTGTGTTTATGGGTGGTCACATTACTGAAGAGCATGTTGAACAATTTAAGCGTTCACCAGTTCCTGTTGTTTTAGCGGCTACACTTGATGCCAATAGTGAAATTGCATCAGTAAACATTGACTATAGACAAGCTGTATATGATGCCATTTCGAATTTAATAGAAAAGGGTCATACTCGTATTGGAATGCTTTCAGGTACGCTTGATGATCCGGTTAATGGGTATCAGAAGTTCTTAGGGTATCGCGAAGCAATTGAAGGAGCGGGACTTTCTTTTGATGAGGAATTAGTTGTCATCGGAGATTACACATATGATTCAGGTATAGAAGCAATGAATTCATTTTTGGAGCTAGAAAACAAACCTTCTGTCATCTTTGCTTCTACGGATGAAATGGCATTAGGTGTAATTCATGGTGCCCAAGACCAAGGGTTATCAATTCCGGATGACATTGAAGTGTTAGGATTTGATAATACGCGTCTCGCTACGATGGTTCGCCCAACGTTGTCTACAGTTGTCCAACCAATGTATGATATTGGTGCCGTTTCGATGCGTTTATTAACTAAACTCATGAACAAAGAAGAAGTAACAGATCATGTTGTTGTGCTCCCGCACCGAATTGAATTTAGACAATCAACGAAATCATAAGGGTAGCTAAATTTGATTCTGGCAAACGAACTACGTTGGGATAATTGAAACGTAGAAGGACGTACTCAGAACGGAATGAAGCGCCCACTGGGAGAGGATTATGAAAAAATTTGATATTATGACGCCAATAGGAATCTTGCTAGGTGTGATTGTTATTCTATTGGCTGTCTTCTCAAACTCTGGACCATCTGGTTTTATTTTCTTTATTCAGATCGCTTCAGTTCTTATCGTAATTGGAGGACTTGTATCAGCAATTATAATTACGTTTTCTTTGGCAGAATTAAAATTGGTTCCCAAAGTATTAGGGGAAGCATTTCGTACAGAAAATCACGATTTAGAGAATTTAATTGATACTTTTGTAGACCTCTCAACAAAGGCGAGACGTGAAGGGTTATTAGCTTTAGAAGCAGGTTTAGATGAGGTGGAGGACCCTTTTATTAAGAAAGGTGTTCTACTTGCTGTAGATGGAATTGAACCGGATGTCATTAAGGATATTATGATGGCAGAAGTAGTTGCAATGGAAGAACGTCATCGTAAAGGACGGGCTATTATCGAAAAAGCAGGAGAGTATGCACCAGCTTGGGGGATGATAGGAACGTTAGTTGGTCTTGTTCTTATGCTACAAAATTTAAATGACCCTGCTACACTTGGTCCAAATATGGCTGTAGCCTTATTAACAACTCTTTATGGAACGGTTCTAGCTAATCTAGTCTTTTTGCCAATGGCTACGAAACTAGGTAATAAAACGGATGAAGAAGTATTTATTAAACAAATCATTATTGAGGGTGTTATTGGTGTTCAATCTGGACAAAACCCGAAAGTCCTTCAAGAAAAATTAAGTGCTTTTTCAGTTGTAAATAATAAAGCAAAAAATGAAGAAGGCGTTCTAGGTGAAGAAAATGTTGCCTCGTAAGCGCCAGCGCCAAGAAGAAAAAGGCGCACCAAAGTGGATGGTGACATTTTCAGATCTTATGACCCTCATTTTAGTCTTTTTTATCCTGCTGTTTTCCATGTCAGTTGTTGACGCTCAGAAGTTTAGAGCAATTGCTGATTCATTTAATCAAAGACAAATTTTTGAGTATATGCCATCAGCTATTGAATTTGAAAATCCTAGTCAAGAGCGGGGAGAAGAGAGAAAAGATCCCTTTGCTGAAGGGGAGTTGGGTAGGGAGACAGCCCCTTTGAATGAAACAAATGTAGCGATGGATGAGCTTTTAAAAGAAGTTAATGACTTTCTAGAACAGAATGAGCTGAAAGAATTGATATCAGCAACGCGAGATGACCGTGGAGTTGTTCTCGTGTTACAAGAACGAACGTTATTTGAAACAGCTGAAGCAGAATTACTTCCTGAAGCAGAACCATTCTTAAGTAAAGTTGGTACATTACTAAAAGCAATTCCAAATAGTGTAAAGGTGGAAGGACATACAGATAGTAGGCCCATTTCGACTTATCGTTATCCGTCTAATTGGGAACTTTCTGGTGCAAGAGCAAGTAGTGTAATTCGTTTTCTAATAGATACACATAACCTTGAGGCTAAGCGTTTTATTGCAACAGGATACGGCGATACAAGACCAGTTGTACCAAATACGACTGTTGAAAACTTACAGTTAAATCGTCGAGTAGTCATTGTCATCTCAGATCCTTCTCATGAAGACGCTAACTCATATTAAGGTGACTAAACCCTGTAATCACTATTATCACGATAGAAGTTTAGAACTTGACGCTTCTTTACGGCATATTGTGTTTGCCGATTACAGTAGAGATACACATAAAGGCGAAATCTGTCTTTTTCAGTACCTCTACATTAGTCACTTTTTTTATGTTCCTATAGGAGGGTAAAAATGAAAATTGGAATTATTGGTGCAATGAATGAAGAAATTGAAAGAATGAAATCAGAAATGAACGTCATAAGTACTCATACTATCGCTACTGTGACTTTTTATGAAGGTACGATGCATGAGCAAGATATCATTCTATGTAAGAGTGGAGTAGGTAAGGTAAATGCAGCTCTTACAACTCAAATTCTTATTGATAAGTTTGCTATTTCTCACCTTCTTTTTACTGGTGTTGCAGGTGCTGTGGACGAATCGTTAAATGTAGGAGATTTAGTTATATCTACAAGTGCAATGCAGCATGACCTTGATGTAACTGCATTAGGTTTTAAAAAAGGTCAAATTCCGTATTTTGACGGGTCATCTGATTTCCAGGCTGATGAAGAACTTGGAAGAATAGCAGTTCGTGCAGCAGAGACATTGACGAAACGCCATGTTGTTCAAGGAAGAATTGTTAGTGGAGATCAATTTATCGCAGATAAAGATTATGTAAAAAGCTTACGTGAGCAATTTACTGCAGCCTGTGTTGAAATGGAAGGAGCCTCAGTAGCTCAAGTTGCGGTGATGAATGAGGTTCCTTTTGTCATTATTCGTTCGATGTCAGACAAAGCAAATGGAGAAGCTTCTATTAATTTTCAAGAATTTACAGAGCTAGCGAGTGAACAATCGCATCTTCTTGTGTCAAATATTGTGGAGATGTTAACAAGATATTAAGAAGTTTAAAAAAGAAACATATGAGGGTACTGAGAAAGGTGATTTTCCCTTTTTCAGTACCCTCTCTCGTTTTTTTTTGATGCTACAAAAAGATCATCGTTTCATCTCATTCCTTATGTGAAACAAGGCTTTTTCTAATGTTTTATTATTTTTATCTGTGATCTCTGGTTTGCGAGGGATATTCGGTACGATGTTGCCATCCTCCCATAATGTAGGTAATGGATCTTCTGATTGATCAGACCATTTTTGAATCCACGATGGTGGGATTTCATGATCAAGATGATTCAATTGATTAGTCATGGTAAGCCATATTAAGGCCCAAGCTCGTGGCACAACTCTCCAGATATCATAACCTCCGCCACCTACTGCAATCCACCTACCATCACAATATTCATGAGCTAACTCATGAGCTAACTTAGGTATATATTTATACGTTTCGATCGTTGAACAGAGGTGTGTTAACGGATCATAGTGATGAGCATCTGCACCATTTTGAGTAAGGATTACATCAGGTTTAAAAAACTCGACAATTTCACGAAAAGCAGTATCATAAACTTTTAAAAAAGACTCGTCCTCCGTGAAAGCATCAACGGGAACATTGATCGAGAAGCCATAGCCTTTCCCAGATCCTTTTTCATGTACCTGGCCCGTGCCAGGAAAGAGGTATCGACCTGTTTCATGAATACTGAGTGTACAAACATCAGGATCATCATAGAACGACCATTGTACTCCATCTCCATGGTGGGCATCTGTATCAATATATAATACACGTGCATCATATTTTCTTTTCATATATTCAATTGCGATTGAGCTATCATTATAAATACAAAAGCCTGATGCTTTTCCTTTAAAACCATGATGTAATCCTCCACCAAGGTGTAGCGCATGGTTCGCATTGCCGGACATGACTTCATCTACTGCTTGCAATGTACCACCAACTAGTAAGGACGCCGCTTCATGCATATGGGGGAATATAGGAGTATCTTCGGTTCCAAGCCCATAATTTGAAGCAATAGCTTCATCCAATGTTCCTTTACTAGCAGATTTAACCGCATGAATAAATTCTTCATCATGAATAAGAGCAATTTCGTCTTCTGTAGCCATTCGAGGAGGAAGAATGAGACTTGAGTCTAGTGCATGTAAACTTGTAAGTAAATCAAATGTGAGCTGAAGGCGTAAGTGATTGAAGGGATGTTTATCATTAAAACGGTATGCAAGTTGTTCATTAGAAAAAATAAATACCGCATCCTTTTTCATCATACAATCCTCGGCTCACTTGGCCAAATTACATCATATCCTTTTTCCTCAATCACTTTAACTACTTTTCTCGGATCAATCGTTTGGACTCGGAATACAAGTATTTTGTGAGCCGGATCTTGATGAGGGTAAACTAAAACACTTGTTATATTCATATTTAACTCTTTAAAAATAGCAGCAATATCTGAAAGTTTTCCAGTTATATTCTCAACTTTCACCTCAATATGAGAACTAGGTTGATGGGCTCCCATTAACTCTACTAATGTATGAAGCATGTCAGTTTCTGTAACAATACCTACTAACTCATCATCGTCTAAAATAGGTAAGCATCCAATATGATGTTCATAAAAAAGGGTGGATACTTCTTCAACAAAATCAAGTGGATGGGCTGTAATAACATTTTGTTTCATGATTGATGAGATAGGTTTTTGAAAATCTTCAAGGTGATCAGTGAAATGAAAAATAGAAGGACTTGCATCTCGAATATCACTGTCTGAGACAATCCCTACAAGTTTCTTGCTTTCATTCACAATAGGGATGTGTCGAAATTGGTGTTGCTCAAGAAGTTGCATTGCTTCTTTTATCGTTGATGTTTCAGTAAGAGTGATAACACTACGTTTCATAATATGTTCAATAATCATTGATATACACCACCTTAGTACATAAATCGATTTTGAAAGCGAAGTTGATCAAATTGCTGAATGGAGTTTGTATCCACGCGTTTTCCAATTCGAGCCATTAAACAATTAGCTGGGTGGGAACAGATCTCAGGATCATCCGTTGCAAACCATTCTAGGCCGCCCGCATTCATCATTTTCTCCATCATTTTTCTATATTCCCAAACGTCCAAACCGCTGCCTTTTAAATCCCAATGCCAATAGTATTCAGTCGTAATAATAATATAATCTTCCATTGCATCATCTTGTACGGATAAACGTAGAAGGTTCTTTCCAATTTGGGCCCCACGATATTCCGGTGCAATTTCAATTGCGCCCAGTTCTATTAAATTAACCATATTCCCTTCAGACCAACGTTCCATAGGATCAGGGTACACAAAAGTGACGTAGCCAACAATTACATCGCCATCTCGTACGACATTAATTCGTCCTTCTGGTAAATCAGCTATACCTAACAATGCTTCTTTTTGTTGATTGGGGGGGCGAAAAGCAACAAGACCTGAATGGAAGTCATAAGACTGTATGCTCTCAGAAGAAAGAGGACCTTCTAATACAAGAGTACGGTCTTGAAACGGGGCTTCCATTGAGTAATATGTCTTTTGATGAATCATGATTATGTAACCACCTTTACAGAGCCTATTGTGTTATATTATACATGATGTCGGCAGACTAGTGTTTAATCGTCATTGTTTTGTCACGAAAACGCTTTATAAAACTTTTTTCCTAAAAAATGGCTTTTGTTAAAATTTGAAATTGATATAATATTCTGGATGTATTATACTATAAATTGAAAATACATAAAAGAGAGGAAGATGTACTATGGCTATGCAAGCGCTTCCATCTGTAAAAGGAAACCACAATTTAGAGAACTATGAAGAGACTGTACAGTCTTTCGATTGGAAGACAACAGAATCACAATTTACTTGGAGTAAAACAGGAAATGTAAATCTAGCATTCGAAGCGATTGATCGCCATGTAGAGGAAGGCAAAGCTAGCAAAGTAGCACTCTACTATAGTGATGCCAATCGTGAAGAGCAATATACATTTGCTGATATGAAAAAATATTCGAATAAAGCAGGAAATGTCTTGAAAGATGCAGGGGTTGAAAAAGGCGATCGTGTGTTTATCTTTATGCCTCGTTCACCTGAACTTTACTTTTCTGTGCTTGGTGCAATAAAAGTAGGGGCGATAGTTGGGCCTTTGTTTGAAGCATTTATGGAAGGAGCAGTACGTGATCGTTTAGAAGATAGTGAAGCGAAGGTACTGATTACAACGCCAGCTCTACTAGAGAGAGTTCCAGTAGACGATTTACCGCATCTTGAAACGGTATTTATTGTTGATGAATCACATGAAGAGAATGGGTGCTATTTAAATTTACTAACTCGCTTGAATGCTGCAAGTGAAGAATTAAATATTGAGTGGGTTGATAGAGAAGATGGGTTAATTTTACATTATACATCTGGATCAACAGGAAAGCCTAAAGGTGTCTTGCATGTGCATAATGCTATGCTTCAGCATTATCAAACAGCAAAATGGGTATTAGATTTAAAGGATGACGACGTATATTGGTGCACGGCTGACCCTGGTTGGGTAACGGGAACATCTTATGGAATTTTTGGCCCATGGCTAGTTGGTGTGTCAAATGTCATTCGTGGAGGAAGATTCAGTCCTCAGGATTGGTATGAAACTTTAGAAAGGTATAAAGTTTCTGTTTGGTATAGTGCGCCAACAGCATTTAGGATGCTAATGAGTGCGGGGGATGAGGTCGTAAAGAAATATGACCTTTCAAACCTACGCCATATGTTAAGTGTCGGTGAACCTCTTAATCCAGAAGTTGTTCGTTGGGGCAAGAAAGTGTTTGATCTTCGCATTCATGATACGTGGTGGATGACAGAAACAGGGGCACAAGTTATTTGTAACTACCCATCAATGGACGTACGTCCTGGATCAATGGGTAAACCGATTCCAGGTGTGAAAGCAGCAATCATTGATGATAAAGGAAATGAGCTACCTCCTAATCGCATGGGTAATCTTGCAATTAAAAAGGGTTGGCCATCTATGATGCGTGCTGTTTGGAAGAACGAAGAGAAATACAACAGTTACTTTGAAGTTGAAGGTTGGTACGTCTCAGGAGACTCTGCTTATATGGATGAAGATGGCTATTTCTGGTTCCAAGGACGAATTGATGATGTAATTATGACTTCAGGTGAGCGAGTAGGACCATTTGAAGTAGAGAGCAAGTTAGTCGAACATCCTGCTGTTGCAGAAGCTGGTGTAATCGGTAAACCAGATCCTGTAAGAGGGGAGGTTATTAAAGCGTTTGTTGCTTTAAGAGACGGATATGAAGTAACGGATGAGCTAAAAGAAGATATTCGTAACTTTGTAAAAAAAGGTCTTGCAGCACATGCGGCTCCTCGTGAAATTGAGTTTAGAGCAAAATTGCCGAAGACGCGTAGTGGTAAGATTATGAGACGTGTATTAAAAGCATGGGAATTAGACTTACCAACAGGGGACTTATCAACAATGGAAGATTAATCGAGAAAAGCCTACACTTATTTGGTGTAGGCTTTTTCGAATGACATTATTCATCAATAACTATAATCATATGTGGTGTTGTTTGAGCGGGTATGCTTCGTGTTGTAATTGTATAAAAAACTAGTAATGTATTACCTGATATGTCAAATTCCTCTATTGTTTCTCCCTGAGTATTAATGATAACCGTATCACTACTAATATGTAGCTTAAGTTTATCGTCTTCGCTAACTAAATTTGGACCAAAGGTATCTAGCTTTACTTGCTGCAGGTCAGACTCTTCTCCAACAACAATGATATCTGGTGTAATTGTAGGAGGATAAATCATTGGTACTGGTTTGTTGGAATTGTAATAAACTTCAACAAATTGGCCTTCGATGAGTTCGGGATTACGTTTTCCTGTATTTGCTGATACAACAAGAGTCTCATTTGCAAGAGGAAATATCATTTCTGCCTTTTCATCTTTAACGTTGAGAGATATGGAGTCATGTTCTTGTTTAACTTTTGAAATGACTCCAGCAAACGAAAGAAACTTCTTTTTAGAAACAACTTCCTTGTTGCTAGAATCAGAAAACTCCATATTTTCAGTTGATCCTGTTGCATTCGCTACTACTACTAGATAGCTAGTAAATATTCCACCAATTATGAATGAAATGGCAGCTAGTAATTTTAACTTGCTCATATTATCACTCCTTTTATAACTAATAATAGAACGGAAAAAAACTAAATAAGTTTCATTTTTCAATAAGACTATATTGAAAAAACTGTACCCCAATTCTAACAATTGGAGTACAGTTCAAAACGCTCTCAGATTCAGTTAATAAGTTATCCAGCCATTACTAGATTAATCCTCATCGTCATCGTCATCGTCATCGTCATCGTCATCTTCTTTATCTTTTTTGTCTTTATCTTCTTCCTCATCCTCATCCTCATCCTCATCCTCTTTTACTTCTGGCTTAGGTTCTGGAGAATAATTTTTCCCTTCAACTATAGAGGAAGCAGAAGATTCACGGCCGGCTGCATCGACGGCAGTAACAAAATAAGAATAGTTTTTTCCATTCACATTGAATGAGGTTGATTCATTACCTCTAACATGATTATAGAAACGGTAATCTGTACTTTCATTTTCGGCTCTGTAAATTCGATAACCGATAATATCGTTATCGGAGTGTTTAGACCATGAAAGAGTTTCGCTATTTAACTTAACTCCACTAACAGCACCTGGAGTATTTCCGTTGTCAGGAGCTTTTTTATCTGGAATTAAATTTTTCATATTATCTGGTAGATACTTAGAAATATCACCCATACCAGAAAAATCATCTGACACCATAACGCCTTCTTGTGTAAATTCAGAAGGTGTGTTTGATAGAGCTAAATAGTTTTGTCCATTTATCGTAACGTAGCGAGCATTTTCCAAGCTATCGTCCGTTTGATTTGGAACAAATCTAGCGTCAAATAAATCGGTCGTTACAAGGCCTGCTTGTTGACAAATTGATGAAGGAAGAAGACCTGTTAGACTGCATATCGAACGAGACACAATCCCGTCAGGACGTGAAAAGCGTTCACTTGGAGCCATTAACTCTTGATTTTTACTATGTGCGGCATTAGCAATATTCGCCCAAATTTGTTGAGTTCTTGGGCCGTAACGTAATCCGTTAACCGTAGTAGAGATTGGTTCTGGCCTGTCATAGCCGATCCACACGCCTAATGTTACATTTGGATTCGTACCAACGAACCAGGAATCACGCGTATTACTAGTCGTACCTGTTTTTCCAGCCCAATCTGCATTGAAGTTTAGTCTACCTGGCAATGTGCTTGCTGTTCCGCCAGGTTTTAATACGTCTCTAAGCATATCTAACGTAAGGTAAGAAGCTTGAGGACTGAACACTTCTACTTCTGAAGGCTCATGCTCATAGATAACCTCTCCAGCTGCTGTTTCAATGCGTTCAATCATATACGATTCGACGTACTTTCCACCGTTTGCAAAAGTAGCATACGCATTTGTGTTTTGTTCAACAGTTACGTTGTTATCTGTTGAACCGAGTGGAGCAGAAGGGTATGGTTCACCGCTATTAAGTTTAAATCCTAATTTTTGTAGGATATCGCGTGACTGCTCATGTGGAACCATTAAGAACGAACGAACAGCTGGAATGTTTCGTGATCTAGCAAGAGATTGTCTAACCGAAAGCAATCCTTGATGACCGTTATCAAAGTTTGATAATGGTTCGCCACCAGGATAAGTAGTAGGTGTATCAGGTACAACAATACCTGGTTGAATAGCACCGATATCCATTGCTGGAGCATATGCTAGTAATGGCTTCATTGTTGATCCATTCTGTCTGTACGCTCCTGTAGCTCGGTTAAACTCCCTTCCATAAACTTCCTCACGTCCACCTACAAAGCCTTTAATGGCTCCTGTGCGATTTTCAATTAATAGAGCACCGACTTCTTCTTGTTGACCATTTTTTTCAGGGCCAAATAGGTGATCTGTTTTCACTGCATCCTGCATCGCATTATAAATATCTTCATCAATGGTCGTATGAATATGATAACCATTATTTCGTAACTCACTTCTAGCCTGTTGTTTATATTTTGCTTCGACTTCAAGAAGTTCTTCTGTACTAAGCTCGGCAAGTTCTTGATCACTATTATTTAACAGTTGCTCAGCTAACACATCAGCTGCACGGCTTAACACTTCGTTTGTTAAATAAGGATATTTTTCAATCGGAGCAGGAGTTCTTTCAGTAAAGTCTCCGGCAATATCATAAGCAAGTGCATCCATTAACTCTTCTTCCGTAATAAAACCAGACTCATGCATTCTCGAAAGAACTGTTCTCATTCGGTTCATACTTGGATCAAGATTCTCTTTCACCTCACCACCAGGTAAAAAAGGTGTATAACCAAATGGACTTTGAGGCAAACCTGCAATATAGGCAGCCTGTGGAATCGACAGTTCACTGGCATCTACCCCGAATATTCCATTCGCTGCAGCTTGAACTCCAGCAATTTGACGGCCGGAAGAATTACGACCAAATGGAACAATATTTAGATAAGCTTCAAGAATTTCGTCTTTATCCAAAAAGTGTTCCAAACGCATGGCGAGCAAAATTTCAGTAGCTTTACGATCGAAAGATACTTCACTTGTTAAAATTTGATTTTTGATAAGTTGTTGTGTGAGCGTACTTCCACCAGTTTGTAAGGACGAGTTAGCAAATTCTTGGAATGTTGCACGCATGATCGCCTTAGGTACAATCCCTTCGTGTTCGTAGAAATACTCATCTTCAGTTGCAATGATGGCATTTTTAAGATGTGGAGATATGTCCCCTAATGCTACTTGGTAACGCTCGATGTCTGAAGGCAGTTCACCCAAATATCGATCATCAGCAAAATAGGCAACGCTCGTTTCTTCATAGTCATAAATTTGTGTTCGCATTTCATCCGCTGTTCGTAATGGTTCATCTTTTACTAATGCTGCGAAATATCCAGCTGCAGTACCACCAACGAAAAAGAGCGTCATACATCCGACAAGTAAGAATACAAGGAATAAGTTCCAAAATACTTGGTATGTAATGCCGATCTTACGGAATACCTTTAATTCATGTAATTTTTTTGGAAACCCTTTAAGTTTCTCTATAAATGATGATTCGTTATGATTCATAGCAAACCTCCCATATTTCAGTAAATATTATATCATATGGTGTCGAATGACGATATGGTAGAAATAGGATTGACAATGCAGTTTTGTTATGGTAAAAAAGAAGCATTGCTATTGGTTGTACTACACTACATAAAAAATATATATTTTAAAAGCGAAGAATGATCGAAGTAGTCCTTATCTTCCCTGTAAAAGAGAGCTAATGGTCGCTGTGAATTAGCACATAAGGTTAGGATGAATTACAGTCAGGAGCTTTCTTTGTCATAAGCAAAGAACGGTCATACCGTTAAATAAATGAAGTGGAAGAAAAAAATATACATGTAAGAAAAATGTGCATTTTTCTCTTCAACAAGGGTGGTAACGCGAAGACCTCGTCCCTTATTTAGGGGAGAGGTCTTTTTTTTATATAAAAAAATAGAATGGGGTATGGATCATGGAAAAAGAATTTACATTAACAGAACAACAGCAAGCAGAAGTAGAGCGGCAACTCGCTTATTTACAACGTGGAGTCGTTGAGATTGTTCCAGAAGCTGACTTTAGAAAGAAGATTGAAAAATCTGTAGCGACAGGGAAGCCTTTAAAAATTAAATTAGGAATGGATCCATCAGCACCAGATGTTCATATTGGTCATACGGTTCCACTTCATAAATTACGTCAGTTTCAAGAGTTAGGACATGAGATTCAAATGTTGATCGGTGATTTTACAGGAAGAATTGGTGATCCAACAGGTAAGTCAGAGACGCGTAAGCAGCTAACAGATGAAGAAGTAAAGAAAAATGCAGAGACTTATGTTGAACAATATGGAAAAATTTTAGATATGGATAAAGTAACGATTTACTACAATTCTGAATGGTTAAAACCATTGCAGTTTGAAGATGTGGTAAAGCTTGCTGCGAATATGACCGTTGCTAGAATGTTAGAGCGAGATGATTTTGAAAAACGTTACAAATCAGGTCAGCCTATTTCTGTCCATGAATTTTTCTATCCACTAATGCAAGGTTATGATTCGGTCGCATTAGATACGGATATTGAGGTTGGGGGAACCGATCAGAAATTTAATCTATTAATGGGAAGAACATTGCAAGAAGCTTATGGAAAAGAAAAGCAAGTGGCTTTGACATTGCCTTTAATTGAGGGTCTTGATGGAGAACGAAAGATGTCTAAGTCATTAAACAACTATATTGGCATCGACGAAGCGCCGAATGAAATTTTTGGTAAGTCTATGTCTATTCCTGATGAGTTAATGATAAAATATTATAAGCTAGCAACTGATTTACCGATGGAGGAGATTGAAAAGTTAGAAGCGGGTTTAGCAGATGGTAGTGTACATCCGAGAGATGCGAAAATGAATTTAGGAGCGCTCTTCGTTGAGATGTATCACGGGAAAGAAGCAGCAGAAGAGGCTAGAACTTACTTCCAAACAGTCTTCCAAAAGCGCTCTTTGCCAACAGATCTTCCTGAAACAAAATGGGAAGGCGACACATCTGTTTGGATCGTTGATCTTCTTGTAGAACTAAAGATGATGAGTTCAAAAGGTGAAGCGAGAAGAATGATTCAAAATGGCGGCGTGAAGATCAATGAAGAAAAAGTAGAAGACGTTCAACTTCAAGTAAAAATAGAAGATGGTTTAATTCTTCAGGTTGGAAAACGTAAATTCATGAAACTAACTAAATAAAACGAAAATATAGAAGAAGAGCCCTTCATCAGAAAAATGAGAGAATTAATGGATTTAAGAAGAAGCTAACGTCCTTCTTAGCTAGAATGAAGGGCAAATTACCATTAAGATAAAGTCTTTCATAAGTTCTCATTTATAACTGCAATAAAAAAGAGACGTAAATCGAAGCGATTTTTCCGTCTCTTTTTTTATATCCATAAGCCATTTTGCTCTTGTTATATATTCTTTAAGAAAAGAAAAAAAGTCAGTCCCGCAAGACTGACTTTTTCTAATAATCTTAACGTGAATAGAATTCAACGATAAGAGCTTCTGTGATTTCAGCAGGAAGTTCAGAACGTTCTGGCAGACGGCTGTAAGTTCCTTGTAAGCTATCAGCATCAAAAGTTACGTAAGCTGGAACGAAGTCGTTTCCTTCAAGAGCTTCCTTAATTACATCAAGGTTGCGTGACTTTTCACGAACACCGATTGCTTGACCAGGCTTAACGCGGTAAGATGGGATATCTACGCGGCTTCCATCAACTAAGATGTGACCGTGGTTAACTAATTGACGAGCAGCACGACGAGTACGCGCAAGACCCATACGGTAAACTAGGTTATCAAGACGAGACTCAAGAAGAATCATGAAGTTCTCACCGTGAATTCCAGTCATTTTACCAGCATCATCAAAGATGCGACGGAATTGACGCTCATTTACTCCGTACATGTGACGAAGCTTTTGCTTTTCGTGAAGTTGTAAACCATATTCAGAAAGCTTTTTGCGTTGGTTTGGACCGTGTTGCCCTGGAGCATACGGACGCTTTGCTAATTCTTTACCCGTACCGCTTAGTGAAATTCCTAAACGACGAGATAATTTCCAAGATGGACCTGTATAACGAGCCATAATTTGACTCCTCCTTGTTATTTTGATGTTGCAAAATAACAACCGGCTGGTAATCTCTAACAATGTTCATTTTGCTTTCATGCATCTTCGCTTCGACAGCTAGAAGTTACACGATGCACCTCGTCAATATGCAGCCGCATCGAGGAACAAAATGAAGGAACATTGTATGTTTACCGTGGCTGTCTTATTTCACACAAATTCTATTATATGAAGATTATATTTAAATGTCAACCTGACATTGTCTAAAAACAAGTTTCAGATCTGCAAACTTTCTAGAATGAACGTTTTGCATCTTAACATGGGGCTAATGAGACAACCTCATTTCTTATTTATAAAACGATATGTTTTTCAAGAACTGCTACAAATTCCTCTAAATAACGTTGGTCTTCTTCTGTAAACCTTGCTAGAAGAGGGCTGTCAATGTCTAAGATGGCAACTAGTGAATTGTTTTGACGTATTGGGATAACAATTTCTGAACGAGACGCTGCATCACATGCGATATGGCCAGGGAATTGATGAACATCCTGAACTAGCATCGTTTCATTTTTTTCTACAGCTGTTCCGCACACTCCTTTTCCTACTGGGATTCGTACACACGCAGGTAAACCTTGAAACGGTCCTAATACTAAGCCTTCCTTCTTCAATAAATAAAACCCTACCCAATTCACCTCGTCTAGAAATTGAGCTAGTAGTGCACTTGCATTTGCTAGATTGGCGATAAGATCTTTCTCACCAGTTAATAAAGCATCTAGCTGCTTTGAAAGCGTCATATATTGTTCTTCCAACGTACCTTTATATACTTCTTTTGCGAACATGTCCATCCTACCTTTCTTTTTATAAATTCTATTGTGACATTTTACATGAAATTATTTATAAAGGATACTCAAAAGAAAACCAAGAGGGGGACGTAGAGACGAAAATGATTGGATAAAGCAAGAATTTTGTTGAAAAGTCAATGATTTTTGTCGAGCGATTCATAGAGGAAAATGGATTACTAGCACGAAAATTTTAAGAGGAAGGATATACAAGGAGGGCTACCACTTATGAAGGAAACAAAAAAAGATAGAATAATTGATGCTGCTGTTCGACTTTTTCATACTCAAGGTTTTGATGGTACCTCGGTTCGAGATATCGCTAGTAAGGCTAACGTCAATGTTGCCCTTGTCTCCTATCATTTTGGTGGAAAAAAAGGCCTCTATGAAGAGCTGATGACTCAATTTCTTGAAGGACATCTTCAAATAATAAAAAACGAACTAGAGAAATCACTTAATTCTACAAAAGAACAGTTACTTTCACTAATAAAAGCACTTCTTCAATATCAATCTGAAAATCATTTTGTCGCTCGTATGGTTCATCGTGAAATGACTATGGATTCAGTTTTAGTGCGTGAACTTATGACGACATATTTAAGAAAAGAAAAACATGACTTAGAAGAGCTTATTCGCTCTGGTATGAGAAGGGGAGAATTTCGGAAGCAACCACTTGACTTTGCGGTTATTCATCTACGAACGATGATTATTATGCCTTTCCAATCTCCCCATTACTTAAGCGAGCTCTACCAGATTACAACAACAGAACCGTACTTTATTGAAAGATATATGAAGCATATTAGACATTGGATTGATCTTTGGCTATGCAAGAGTCAGCAAGAGTATACAACTACGACTACGTATTTACTGCCAAGGTCTATTTCATAATAAGGATTAGGGTCTCGTAAAACATGCTTTTGGATAAAGTTGGTCGATTCCTGACATTAATCCCTTCGCTTGATGTGCGTCTGATCCATATACAAGTGGGATAGCAAGATCGATGGCCTTTTTTATAATAAGTTCATTAGGGTAGGGCTCCTTACATAATGGTTTGGTATAACCCGCGCCATTATAATCGAGCTCATACCCTTTTTTCTTGATTTGATGCAGAATTAAATTAGTTTCTTCGGAGAAGTTACTGGCTACTGGGAATTTCTGAATGAATTTTCTAGCTAGTGTTATATGACCAATGCGCTTAGGTTTAAAAGGACCTAAGTCCATTTCGATTGACTTAGTAACCGATTGGTAATAAAGCTTATGAACTGATTCCGTTGATCCTAATTGTTTAATGGCATCTGAAAAAACATCAGGGCTGTAATCAATACAAAGGTAATTCTCATCAATTTTTAAAAAATGGACGGATAAAATACTGTCATCTAAAAGCGGACCAATTTCATTTAGAAAGTTCGATGTTTCTTTTTCATAACCTTCAATATAATCAATTTCTAATCCAGCATAAATAGTAAGATGTCTATTGTAATACCGTTTTAGTGCTTGAATTTCCCTAAAATAGTCTTGCAAATCTTCTGGATTCATCCCACTATCTTTTAAGGGAGTTGGATCTTGAAAAGAAGGAGGGAGAGGAGCATGCTCTGTGAAAGTAATTCCTTTGATATTTTTTTGAATTGCCAACTCACAATACTTCTCAAACGAATCTTTCGTACCATGAGGACAATAAGGACTGTGAACGTGACCATCATGTATCATTCATTTCTCTCCTTACTAATGAGAATGAAAAGTGAATTTCTCTCGTTTTGTTTTTTATTTTACATATTTGAACTTATAAAATGGATACAAACTAGCTATTTCATGGTATCATAGAAACTATCAAAATCGTAAAAATTTTAGACAAATTTGTCAAAAATAGAGGATTTTTGTTTTATTTGCAGAAACAACAAGAAGCTATATTGAAATGTAAAGACTACTGAGCAAAAGAAGGGAGTCCTCCTATGTTTTATTACTTAATATACATTGTTATAGCCATTGTTGCTATTTTTATAATTGTTAGTTCCGTTATACGAAAGCGTGTGTATAAGGAAGTAGACCGATTAGAGGAATGGAAAAATGGTATATTAAATCGAGATATTCCTGATGAAATTGGCAAAGTAAAACATTTACATATGTCAGGTCAGACAGAAGAAAAATTTGAAACATGGCGCAATGAATGGGACGAAATTGTTGGGGGGATCTTGCCAGATATTGAAGAGAAGTTATTTGATATAGAGGATCTTGCTGGAAAAAGCCGTTTTAATAAAGCCAAACAGCTGTTAGAGCTAACAGAAAAGCGTCTCGTTAGCATCGAAGAACAAATAAAGACCTTATTAGATGATGTCAGAAGCCTTGTTCAAAGTGAAGAGCAAAATAGAAGTGAAATTGATGAAGTGCGTACAGCTTATAAAGACCTTTTTTCAACGATTACGAAGAAGCGTGGATCTTTGGGTCCTGGTCTTGCGTCGTTTGATGAGAAAATGGACCAAATTAACGAACAGCTTGAAATGTTTGATCAGGCAACGGCTGATGGTAGTTACTTAAAAGCTAGAGAACACCTTGTTTCCGCTAATGAAATAGTTACTCATTTAGAAAAATTAATAGAGCAGTACCCTAAGCTCCTTGTGCAGGTTGAAACAAGAATTCCGGCTGAAATGAAAGAAATAAGAGATGGGATGGAAGAAATGGAGTCAGCTGGCTATCAGCTAGAGCCATTTTCACTACATTCAAGACTAGAGCAAATGGAACAAGAACTTGATAAAGTTAAAGAGGACTTAGTTGTTTTAAAATGTGATGGAGCCGAGGAAAGGCTTTTTGAACTCTCAAATAAAATTGAACAACTTTATGATACATTAGAGTTTGAGGTTGAATCGAAACAGTATGTTTTTGACCAACTAGAGCAATTGAAAACTCAAATAGAAGAAAGCGAACAAAAAGTCGAGGCGTTGTATAACGAGACAACAGATGTACAAAAAAGCTATTTTGTATCTAAACAACAGCTGAGTGCTCAAAAACAAATTAAAGACAATGTTCATGATTTAACGAACCAGCTATATGTTTTAACGGATTTAGCAGAGCATCAAAAGCAGACTTATACATCGATTCGAGAAATGGTAGATGTATGGCAAAATGAAATGAACAAGCTTACTGAAGAAATTGAAACAGAGAAAGAAACGTTGTTTGCTCTAAGAGAAGATGAACGAACGGCTAAGGAGACCCTACAGTCTCTTCAAGACATCATGATGGAAACGTATCGTGTTCTAAAAAAGAGTAATATTCCAGGAATGCCACAACATGCATTAGATCATTTAGAAAGTGCTGATGAAACGTTAGTTCGTGCAACTGATCAATTAACTCAAGTACCGCTTGAGTTAGGCAGGGTGACAGTGTTAGTTGAAGAAGCAGCATCGATTGTTAAAAAGAATCAAGAGATGGTCATTGAGATGGTAGAGGTCGCTGATTTAGCAGAAAAAGTCATCCAATACGGCAATCGCTATCGAAGTCGATCAGAAGATGTTGCTGCAGGCTTGTTGGAGGCTGAATTGTTGTTTAGGCAATATGAATATGAAGAGGCTTTAAACTGTGCTGTCTCGGTCATTGAGAAATATGAGCCAAATGTATTGGATGTTGTCAAAGGGTATATGCCCGTATAGTTTATAAGCTAGCTCCGACAAAAAGTGTCGGAGCTAGCTTTTTTATTCAGTCACTCTCACCTTTTTTTAAAATCGGTGCTTTTTCGTACTATCATGTGAATAACTGGCAATATTGATAATGCACCTTGTTATTTAAAGATTTTATGCTAACATATATGGATGCGTAAAATAAAAAATGAGGTATAGGGGGAGTAAATGATGATTTACTTAGATAATAGTGCAACAACTAAACCGTTTCAGGAAGTGGTTGAAACGTATGCGAAAGTTGCATCGACCTACTTTGGAAATCCATCTTCCCTTCACACTCTCGGTATGCAGGCAGAAGGGTTAATTGGTGAATCTAGAAACCGTATTGCCCAACTACTTGGTGTAGGAGCTAATGAAATCATATTCACTTCTGGTGGAACAGAAGGAAATAATATAGCAATAAAAGGGACTGCTCAAGCAAAAAAAAATCGAGGAAAGCACATAATTACAACTCAAGTCGAACATGCATCAGCTAATGAGGCGTTTCTCCAGCTTGAAAAAGAAGGATTTGACGTAACGTATTTACCAGTTGATCAAGATGGTAGCGTATATCTAGAACAAATTAAAAAAGAAATTCGTTCAGATACAATCCTTGTTTCAATGATTCATGTAAACAATGAGACAGGAACGATCTTACCTATTGAAGAAATCGGTCAGCAGCTAAAAAGTTACCCTCAAATTCTTTTCCATGTTGATCATGTTCAAGGGGTCACGAAAGTCCCTTTAGAATTGTGTAAATCTGGAATAGACTTATGTACGTTTTCTGCTCATAAATTTCATGGACTAAAGGGAAATGGCTTTTTATTTGTTAGAGAAGGATTGAGAATTGATGCTCTCTTCCATGGCGGAGCGCAAGAAAGCCGCCTTAGAGCGGGTACGGAAAATGTAGCAGGGATTGTCGCAATGGCAAAAGCATTACGATTATCGTTTGAACAAGATAACAAACGAAAAGAACTCGAACAATTACGTCATTATTTGATTACACAGTTAAAGGAATTAGATGGAGTTGTTATTAATAGTCCAGAACATAAGGCAGCTCCTCATATCGTTAATTTCTCAATTCCAGGTGCGAAGCCAGAAGTAATTGTTCAATCATTAACAGCAAAAGACATCTATGTATCTACGAAATCAGCTTGTTCATCAAAGGCTTCAGAACCGAGCCGAGTCTTGCTAGCGATGGGTTTAAGTGAGGAAAGAGCAAACTCAGGAATACGTGTTAGTTTCTCTTTTGAAACAACGGCTGCTGAGTTGGATCAATTAATAGCTGAATTAAAAGTTATTATTCCGGAATTATTGGAGGTTGTAAATTCATGACATATGATCATATTTTAATTAGGTTTGGAGAGTTAGCCTTAAAAGGAAAAAATCGCTCCATCTTTGAAAAATCATTGCAGCAAAATATTAAAATGAGCTTAAAGTCATTTTCTAACTTACAAATTAAACGCACATATGGTCGAATTGTTATCGAATTAAATGGAGAAAACCACGAACTTGTTGTTGATAAATTAAAACACATTTTTGGTATCCATTCATTTAGTTTAGCATTGAAAGTCGAAAATGACATTGAATCGATGCAAAAAGGTGCTCTTCAAGTATTGAAGGATCATGAAGGTGTTCAAACCTTTAAAATTACTGCAAGAAGAGCTTATAAACCTTTTCCACTTGATACAATGCAGTTAAATCGGGAAATTGGCGGATATGTCTTAGCGAATTCGGATGGAATCACAGTGGATGTTCATAATCCAGACGTAGACATTCGAGTGGAAGTGCGTGAAACAGCAACCTACGTAACTTCAGGTTCTTATGCGGGAGCAGGAGGCTTGCCTGTAGGAACGAGTGGAAAAGTATTATTGTTATTATCGGGTGGAATTGATAGTCCGGTTGCTGGCTATTTAACGATGAAACGTGGAGCAAAAATTGAAGCTATTCATTTTCACAGCCCTCCATATACAAATGAGCGAGCAAAGCAAAAAGTTATTGATCTGTCAAAGGCATTGACGAGATATGGAAGCTCTGTCGTGTTGCATCTTGTCCCTTTTACAGATGTGCAAAAGCATATTCATCAACACATCCCAAGTAATTTACAAATGACAATTATGAGAAGAGTCATGCTTCGTATTAGTGAAAAAATTGCACAAGAACGAAAAATCCTTGCTCTTGCTACTGGAGAAAGTCTAGGACAAGTTGCGAGTCAAACGTTGCATAGTATGAATACAATTAACGAAGTGACGAACTTGCCAATCATCCGTCCGTTAGTTACAATGGATAAGCTTGAAGTCATTGATATTGCTAAAAAAATAGAAACGTATGAAACATCAATTTTACCATTTGAGGATTGCTGTACAATCTTCTTACCACCAGATTCAAAAACAAGACCAAAAAGAGAACAAGCTAATAAATACGAACAATACATCGAAGTAGAAAAATACGTAAACGATGCAGTTGAACGAACAGAAAAACTCATCCTAACAAGCTCAACACCAGTAAATAAAGATGTAGAAAATTTGTTTTAGTTTCATCAAAAAGGCGATCTTCCTTTTTGATGGAACGAAGCGCTGAGCGGAGCCGCTGCCGTCTTTTAAGCCTCAAGGAGCGATCTTCTCCTTGAGGCGCGCAGCGAGAGAAGCCAGCGCAAAGATGTTCGCACTATTCCCGCCAAAAGGGCAGTTAAATGGTGTTTTTGGTTATATTCTCAACAATTACCAGCTAACCTTGTGTATGTTTTGACCTTCTCCTACTCATTCTATGAGTACAGAAGGAGGTGAGAAACATGGCAAACAACAACAGCGGTAATTCAAACCAGCTTGTTGTACCTGGTGTACAACAAGCTCTAGATCAAATGAAGTATGAAATCGCTTCTGAATTTGGTGTTCAACTTGGAGCAGATGCTACTTCTCGTGCTAACGGTTCTGTTGGTGGAGAAATTACAAAGCGTCTAGTTCAAATGGCTGAACAACAAATGGGTGGTAGCATCCAATAATTAGATATATTATGGCTGAGAGAAGGGTGTTTAACTACACCCTTCTCTTTGTTTTTTGAGAAAATTACGTGAAAGTGACATAATAAAATATAAAGGATAAACGTGTTACATTTTTACATAGTAGTTGAGGAGGAAAGGTATCATGGGAACGCTTTGGTATAATGGAACGTTTTTTACAATGACAGAAGAAGGAGAAGCGGTTTCCGCTCTTTATGTTCAAGATGGTCGAATATATGATTTAGGTAACAAAGAAGATTTGGAAAATCGGTATGCTCATTTAATTGAGAGAAGGCATGATTTGTCTGGAGCCTTTGTTTATCCTGGATTTGTTGATAGTCACCTACATATTATCGGTCACGGTGAAAAGCTGATTCGGCTTGATCTATCTGAAGTGAACCAAGCCGAAGAAATGAGGTCTTTACTAGAGAGAAAGTATAACCAATCAAGCGGTGACCAATGGATTTTCGGGGAAGGTTGGAATGAAAATAACTTTCCTGATAGAAAAATATTTCATCGCTTGGAACTAGATGAAATATCACCAAATAAACCAATGTTTTTAACAAGAGTATGTCGACATGCGGCGCTTGTAAACACAAAGGCTTTAGATATGGCAGGGATAACAAAGGAAACAAAAGACCCAACGGGGGGAGTCATTGTTCGTGATGACCATGGAGAGCCAACTGGGTTTCTTCTTGATACAGCAGCGGACTTAGTGAAAGAAAAAATTCCAAAAGTCACAGATGAATATGTGAATCACGCTCTTCAAGTAGCAGTTAACGATTTATTACGAGTAGGGTTAGTTGGTGGTCATACAGAGGATCTACATTACTATGGAGGATTTAAACAAACGTTTGATCAATTTATGAATGTCATAGACGGCAAACAAACGAAATTTCGTGCTCATCTCCTTGTTCATCATGAAGCAATCGATGAAATGGAAAAAGAAAATTATGATAAAGGGTCAATCACACCTTTTATTGAACTTGGCGCAGTGAAAATATTCTCCGATGGCGCGCTTGGAGGGAGAACGGCTTATTTACGTAGTCCCTACACTGATGACCCATCAACATCAGGTGTAGCAATACATACGGAAGAAAGTTTACTGATGCTTGTAAGAGAGGCACGAAAAAAGAATCGGCCTGTTGCCATTCATACGATTGGAGATGCTGCTATTGATATGGCTCTAACAGCTCTAGAGCAATATCCAGTGACAGAAGGAAGAGACCGACTGATCCATGTTCAAGTAGTCGATGATACGCTAATTGAACGAATGAAGAAGTTGTCGGTGATTCTCGACCTGCAACCAAGATTTGTTGCTTCGGATTTTCCTTGGGTGATGGAACGATTAGGAGAGGAACGAATTAAATATTCGTTTGCGTGGAAAACGTTACTTGAAAATGGGTTACACTGCGCTGGTGGTTCAGATGCACCAATTGAGCCTGTTGATCCACTTCTTGGAATTCATGCGGCCGTAACGAGAACTCGAATAGGAGAGAATCATGAAGGGTACTTACCAGAGCAAAAACTTACCCCGTTTGAAGCAGTACAACTTTTTACATCAGGAAGTGCATATGCAATTGAAAAGGAAAATGAACGAGGAAAAATAGCTAAGGGCTTTGTTGCGGATTTCACGATTCTTGATCAAAACTTATTTACAGTTAAACCTGATGAAATTTTAACTACGAACGTGGTAATGACTGTTGTAGATAATACAATTATGTATGAAAAATAATAAATGGCCTGTCCGAGAGTTTTCAGAACGGACAGGCTTAATTTGTATAGTTATTTTGGTTTACTTAGAAAATTCCTTTGCACTTTTTCCCAAAAAGAGTTGTTTTTTAATTTTAATACTTTAATTGATTGATCAGCAAGACGGAGTTTTAATTGTTTGGCATGACGAATACTAAGTGCTTCATTATCTACTCCAACAATAGGGTGATCATTTCCATCTTGGACGACTTTTAATGTTAATGATCTGTTTTGTCCAAGGAGAAAGGATGTACCAAGTGTACGATATTGGTTGTTATTTAATGAAGCGATTTCACTAACTTGTAAAGAAGGAAGGGTTGGATCGACAACAGCCCCATTAACAGACATGTTATAAGCCGTGCTTCCAGTTGGTGTGGATACGATCATACCATCCCCTCGGAATGTTTCAAAATGCAAATCGTCAATAAATACATCAATGACAAATGTTTTGATTACATTTGAACGAATTGAGCATTCATTTAAGCAAAAAAATGGTTTCTCGTTATCTACTGTCACTTCAAGAATTGGATAACGTCGTACTTCCACCTCAGCGTTTTTCATAGCTTGAATCATTTGTTCCATGTTTTGAATAGAAAAATCCGTATAAAATCCTAACGAATCCGCGCTAACTCCTACATATAGGCAATCTTGCTGAAAGCCAGTCTTTCGAGTTGCTTGCAAAAAAGCATTATCACCGCCTATGCTTGCAATAATATTTGCCTCTTCAACATTAGAAACGATGTTAAATTCATTCTCCTCAGCAAGAGTACGTAACTGATTTACGATTTCTTCCATTTCATTTATACGCTTATAGGATAAATACAGGTTGGTTCTAGATGGCACAATTTTCATCCTCTCTGAAATGTCCTTTTATCAATTTTATGTTATCATATCCATTGATTGGGAAAAAGAAACGAAAAAGTGAAATTAGAGGAGTGAGGGAATGAGTCGTAAACGTTGGCTAGCATTAATTGCTGTGGCTATGCTATTGGTGGTTTCGCTCGTGGTAAATGCAGCGACATCCATGATTTTTTCAAATACGAGTTCGTTTATGGATTCCATGGGACATGATTGGACTGAACAAATCATTGAGACAGGGGAAGAATTTGGAGGTCAAATTGTTGTATTAGAAGTTAATGGGGTCATCCAAGATGTAGGCGATGAAGGTTTTTTTGCACCAACTGGTTATAGACATCAAATGTTCTTGTCGCAAATTGAACAAGCGGGGAAGGATCCAAATGTTGAAGGGATTATTATTCGAGTAAATACCCCAGGTGGTGGCGTTGTGGAAAGTGCTGAAATACACGAGAAAATTGTTGAAGCCCAAACGACTTATGATAAGCCAATCTATGTTTCAATGGGAAGTATGGCAGCCTCAGGAGGATATTACATAGCTGCACCAGCTGATAAAATTGTAGCCAACCCTCAAACGATAACCGGGTCAATTGGTGTCATAATGGAATCAATTAACGTAACAGAACTAGCTGAAAATTATGGAGTGAAAGTGAATACAATTAAAAGTGGTCCATATAAAGATATTATGTCTGCAACAAGAGAAATGACGGAAGAAGATAGAGCAATCCTTCAATCTTTAATTGATGAATCGTATGATGAGTTTGTTCGAGTCATTGCAGAGGGAAGAAACATGAGTGAGTCTGAAGTTCGTACAATTGGGGACGGACGAATTTATAGTGGAAATCAAGCTTTGGAGCTTGATTTAATTGACGAGCTTGGAACTTTAGATGATACGATTGCTATGATGCAAGAACATGTTGGAAATTTTGATGTGATTAAATATGAGCCGCATATTGGTTTCCCTGGCTTTCTTTCTTTATCGATGAAGCAATTGTTCGGTAATGATACTGGAGAACTAGCAACACTTGAACGAATCTTAGCTACACATCGTTCACCAAGTTTAAAATATATCTATACAGATTAAGGAGGGGAGAACATTGAGTCAATTAGTTGCACGAGCACTTCCACCAAAACGAAAACGTATCGTCAACAGTCGTTTACGAAATCGAATGGTTCAAGACATTCATTCTCCTCCTGAAATTAATAAAGATGTGGAGAAAGCAGAAACCTCCCTATATTTTGCCGGCTTTTGGATGCGGCTTTGGGCATTTCTTCTAGATATGATAACAGTATTCTCATTAAATGGATTACTTGTATACCCACTGCTGCGGCTAACGAATGTAAATGGATTGTTATCACTTGGTCCCTTCAACCTTGAGACAGTCTTATCAGCTGTCGTATTCTTCTTATATTTTGCGATTATGACAAAAGTTTACGGTCAAACCATTGGGAAGATGATTATGGGGCTCCGCGTGATCTCGTTAAAGAACGAGGAATTAAGTTGGACACAAATTATTTTTCGAGAAGGCGTTGGGCGCTTCATACATCAATCTTTCTTTTTACTTTATGTTATTTACGTTATGGTTGCTTTTACAACAAAAAAACAAGGCCTTCATGATGTGATTGCAGATACATGCGTTATACATGAACGTGATGAACCGTCCATTATGTAAGTTTGAATAAACCTGCCAAAACTGGCAGGTTTATTCTGTATAAAAAAGGAGAAACTAGGTACAATCGAACTTTGTAAAAGGGGTATTGTATGGTTTGGATGATAATTATTTCAGCACTAATAATCTTGTTTACCATCATAATTTTTTCAAAGGTGAAGATTTATGTAGATTATCGACATAATCAAGATGATGACTTACTTGATGCCAAAGTCACGTTTTGGGGGATGAGAATTTATACATTTTCGGCACCTGTAATAAAAATTGATGATGATTCCGCTTCTTTAATTGTAGAAGAAGAACAAAAAATTGCGGGCATTGAATCAAAAAAAGCAATTCCTGTAACGCCAGAATTGCTTCAAGATTATTTTCGATGGTTTAAAGATTTTTTAGACCATGTAGTCGGACTGCATAAAATCGTAAGGAAATTTTTAAAAAAGGTCAGCGTGAATTCTTTTACGTGGCATACAGATATTGGGGTTGGTGATGCAGCTCATACGGCTCAACTGGCTGGAGCAATTTGGGGTGTGAAAGGGAATATTATTGGATTAGTTGGCAACTATATGAGAATGAAGTTCATGCCAAAGCTAACAATAGATCCACATTTTCAAGCGATGGTATCTCATACGTACCTTTCATGCATGTTTTCGTTCAGAATCGGACATGCTATCGTTGCAGGTCTAATGTTACTCAAGCATTGGAGACGAAGACCGAAAATGTCTAAAACAAATTCGGTTGAAAAAAATATGTAATTTATGAAGGAGGAAACGATCATGACAGACCATCCTATTCAAGGTTTAATGAAGACGGCTATGGAAAATTTAAAAGAAATGGTCGATGTAAACACAATTGTTGGTGACCCAGTTGAGACTCCTGATGGCAGTGTCATTATGCCCGTATCTAAAGTAGGTTTCGGTTTTGCAGCTGGTGGTAGTGAATTTGTTATCGAAGAACGTGGCCCAAAAGAAGAGCATAAACATCCTTTTGGTGGAGGTAGTGGTGGTGGAGTATCCATTACACCGATTGCCTTTTTAGTTGTAAACAGTGAAGGTGTTAAGATGGTACATTTAGATAGCAACACTCATTTGTATGAGAAGTTACTTGATTTTGCTCCACAAGTTGTTGAAAAAATCCAACAAATGGTTGGTAATAACAATAATAGCAACAGTGGTTCTAACGAGAGCTCTACTACTGTTACAAGTACAACAACAACAAATCCAAATAACCAATCACCACTTTAAAGAATGGGGACAACCCCATTCTTTTCTAATTAGAAGTTTTATGCATATAACTGGCATATTTTCCTAGCCTCATGTAAGATGAACTTGTACATAATGAATAGGAGGGGTAACAAATGGCTGAAATTACGTTTAAGAATAATCCGGTTACACTATTAGGTACTGAAGTAAAGGTTGGAGAAAAAGCACCCAATTTTACGGTTCTAGCGAATGACTTATCAGAAGTTACTTTAGATGATTCAAAGGGGAAGGTACGCTTAATCAGTGTCGTTCCGTCAATTGATACGGGAGTGTGTGATCAACAAACACGTCGCTTTAACGAGGAAGCGGCAGGACTTGAAAATACACAAGTGTTAACAGTCAGCGTCGACTTACCATTTGCTCAAAAGCGTTGGTGTGCAGCTGCAGGAATTGAAAATGTTCAAACGGTTTCCGACCATCGTGATCTTTCATTTGGAGAAGCGTTTGGCGTTGCGATCAAAGAATTACGTCTGTTAGCTCGTGCAGTATTTGTTATCGATTCTAATGATGTTGTTACGTATGCTGAGTACGTTTCAGAAGCAACGAACCATCCTGATTATGAAGCGGCAATTGAAGCTTGTAAATCTGCAAAATAATAATAATCATGAGGGTCTGCCTGACTAGCTAAAGACAAAATGTTAAGCTAGAGGGTGGACCTTTTCTATTTTCTTTCTACCTGTGCAGCTAACTTTCTGTATGAAAGAGTAGCTATCTGTTAAAAATGGATTAGTACTGAATCAAAGTAGTATTGATAACTCAATTTTGCTAAAATAGTGGGATGAAGTGAGTGTTAAAAGGGGAGAAGGTTCTTGAATAGTACGAAAATGGAAGAATTATATACATATATAGATGATGTAGCATTTTATTTAGAGACGAATGGGGAAGTGACGTATTTAGAAGGACTCGCAGAAGCTGGAGAAAATCTTTTTAGTGGAGAAGTATGTCAAAGTGTCAATCCAGAACAAAAAGAGTGGCTTTTTGATAAATTGAGCAGTATGGACATGGAAAGTGTTTCAAAAGAGGATATAAGAAAAGCCTTTCAACTAGCAGTATTAAAAGGGATGAAAGGGGCAGTACAGCCTCACCACTCTATGACGCCTGATGCTGTATGCTTATTTTTAAGCTATCTAGTTAATAAAGTGCTTGATAAGAGTGAAGAACCTGCCGTACTTTTAGATTTAGCTGCAGGTTCAGGTAATTTAGTAAATGCCATTTTAAATCAATCCAATAAACGTCTTTCAGCTGCTGCTTTCGAGGTAGATGAGACGTTGTTAAAGCTAGCATTTGTTAGTGCTAATTTACAAAAGCATGAGCTTCAGTTGTTTCATCAAGACAGTGTTGAACCGATTGCTTTTCAAGAAGTGGATCTAGTCGTAACAGATTTGCCTGTAGGTTATTATCCAAAAGATCAAATAGCGCATGACTATGTAAATAAAGCAGAAGAAGGTCACTCATTTATTCATCATTTAATGATTGAGCAAGCCATCAATAAGACAAAAGCTGGTGGATTTTTGTTCTTTCTTGTTCCTAATTTCCTTTTTCAAAGTGAACAAGCTAAGCAGTTGCATGAATATGTGAAAGGTGAGGCGAACATTTTAGGATTGCTGCAGTTGCCAAAGAGTATGTTTCAATCTGAACAATTTGGAAAAAGTATCTTTATGCTTCAAAAGAAAGGGGAACAAACTAGACAGCCGAAGCAGGCACTTCTAGCAGAACTTCCTTCTTTCAACAAAAAAGATTCACTTGCTGATATGATGAAGCAAATAAATAAGTGGTTTCAGGAAGAGTTACGTATATAAAATAGAAAGAGTGTGACCTTAAGCTTGAAGGTACACTCTTTTTTTGCTTTTAAATAACTACTGTTTTAAAAAAGCGATTTCATTTCTGAAAATAAAGAATATAGACGAAAAAAGTAGAAAAAAGGCGAATAAACTTGAAATGATGAATCGCTGGTGCTTAAATGGAAGAGGATAAAAGAAGTTAAAGAGGAAAAAAGGAGCGGTCAAAGCGAATGGCAAAAATTATTGCAATTAATGCAGGTAGTTCTTCATTGAAATTTCAACTTTTAAATATGCCTGAAGAAACAGTTGTTACAAAAGGTTTAGTAGAACGTATTGGTTTAGAAGATGGTGTATTTACCATTGAAGTAAATGGAGAGAAGAATACAGAAACATTGGATATCCCTAATCACGCTGTTGCTGTAAAAACGTTACTAAATAAGCTAACAGGCCTTGGAATTATTCAATCTCTTGATGAAATTGATGGAATTGGTCACCGTGTTGTACATGGTGGAGAGAAGTTTAATGATTCTATTTTAATAACGGATGAAGTGTTGGCAGGAATTGAGGAAGTGTCTGAGCTAGCCCCTTTACATAACCCTGCTAACGTAGTTGGAATTAAAGCGTTTAAAGAAGTATTACCAAATGTACCAGCTGTAGCTGTATTTGATACAGCATTTCATCAGTCGATGCCTGAATCTTCTTTCTTGTATAGTTTGCCGTATGAATATTATGAGAAATATGGAATTCGCAAATATGGGTTCCATGGTACATCACACAAATATGTATCAGAGCGTGCAGCAGAACTACTAGGTCGCCCTATTGAGCAACTACGCTTGCTGTCATGTCACTTAGGAAATGGAGCAAGTATCGCAGCCATAGAAGGAGGTAAATCAATTGATACGTCAATGGGGTTTACTCCACTTGCAGGTGTAACAATGGGAACACGTTCAGGGAATATTGATCCTGCGTTAATTCCATATATTATGGAAAAAACAGGCCAAGACGCTAACGGTGTCTTAGATACGTTAAATAAACGTAGTGGACTACTAGGTGTTTCTGGTTTCTCAAGTGATCTTCGTGACATTGAAGGAGAAGCGAAGAGTGGTAACGAACGTGCTGAATTAGCTCTTGAAGTATTTACTTCACGTATTCACAAATATATTGGCTCTTATGCGGCTCGTATGAGCGGTGTAGATGCAATTATTTTCACGGCAGGTATTGGAGAAAATAGTGATGTCATTCGTGAGCGTGTATTAAAAGGTTTAGAGTTCATGGGTGTTTATTGGGATCCAGCTTTAAACAAAGTTCGTGGGAAAGAAGCCTTTATTAACTACCCTCATTCTCCAGTAAAAGTAATTATTATTCCAACAAATGAAGAAGTAATGATTGCACGAGATACAGTTCGTTTATCAAAGTAATAAAACGAGTATCCTCAAACCCTCCGATTCTTAGGAGGGTTTTTCTTTATCCATTTGTTTTTGCTTTTATGACGTATCAACGCTATCATTAGACTGAAATCTTACTATGGCGCATAGAATGGAGAATGAGCGATAGGGGGGATTGCAATTGTTACAGTTGCAAGAAGGAGAAACAATTACAACTTTTTTTCTTATCAAAGAGAGAGAAATAAAACAAGCATCAAATGGTAGTGATTATGCGAACTTTAAGCTAGAGAGAAACTTAGAGGTCATTCCTGCAAGACTATGGGACATTACTGCAGATCAAATAGATCTACTGCAAAGAAAAACGATCGTAAAAGTAGAGGGTACCGTTGTTAATTATCGTGAAAAATTACATTTGGCGATTCAAAGAATTCGTCTTGCTACAGAAGCAGACCAAGTTAATGTTTCAGAATTAATTTCTAAAAAGGGAGTTCAGAGAGAGGCTCTTTGGCATGAGCTCAGGTTAATGATGGAAGAAGTTGAATCGGAGACAATGCGTCAGGTCATTAAACAGTTATATAGCCGTAAAGCGTTGAGAGAAAAATTAACAACTATTCCAGCCTCTAAAAACTATCATCATACGTATTATGCTGGATTGCTTGATCATATCGTTCATGTCACACAATCTGCCCTTCAGCTTTTACCCCTATATCCAAAAATTAATAAAAGCATTGTTATCGCAACGTGTCTCATTCATGATCTAGGAAAAACAGAGGTTTTTACAGAGGCGGTTGCACCAGAGTATTCATCGGCAGGAGAGTTTTTAGGACATATAGCACTAAGTCTCGAACTCGTGCAAGATGCAGCAAAAGAAGCAGGAATCCCAAGGGGAAATGACGAATTATTAGCTTTAAAGCATTGTATAGCCAGTCAATACGGGGATGTAAGTCAAGGATTTGGAAGTACGGCCTCTCCGAAAACTGCGGAAGCAATCTTTTTTCAGCATATTAAACAAATGAATGCGACATTACAAGCTTTTGAAATGGTACAAGAGAGAGCAAATGAACAATGGGTGTATTCCCCAATGTTAAAAAGAAAATTGTATACGAATATGTATGATCATAGTAATAAAGAGGGATAAAACAATGAGAAAAACAAACCAATTACAAATGCGACTACACGAAATAAACGAATGGGAAGAAACATTCTTTTCATATGAAACGACAGATCTTAAAACAACGTATACTAGGTGGACAGAGCAAGTTTTTGATCAGTTAGGTGAGAAGACTAAAAAAAAGTGGCTTACAGCCATGGATACATGCTTATTGCATTTGCAAGCTTGGCTACACCATTCTAGGTCCTATGAAGAAACGAAACGAAGAGTCATCTCTCATGCACGTACGTTCGATCCTACAATTTCAACGATAGATGACTTACAAAGTCTCCCGCTAGAGCAATTAGACTATTTAGCAGATCAGTTAATGGCAAAGCAAAGATTGCTTGCTTTAGGTCAAGGCGGGTTAACTGGAATGGGAGGGGCCTTTCTCTTGCTTTCAGATTTACCCGCTTTAGCAGTTATCCAGCTACGCTCTCTGCAGCACCTTGCTTTAGTTTATGGATATGATGTGAGACGTCCTGTCGAGTTAATGAATATGTTAAAGCTATTTTATGTTGCAACAATTCCAAACTCCTACCAAGCAACGGAATGGGACAAGTTAATTACTGAAGTGGAAGAACAAGACCGGGATCATGTCTTTTATAGTGGAGATGATGTCATTTTGAAAGACGCCATTTTTGAACAACTAACAAAACAACTTGTGAAAAGCTTTGTTATTACTATGCTTAAAAAGAAACTTATTCAAGGTGTTCCTTTAGTTGGAATAGTAGTAGGTGCCGGCATGAACTATCGCTTCTCCCAACAAGTCATTGATGTTGGACAACATTTTTACCAAAAGCGTCGATTAATAGAAGAAATGTAAAAAAAGAGCTGTCTGAGATGAGATGTTTCAGACAGCTTTTTTAGAGGGGAATGAAAAAGGCAAACCGTCCTTTTAAGTGCCCAAGGTAGCAATGGCTCCACTCGATGCGCGCCTTCTATGAGAAGCCCATACATAGAAGGCTATTTAAAATATTGCACATTCCCCTCTTTTTTTCTTGTTTATTGAATTTTTTAGGGAATACAGGCAACATCTGTGGTGGTTTTACTATGATGTTACTAGGCAGCTGTTGGTGTAAGCGTTGGTGTGGTGCGGAACCAAATCCATAAGTCATTAATCATTGAAGCGAGTTCAGCCATCTCCAAGTTTAATTCACAAGAACGCTCAAAATCTTCTTCTGAAGTTAATTGGTTGTGGACCAACTCTATTTGTCGTTCAATTTCTTTAACCCGGTCAGGAATGGTTCCTCTGATCGTTTCCCACCTTGCTAAAACCTTCTCTTGACTGTCTCTATCTAGTTCAGTCCAAGATTCTTGGATAACAGGCAAGGACAGACGAAGTCGTGAATCATAATTGAATATTTCACTCATGTAATCACCTCAATGTCAATTTTAAAAGAGGAAGACGAAAAATGGAAACAAAAACAAAAAAAAAAGCAAAAAATATACTTGCCAAAACCAATCACCCCTGTTAAAGTTATGAATATTAATAAGAATTGTGTTTGGTTTTATGCAAAGAAGTGCAAGCAAGTATAGCACTCATTTTTTTGAATAAGGATGTATAAAAATAATATTTGAAGTATTAATATTCATTGGAGGTTTTGAGAAATGAGCAAAGAGAAAGTAGTTTTAGCATATTCAGGCGGGTTAGATACATCAGTTGCAATCAAATGGTTAGCAGATAAAGGTTATGACGTTATTGCAGTTGGATTAGATGTAGGTGAAGGAAAAGATTTAGACTTTGTTAAACAAAAAGCTTTAAATGTAGGTGCCATTGAGTCTTATTCAATTGATGCAAAAAAAGAATTTGCTGAGGATTTTGTTTTACCAACATTACAAGCTCATACAATGTATGAAGAAAAATACCCACTAGTATCGGCTCTTTCTCGCCCGCTTATTTCTAAAAAGCTTGTAGAAATTGCTGAGAAAACAGGTGCTTCTGCTGTTGCACACGGTTGTACAGGAAAAGGTAATGACCAAGTTCGTTTTGAAGTTTCTATTCAAGCGTTAAATCCTAATTTAAAAGTCCTTGCTCCTGTTCGTGAGTGGGGTTGGTCACGTGACGAGGAAATAGCTTATGCAAAAGAAAATAACATTCCAATTCCGATTGATTTGGATAATCCTTACTCAGTTGACCAAAACTTATGGGGACGTGCAAATGAGTGTGGAATTTTAGAAGACCCATGGGCTACTCCACCAGAAGGTGCGTATGAGTTAACAAATGCTATTGAAAATACACCAGATCAAGCTGAAATTGTTGAAATTGGTTTTGAGCAAGGAGTACCTGTTACATTAAATGGAAAATCATATCAATTAGATCAATTAATTCTTGAGTTAAATCAAGTAGCTGGTAAGCATGGTGTTGGACGTATTGACCATGTGGAGAACCGTCTTGTTGGAATTAAGTCTCGTGAAGTGTATGAGTGCCCAGGAGCGATGACGTTAATTAAAGCGCACAAAGAGCTTGAAGATATAACGTTAACGAAAGAAGTTGCACACTTTAAACCAGTTATTTCTAAGAAGTTATCTGAAGTGATCTACGATGGTCTTTGGTTCTCACCAATCACAAAAGCATTGCAAGCATTTTTAGAAGAAACGCAAAAAACTGTAACAGGTGTTGTTCGTGTTAAATTATTTAAAGGGCATGCGATCGTGGAAGGACGTAAATCACCGAATTCTTTATACAATGAAAAACTTGCTACGTATTCAACGAATGATGAGTTTGATCACAGTGCAGCAGTTGGTTTCATTTCATTATGGGGTTTATCAACAAAAGTAAATAGCATGGTGAACAAAGAGAAGAAGGAGGTCACTCAGTAGTGGCTAAACTTTGGGGTGGACGTTTTACAAAAACAGCTGAAGAGTGGGTCGATGCATTTGGTGCATCGATCGGCTTCGATCAAGCACTAGTTGATGAAGATATTGAAGGAAGTCTTGCACATGTCACAATGCTTGGCAAATGTGGCATTCTTCCAGCGGAAGAAGTAGAACAGATTAAAGCAGGACTTAACACATTACGTGAAAAAGCTAAGAACGGAGAACTAGAGTTTTCTGTTTCTGAAGAGGACATTCATTTAAATCTTGAAAAGATGCTTATTGATGAAATCGGTCCAGTTGGTGGAAAGCTGCATACAGGGCGCAGTAGGAATGATCAAGTTGCAACGGATATGCATCTTTATTTACGAAACAACACGAAAGAAATCATGGGAGCAGTAAAGAAGTTACAAGAAGCGTTGTATAATCAAGCAACGAATCATGTTGAAACATTAATACCTGGTTACACACATCTTCAACGTGCTCAACCTGTTTCTTTTGCTCATCATCTTCTAGCTTATTTTTGGATGCTAGAGCGCGATTATGGCCGTTATGAAGACAGTATGAAACGGTTGAACATCTCACCACTTGGAGCAGGTGCATTAGCTGGTACAACGTTTCCGATTGACCGAGCGTATTCTGCCGAGCTATTAGGTTTCGATGATATTTATCATAATAGTCTTGATGCGGTGAGTGATCGAGACTTTATTGTTGAGTTTTTAAGTGCCTCTTCTGTTCTAATGATGCATTTGTCTCGTCTTTGTGAGGAGTTAATTCTTTGGTCAACACAGGAATTTCAGTTTATTGAGATGGATGATTCGTTTGCAACAGGCAGCAGCATTATGCCGCAGAAGAAGAACCCAGATATGGCTGAGTTAATCCGTGGAAAAACAGGACGGGTCTATGGAAATCTTTTCTCATTATTAACAACATTAAAAGGATTACCGTTAGCTTATAACAAAGATATGCAAGAAGATAAGGAAGGGATGTTTGACACAGTTGAAACAGTCAAAGGTTCACTTAATATCTTTGCTGGCATGATTGAAACGATGACAGTTAATACAGATACAATGGAAAAAGCTGTTCATCAAGACTTCTCAAATGCAACAGAGCTTGCTGATTATTTAGCAACAAAGGGGATGCCTTTTAGAGAAGCGCATGAAGTAGTAGGAAAACTAGTACTTGTTGCGATACAAAAAGGTGTGTTCTTGCTAGATCTACCTTTCTCAGACTACAAAGAAGCCAGCAATTTATTTAATGAAGATATCTTTGATGTTCTACATCCAAAAACAGTTGTTGCTCGTCGAAATAGTGCAGGAGGAACTGGATTTGATCAAGTGAAAGTAGCCCTTAAGAAGGCTGAAAAATGCTTAAATATTTAAGAGAAGGTTTGCTTATGTGAACACATAAAACTAGTTGGTCTGCCCCATACTAAGTAGGCGATTGAATACTTAGAAGGGGGTACATCAACATGAAAGAACATAAATTAACGAACCACGTTTACGATGCAGAAGGAGAAATGTCCGTGCATCAGCAATTAATGGATTCTTATAGTCAAGGGACGCATGAACAGCGTCATCAAGACGAGATGGAGCACCAATACGATAAAACAAAGTATTAACTGCTATCCATATCATCATTAAAAGAGACTGTATTCATAGTCTATAGATAAACCTTATAACAGGTTTATCTATAGTAGCTATGGAACAGTCTCTTTTTTTACTATCTGTCTAAAACATAGTATCATTTACATGTAGAACCATATGGGTGAGGAGGAGTAGACATGCGTCATGCCTTCATTACGGCTGGAACGAAGGGATTAGGGGTACAAGTGACAGAATCTCTACTTGCTAAAGGATATTCTGTTACTGTAACATTTCGAAGTGATAAAGAAGTTGTGAAATTTTTGGAAGAGAAATGGGAGAAGTATACTGATCACCTGCAATTTGTTCAAGCTGATGTAACAAAAAAGGAAGATATTCATCGGGCAGTAGGTCTAGCAATGGAACGCTTTAAAAGAATTGACATCTTGATTAACAATGCAGGTCCTTATGTGTTCGAACGGAAGAAACTCGTTGATTACGAAGAGTCAGAATGGTACGAAATGATTGAAGGCAACTTAAGTGCTGTCTACCATTTATTACGGAACGTTGTCCCTATTATGCGAAATCAAAAATTTGGACGAATTGTTACATACGGTTTCCAAGGAGCCAATAGTGCACCTGGTTGGATATATCGATCAGCTTACGCGGCAGCTAAAGTCGGTCTAGTTTCGCTAATGAAGACCGTGTCAATTGAAGAAGCTGAATATGGTATTACAGCGAATATGGTCTGCCCTGGGAACATTTTAGGAAATATGAAAGAAGCCACGATTCAAGAGGCTAGGCAGCAGCCAGATGGTGACACCCCGATTGGTCGATCTGGAACAGGGGAAGATATCGCAAGGTCCATTTTGTTCCTTTGTGATGAAAATGCAGACATGGTCACGGGTACGGTTCTTGAAGTAACTGGAGGAGTCGATGTGATTCATCGGTATCGGTGATAGAGGCCCATCAAAAAAAGGAAGAGCGTCTTTTTTTGAAGAAGGATCAGGGAAGAGTGGCAATGGCTCCCCACGCTGCGCGCCTAAAGGAGAAGATAGCTCCTTTAGGCTTAAAAAAGCAGGCAGCGGCTCCGCACATTGCCAAGAGGCCCATCAAAAAAGGAAGATCGTCTTTTTTTGATGGGCCTCTTGTATAACATTCCATTATTTAACACACTTTAATGATGAGGTGATGTTTATGATGAAATGGTATGTTGTGTCTTTTGTTATGGTAGTTATTTTGGGTTTATGTTTGCCGGTTCAGGCGGCTGGGACAGAGCTGATGACAGCATTTTCTCTTAGGGTAACAGTTGTTGAAAATGGTGTTAATTATGAATGGGAATATGATAGTCCGAATCATTATGAATATGAGCAAGGAGAGCGGGTAGTAAAGGGTGCAGAGGCAAAAGAGAAAGTGGAAGAGATCGTCCAAGAATTAAAGCTGGATGAACATGCTGATGTAGACGATTTAGTAAAACGCCTAAAAAACTCATTTCATCCGGACATTGAGCGCCTAGATATACGCTATATGAATCAAGATAGTAAGTTGTTCACATGGGTTTGGGAAGCGTAGCAATTTTAAAGAGAAATCATGAAGTCATAGAGTAACGGCGTTTAGAGAAGGAAGATCATAAAAATATAATATTTTTAAGACCAAAATCGTGTTGATTTGGTCTATTTTTTTTTTATAAAGCCGAAGATTCCAAGAAATTTGCTAAACCTCTAAACAAATTGGTAAGCCTACCAATCATCTACTAATGAGATTCTTACGAAAAACTGTTAGTCTTTTTAAATGAGCCTGTATCATTACAAAAACAGGAGGGTAAACAATGAAAATTATATTTGTCTTTCTCATGACAGTAATCGTAGTAATCGGTTCCTATACTGCAAATAAAGTAAAAGCCAAAGCAAATGTGTCTAGTCAACTAGGTGACGTTTTGGAATTGTTGTGCGTGAAATATGGTTTTAACCAATTTGAAGAGAAGATAAAAAACGCATGTTTTGAGGACGAGCCTAATCTATTTATGACCTTAAAAGAAAACCGAGATGATGAGCTAACAATCTCTGATGAAGAAAAAGATTTACTTGCTCAACTCGTTCACGCCGAAGCAAAAGGAGAGCCATATGTTGGTAAAGTGGCAGTGGCAGAGGTCGTGCTCAATCGTGTGGAACATGAAGAGTTTCCTGATACAATTGAGGAAGTTATTTATGAAACGAATGCATTTGAACCTGTGCTAAATAACTCCATTAATGAACCAGCTGATCAGGATGCGTATGATGCTGTGGAAGAAGCGTTAGCCTATCAAGGAATTGAAGGCGACGTTGTTTTCTTCTATAACCCTGAGACAGCAACAAGCGATTGGATTTTTACGCGTGAAGTTGTAAAGGTAATAGGAAACCACGCATTTGCTATTTAATAAAAGGCCGTTCGGTGGATTCGTTTAATTAAAAAAAGAGAAAGCTGCATTCCGTTGTGATCTAACATTTGGGTGCAGTTTTTTTATTTCTAAGGTATTCATTTAGGTTCTAAAAGTGATCTTCAGTCACTCAAGCAGGAATGTTGAATGACGTTTTCGAAAGTAATAGAACGATAAAAAGAGGTGGGAGAAACGATGGCTAACGTTCAATTAGATAAACATAAAATCGATTCTCATAGGGAAGTTAACTGGTTACTGAATATTAGTATTTGCGTGGTAATGGTCTTGATTATGATGGTATATAATTGGTCGAAAGTACCATATGAGTGGAAGAAAGACAACAAACCTGAATAAAAAATGAAAAGTTTAGGGCACTGTTTTTCTCAGTGCCCTAGAAGCCATTACTTAATGACTTGTAGTTCTTTTGGGAATTCTGTTAAGCATTCATAGCCATCTGCCGTAATCAACACATCATCTTCAATTCTAACGCCACCTGTTTTTGGAACGTAGATTCCAGGCTCAATGGTAAAAGTCATTCCGACTTGTAGCTGATCTTTATTAGTTTCGTTAAGTGAAGGGAGCTCGTGGACTTCTGTCCCTAATCCATGACCAATTCGATGAGGAAAATAAGAGCCATAGCCAGCATCTGTAATAATGGACCTCGCTTTGCGGTCTAAATCGCCCAAAACGGTGCCGGCTTGACATAGCTTTAATGTCTCTGTTTGTGCATGCAATACGGTATTGTAGATGTTTTGCTGCTCTTCCGTTATTTGACCAAAGGCAATGGTTCTTGTTATATCAGAACAATAGCCTTCTAACACAACTCCTAAATCAAATAAAACAAACTCACCTTCCTGTAGGCGTTTCATACTTGGTTTGCCATGAGGATTAGCAGACCGCTCACCGCTAAGTACAAGAGTTCCAAATGACATTTCAGCAATTCCTTTTCGCTTTAACTCAAACTCAATCATTGCCAGTACGTCCATTTCCGTCCGTTCAGTCGAAAGAGCGTGCACGCCAACTTCAATACCATAGTCTGCCAGCTTTGCAGCCTCTCGTAAAATAGCAATTTCTTCATCACTCTTAATTAGGCGTAGATTCATTATTTTCGTTTCACAACAGATGAAGTCTGTTCCTCTTGAAAGCTCTCTTAATTGTTCCGCTCTAGCTACAGAGAGCAGACTTTTTTCAATGGCAATGTTGGAACCATCTATTTTTAATGAAGCTACATATTTTGAAATGAGCTCCCATGGATTTTCATGGTCACTATAACCAATAATATGATATTTCCACCCAGATTGTCGTACAAGGTCCTTCTCCATGTTTGGACAAATGAGGATAGGTTCTTCATTTTGAAAGACAAGCAAAGAAACTAGCCGTTCATGAGGCTCGCATCGAAACCCAGTAAGATAAAATAAATTGGCTTTTCCTTGAATAAAAGCATACGCTCCACTTTCGCCTTTTAACCATGTTTGCAAAGTTTGTAATCGATTTTCTATCATGATAACTCCTTTCAAAGCTTGTATGATTATTCTTAATTTAACATCATATGTTAAAATAAGATAGATAAGGAGAAGAGGGGAAACAAATGAAAACATTTTTTAATTACCTTACTTTAACGATTGGTTCGATCATCGTTGCAGCCGGTTTGGAACTAATTCTAGCACCGAATGGCCTTGTTGATGGTGGTGTAACGGCAATAGCGATCATGGCAAATTCTCAATTGGGATGGCCTATCTGGGCTGTATACCTAGCTTTGAATGTCCCTACTCTTCTTATTTCTGGACGGTTTATGGGGAGGAAATTTGTGATACGGACTTTATATGCTAATGCCGTGACAACGGCGGCGTTATGGTGGTTGGCTCCGATGCAAGCCATTACATCTTCAGAAGTATTAATTGTCTTATATGGAGGTTTGATGCTTGGTTTAGGAATAGGACTTGTCGTAAAAGCTGGAGGAGCAGTTGACGGAACGGAAATGGTTGCGATTTGGGTTAATAGACGTTTTCATATTTCAATTAGTACGTTTTTATTAGCTATTAACGCGATTATCCTTACAGCAGCTGCCTTTGTATTTACATTGGAGCAAGCGATGTTTAGTATTGCTGTTTTTTATATCGTTTCTAAAATGATTGATTTTGTTTTGGATGGTTTAAACCAGGGCAAATCGGTGATGATTATTTCAGAGAAACCTCATGTTATAGGCAACAAACTATTGGAAGAACTCGATGTATCCATCACATATTTGTATGGACAAGGTGGCTACACAGGAGACGAAAGATTAATTATTTATTGCATAACAAATCGGTTTATGTATCCGAAATTAAAAGATATCGTTCTCTCAATTGATTCAACAGCGGTATTAGAAGCTTCGTATGTGACAGAGACAACAGGAGTGAAAAAGCAAACGCTCTTTCAAAGTGGAGAAAGAAAAGAATCATAAATAGTTGCAGGAAATCTAGTAGTTGTTGGTTAAATAAATTGATAGGGAAAAAGATTATTTAAAAGGAGTCGATATTTAGTGAAGGTTAGTTATCATGGACATTCTGTTGTACAAATTGAAACGAAAAATAAGAGAATTATTATTGATCCATTTATTACAGGAAATCAGCTTACAGATTTAGATGCAAAAGAGCTCAAAGTTGATGTTATCCTATTAACACATGGACATAATGACCATGTTGGGGATACTGTTGAGCTTGCAAAGAAAAACGATGCCCTTGTTATTGCTCCTTTTGAGCTTGCTACATATTTAGGATGGCAAGGTGTCAAAACCCACCCAATGCATATTGGCGGATCTCATCAGTTTGAATTTGGTACAGTGAAGCTAACACAGGCATTTCATGGGTCATCATATACCGTTGAAGAAGAACAAAAAATTGTGTATACAGGAATGCCTGCAGGGATTATATTTACAGCTGAAGGGAAGACAATCTTTCACGCAGGAGACACGGCTTTATTTAGTGATTTAAAATTAATTGGTGAACGAAATTCAATTGATATAGCATTTTTACCAATTGGTGATAACTTTACAATGGGGCCAGAGGACGCCTCAGTTGCTTCAGAATGGCTTCAAGCTAAGCGCGTCGTACCAATCCATTACAATACGTTCCCTGTTATTGAACAAGACCCAGTTGAGTTTGCTGAGAACTTATCAGGAAAAAAAGGTCTTGCCTTAGCCGTTGGAGAGTCGGTTGAGTTGTGAGTTAGAAACATAGTTTCAGGGAAGGGTGAAGTATATGCTTCACTCTTTTTTCATTAATTGCTTCGAGCCTATTGAAAAAAGGGAAGAACACTCTTTTTTCATATTTTGAGAGAGCGAACAAGTGAGCAATGGCTCCACACGCCGTGCGCCATTTGAGAAGCCCGCTCAAATGGCTTAAAAGAAAACAGCGGCTCCGCTCATTGCTTCGAGCCTATTGAAAAAAGGGAAGTGCACCTTTTTTCAATAGGCTCTTGGTCTTTTCTGTTGTTTGGTGCATAGAATGTACAAACATGTAGTGGGGTGATGTCTTTGAAACAACGGTTGTTTTTGTCCTTTTTACTTGCCGTAGCAATGGTTGTGTATGGATTAGAATACTTACCGTTTGATGGCTCTGGAATGGACAGGGTGTTTGCTTGGTCATGGCTCGTGTTTGCGATGTTTGTGATTAGTGGAAATGGTCTCCACCTGTTATACCAAAAAAGACGTAGAAGACGCGTGGCTGTACCTATTCGATATGAAAGCCCATCACGTGAAAAACTGCGTGGCTAATAAGAGAGCCTTGATAGTCCGAACTTTCAGACGTATAATGGCATTAGTACAGAATACGTGTATCAGTACAACAGCTGAGTGAAAGTGTGGTGGCTATCATGGCTACAAAGCATGAGCAAATCATTGAATATATTACGAATCTTACAGTAGGAGAGAAAATCTCCGTACGTTCGATCGCGAAAGCTCTTACAGTTAGTGAAGGAACAGCTTACCGAGCAATTAAAGAAGCTGAGAATCAAGGGTTAGTTAGTACGATTGAACGGGTTGGTACCGTTCGAATTGAAAATAAGAAAAAAGAAAATATTGAAAAGCTTACATATGCAGAAGTCGTCAACATTGTAGATGGACAAGTATTAGGTGGTCGAAACGGGCTTCATAAGACGTTAAATCGTTTTGTCATTGGGGCAATGAAACTGGAAGCGATGATGAGGTATGTAGATCCAGGAAACCTCTTAATTGTTGGAAATCGTGATCAAGTCCATAAGGTTGGCTTAGAAGCTGGGGCTGCCGTTCTGATTACAGGTGGGTTTGGAACAAGTGACGAAGTGATTGAGTTAGCAGATGAGCTTGAACTGCCTATTATTTCAACGAGCTATGATACTTTTTCGGTTGGGTCAATGATTAACCGTGCGATTTATGACCAACTCATAAAAAAAGAAATTGTTTTAGTAGACGATATTTTGATCCCTTTTCAAGATACATTCTATATGACCACGCAAAACACGGTTGAGAAATGGCATGATTTAAATAACAAAACAGGCCACAGCAGATATCCTGTTATCGATGGAAATTTGAAAATTCAAGGGATGGTTGCAGCAAAAGATGTACTCGGCGCTTCAAAACAGACGTCAATTGAAAAGGTGATGACAAAGAACCCTATTACCGTAAATGAACGGACGTCTATTGCAGCAGTGGCGCATGTCATGGTTTGGGAAGGAATTGAATTACTTCCTGTTATTGATACTAAAAGAAAGTTACTAGGTGTAATCAGCAGGCAGGATGTCTTAAAAGCACTGCAAATGGCTCAGAAGCAGCCGCATATCGGTGAAACGATTGAGGATATAGTTACAAGCCGAGTACAGGATATTTCAACTTCAGAGGAATTAACCTTTGAATGTGAAGTAACGCCACAAATGACCAATCAGCTAGGGACAATTTCTAATGGAGTTATTACAACACTCGTAACGGAAATAGGCAGTCGTGTCATGCGGAAGTTTAAAAAAGGGGATTTGGTTGTCGAAAACATTACATTGTATTTTCTAAGACCAGTGCAAATTGATAGTGTGATTACAATCAAACCTAAGATTCTTGAAGTTGGACGAAAGCATGGAAAGATTGATGTTGAGCTATATCACGAATCAGCTATCGTTGGAAAGGCAATGATGATGGCTCAAGTGATTGACTAACGAACTAAACAATGGAAGGGTCTGCTCCGTATGGCATGTATGTTGGATATACAACATACATCATATCCTGGATGCAAGCCCTTCCTGTTTTTGATTAATCCTCTAATTGTGCGACGTAATGACGAGAAGCACGGTATCCATAAACGATGTTTGCAACACCAAGAATGGCAAACATCGCACCTACTACAAGGTCAACTACGCTTCTATTATAGATGAGTAGATTTGCACCAAACGCCGTTAGGAAAAATCCTAATGACAAAGAAGATTTAGTTTGATAAATTCGTTTTAATAAAGATTCTTTTGAGCGCCACATTCTAATCTTATTATATAAGAAAAAGACAGCTGAAATAATGATAATAATTGTTAACAGTTTATCCAACAAATGAACCTCCCTAAAATCTAGTTGGTTAAAAAAACTTATCGATCGTATGTTATAAGTATAACCTCTAGTAGCCATTGTATATCGAGAAGAGCGAATTTGCCAGTGGAGGAACAGTGAACAAGTACTTTAAGGAGGAAGAAATCATGATAAAAGAGATTCAAGAAACTATTAATCAATACGAGACGATCATTATCCACCGACATGAACGACCTGATCCTGATGCATTAGGATCACAGCTGGGATTAGCTGAAGTGATTAAAGAACGCTATCCAAACAAGAAAGTCCTCGTGGTAGGAGAAGAGGAGCAGAGTCTAGCTTTTTTAGGCAAGATGGATTTTGTTTCAGATCATGAATATAATCAAGCGCTTGTTATTGTATGTGATACAGCTAACATAGCTAGAATAGATGATAAACGTTATGATCAAGGCGTGTTCCTCATTAAAATCGATCATCACCCAAATGAAGAACCATATGGAGACCTACATTGGGTTGATACAACATATAGCTCGACGAGTGAGATGATTGTTGAATTTGTGGAACAAGGAAAAACAGCTGGGTATAAGCTAAATTCATCTTCTGCATTATTGTTATATGCTGGGATTGTAGGTGATACAGGTCGTTTCAGGTATACAAATACGACTCCAGAAACGCTACAAAGAGCAAGTCTTTTAGTTAAACAAACGTTTGATCAAAATGCCTTTTACTCGAATCTACATAAAAAAGATTTGAAAATTACGAGACTACAAGGGTATGTACTTCAACATTTTTCAATCATCGAAAATGAAGTTGGGGTGATGCGATTAACAAAAGAGGACCTAGAGAAATTTAATGTTACGTCTACAGAATCATCACAGCTTGTTAATACGTTCTCTGATGTAGAAGGACTGAAAGTGTGGGTGTTCTTTGTTGAAGACGAGGGCAAGATTCGAGTAAGGCTTCGTTCGAAAGGCCCCGTGATAAATAAGATTGCAGCTGAACATAACGGTGGAGGACACCCTATGGCTGCAGGAGCAACGGCATACTCGTGGGAGGAAACAGAAGAAATTGTGAAAAAGTTAGTTGATATGTGTAAGTAAAAAACTAGAGAGAATGAGGTTCCAAGGATCAGCAGAGAGGCCATCTGATTCATGAAAGCCAACAATAACTTACAGAAGCCAAAAGAGCATCAGGCTAAAACCGAGGGCACTGAAAAGGTAAAAACCAACCTTTCTCAGTGCCTTGATTAAGTAGCAATGGCTCCGCACGTTGCGCGCCTTCTATGAGAAAACCACTCATAGAAGGCTTTTTAATATATTGCAACGGCTCTGCTCATTGCTTGGAGGACACTGAAAAGGTAAAAACCAACCTTTCTCAGTGCCCTCTAAAACCTGATGCTCTTTCCTTACTACAATCGTTCTTCCTTTCTAGCAAAAACTCTATATTTTATTGATAGGTGTAAACCAAGATCCTACCTCAGTTATGTCTTCGTGTACATCAATTGTTTGTTTCTTGAGCTCGTTTCGGATGAGCTCGATCACTTCTTTTGATTCGGCAAATGCAGAAAAGCCACTTTTTATCTTTTCGACTTTTTTTAAGGCCATTTCCTTCCGATTGATCACCATTTCTTTTCCGGTAATGTCCATTAATATCCCTCCCATATCGTAATGAGATTCTATACTTATTATACAGTAGATTAGAAGAATAGACTGGAGTATGGCGCAACGTTCAAAAAAATATGATAATTAACTGTTGGAAGGAATAATTTTAACGATAATTCGAACAGTTGTATAAAGATGTACATGTTCAACTTCCAATTGATACCGTTTATCTCCAGCACGGAAAACTTTATTTTCGAGGTTGCTAATCATAAGGTCATTCATATTTGATACCGTTTCGATATCTTTTCGTTTAATATATTGCAATTCAGTTAAGGCCTGCTGCTTTAAATCTAATAATGTTAATTGATTAAGCCGAAGCTTGCGGTCGTTACTAAATTGTATATCTATTTCTTGGACAGTTAGTTTTTTTTGATTCTCTTCGTTCAGCCTGCTTTGTTCACTGCGTAATAAATCAATATCGTCTTGAAGCTCGTTAATGATCGCTTGCTGTTCAGATATTCGAAATACTAATCCTTCATACACTTGTCCATATTGATAGATAAAAAAGAACCAACCAATTATTACTCCTATGATTACCCCGGCAAAAAAACGCTTTACAGTCGGACGTTCATAAAAAGGAGGAATCCTCATGGTGATAATGACTCCCCGACAATCCACTGAATCAACACTGTTCCAGACTGCGCCCCGCATAAAGCAGCAAAGATCATAAACGCTGTTTTAAAAATATCGTCATGAGTTCCGTAAAAGAGGCCGCGCTCTATACTAGTAATTGCGTCAAATGTTCCACCGATTGCGGCAACGATGGCCCAAATCTTTAAGCTTCCGGCTAAATCATGCATCACTGATAACGGTGGTTTCCCTATTAAAAATGCACCAATACCACCAATGATGGCCCCACCGATGATAACGCCGAATGCGACAAAGAAATCAATAATTAACGTTGCGAGAAGTTCGCGACTTAGCATGTGGTTCCACCCACTTTCATTATTTCAGATCAGATAAAAGAGCTTATCCATATCATTTATAAGTAGAAAAAGTGAAAATTATGACTAGGAATTAAAAAGTCGTAAGGCCCTCTCATATTCATTGACACTAAATTTGTACTATACTAGAAATACAAAGGATGAAAGGTGAGGAGAGTTGAATGGAGATTGTTCAGACGCATGTGTACAGTGAATACAGTCTTCTATCATCAACGAATCGAATAGAGGAACTGGTTAAAAAGGCGAGAGAGCTTGGTTACAATACGCTCGCATTATGTGATCATCATGTTATGTATGGTGCTGTGCCTTTTTACCAAGCTTGTTTAGAATATAACGTCAAACCGATATTTGGACTTGAGTTAACGATTGAGTATAAAGAAGGAAAGTTTGGTCTTATTCGGGTTTATGCCAAGAATGAATCAGGATATGCAAACCTTCTTAGGTTAGCAACAAAAATTGGGCATCAACAATCAAAAGTACCTAGCTTAACAAAACAAGAAGTGGTCCCGTACTTTCATGATGTTTTAGTTGTCATTCCTTTTCAGAAAGGTCCATTAGATGAAGAGATTAATAATGGTCAATTTGACAAGGCGTTTACGTGGTGTGAGACATGGAAGGGGGGCACAAAGCGTACTGATTGGTTTTTGGAACTTCAGACATTAGATGGACAAAACGAAGATAGACAAGAAAAGGTAAAACGATTTTCAGAGAAAAGCGGAATGAAGCTTCTGGCTTCCCATCCGGCACGTTTTTTAGAAAGACAAGATGCGGCTTCCTATCAAGTAATTCGTGCGATTAGAGAAGGTGTGAAAGCAGAGGATTACCCTCTAAAACAAGAGGAGCGGTCCTTTTATTTACAGAGTCCAAGCGAAATGCGTGAGCGGTTTTCTAAGGAATCGCAATCTATAGCCAATACAAGTCACTTTGCCTCGTTGTGTTCCGTTCAACTCGAACTAGGACAACGAAAACTTCCTAAATTCCCTTTAGAAGATGCAAAGGCAAGTGATGTATTGCGGTCATTGTGTGAGGAAGGCTGCAAAAGACGGTATGGAGATCTAACAGACGAAGTGAATGCTAGGCTAAACAAAGAATTAGCTGTTATTAATCAAATGGGGTTTAATGATTATTTTCTAATTGTATGGGATTTTATGAAATACGCGAAAGAACAAGGGATATTAACCGGACCTGGAAGAGGGTCTGCAGCAGGTTCTCTTGTTGCCTATGTTCTTTACATTACAGACGTAGATCCTTTGCAGTATGACTTGTTATTCGAACGTTTCTTAAATCATGAGCGTGTTTCGATGCCAGATATCGATATTGATTTTCCTGATCACCGACGCGATGAAGTTATCGAATATGTGCAACGTAAATATGGTCATGAGCACGTAGCGCAAATTATTACATTTGGGACATTGGCGGCAAGGGCAGCCGTTCGCGATGTGGGCAAGGCACTTGCAATTGATAGTTATGTAATCGGTCAACTAGCAAAGGAAATCCCAGCAGTCCCTGGAACTACGTTAGAAAAAGCCATACAAAGTAGTACACGTATTCAATCGCTAATAAGTGATTCCAATGAGCTAGCCGCTCTTTGGGAAATCGCAAAAAAATTAGAAGGTTTGCCTAGGCATGCATCTACACATGCAGCTGGAGTGGTGATAAGTGCAGAACCTTTAACAGGTGTCATAGCACTACAAGCTGGGCAATCATCCATTTCACTCACGCAAGCAACCATGGATGTAGTAGAAAAGGTTGGCTTGCTTAAATTTGATTTCCTCGGATTGCGCAACTTGACATTACTAGAAAACATTGCTCGATTAATTGAGCATCATTATGGCTCGAAGGTAGATTTTTCTAGAATCCCATTAGATGACCAAAAAGCTTTCAAATTGTTAGGTAGTGGTGAAACCACAGGGATCTTTCAGCTCGAATCAGACGGGATGAGGCAAGTGCTCAAGCAATTACAGCCAACGGAATTTGAAGACATTGTGGCGGTTAATGCGTTGTACCGACCAGGTCCCATGGAGTACATTCCTTCTTACATTAGTGGAAAGCATGGAACGAAAGAAGTATTATATGCGCACCCAGACCTTGAACCAATATTAAGAAGAACGTATGGCGTTATCGTCTATCAGGAACAAATCATGGAAGTGGCTTCAAAAATGGCAGGATTTTTACTTGCACAAGCGGACAATCTTAGGAGGGCAATTAGTAAGAAGAAGAAGGGCGAGCTTAATAAGCATCGTGATGCATTTATTAACGGAGCAATGGATAAGGGCTACACCGAGCAAGTTGCAACTGAAGTATATGAATTGATTGAACGTTTTGCTGATTATGGATTTAATAGGAGCCACGCCGTTGCTTATAGTATGATAAGTTATTTGTTGGCTTATTTAAAAGCGAATTATCCTTTAGCTTTTTATACGGCTCTTCTATCAGGTGTGTGGAATAATGCAGATAAATTAGCTCATCACATTCGAGAGTGCAAAGAAGCAGGCTATGAGGTGTTTCCTCCTTCTGTATGTAAGAGCCACGTATTGTTTACAATTGAAGGAGAAGGCATACGTTTTGGATTACTTCCAGTTGCTCATGTAGGATTTCAAGCGGCCAAATGGATCGTACAAGCTAGAGAAAAGGAACCGTTTAAAGACCTTTTTCATTTTGCTGTTCAAACCGACCAAAAGATTGTAAATAAAAAAGCAATCGAAAATTTAATCAAGGCTGGGGCAATGGATGATTTTCACCCTGAACGGGCAACGTTATTATTTTCAGTTGAAGACGCATGGAAGTTTGCAGAAGAAGTGAATTCGTTTCAAGATGAAACAGAAGGGCTGTTTACACTTGATATTCAAACGCCTGAATACAAAGAAATGGAGCCGCTTCTTATTCAAGAAAAGTTAGATTATGAGAAAGAATCATTAGGATTTTATTTATCAGGACACCCTATTGAACAATATAAAAGCCAATTACAGGAGTTAGGGAGACTTACGTTACAAGATGCGTCCAAAAGTAAAGAAACAATTCGGGTGGCTGGACTTCTGACACTAGTAAGAAGGATTAAAACCAAAAAAGGGGAATCTATGGCTTTTGCGCAACTGACAGATGAATCAGGCAGTGGGGAGCTTGTTATTTTTCCACGAATTTGGGGAAGCTCACATCAAGCAGTCATTGACGGGGAATTAGTTATGGTAGAAGGTCACTATGATGAATCAAGGGGACGAGCCCAGTTTATTGTTGGAAAGATAGGATTAGTCAAATCAATTCTTGAGACAAGAGGAAATGTAACAACCTTGTATTTGCGAATTAGCTCGAACCATCAAACGCCAGTTATATTAGAACAGGTGAAATCGGCCTTATTGGAGAAACAAGGGAAAATCCCGGTCATCCTGTATTATGAACAAACGAAACAAACAAAACATCTAAGTGATGAGTATAGGGTCAAAGCCGATGAATCTTCTATCAATACATTAAAAAAGATATTAGGATATAATAATGTCATCTTAAAAGAATGATAAAAAATTCAGCTTTTGTACTTGGCTAATGAGCAGTTTTTCTATATAATTAGAAATGTTTTAGGTGGTCTGACCAGTAAAAGATCTTACAATTATCTAGAAAGAAGAAGGAGAGTGTCGTTGTGGCAACCACAAGAGAAGAAGCCTTACATATGCATCGTGTTAACCAAGGGAAACTGGAATCAAAAACAAAAGTCGCTGTTAGAAACGCTAAAGATTTAAGTTTGGCGTATTCTCCGGGGGTAGCTGAACCTTGTAAAGAGATTTTCGAAGATATTGAAACAGTTTATGAGTATACGATGAAAGGCAACATGGTTGCTGTTGTTAGTAACGGGACAGCCGTACTAGGACTTGGAAATATTGGTCCAGAAGCCTCTTTACCTGTAATGGAAGGAAAAGCTGTATTATTTAAATCATTTGCTGGGGTAGATGCATTTCCAATCTGCTTACGGACAAATGATGTTGAGAAAATTATTGAAACTGTTAAACTAATGGAGCCAACTTTTGGCGGGGTTAATTTAGAAGATATTGCAGCACCAGAATGTTTTGAAATTGAAGAAAGACTAAAGAAAGAAACAAATATCCCAGTTTTTCATGATGACCAACATGGTACTGCGATTGTTACTTTAGCTGGTTTAATTAATGCACTAAAGATTTCTGGGAAAAAGTTATCTGAAATAAAAGTTGTTGCAAATGGAGCAGGTTCAGCTGGAATTGCAATTATTAAGCTTATGCAGCGTATGGGTGTTCGTGATATCATTTTGTGTGACTCAAAGGGAGCTATCTTTGAAGGCCGCACGTACGGGATGAATGATATGAAAGCTGAGGTTGCAAAAAATACAAACCCTGACAGACTTGAAGGGAATTTAGCTGACGTTATTAAAGGTACGGATGTGTTTATTGGCGTTTCTGTTGCCGGTGCTTTAACAAAAGAAATGATCGAGAGCATGAATGAAAATCCTATCATTTTTGCAATGGCTAATCCGGTTCCAGAAATTATGCCGGAAGAAGCAAGAGCAGCAGGTGCCAGTGTAATAGGAACAGGTCGTTCAGATTTTCCAAATCAAGTCAATAACGTATTAGCATTTCCTGGTATCTTCCGCGGTGCACTGGATGTAAGAGCTACGCATATTAACGAAGAGATGAAGGTTGCAGCTGTTTATGCTATTGCTGACTTAATAGCTGAAGCAGATCTATCACCTGACTATGTTATACCAGCTCCATTTGATCCACGTGTTGCACCAGCAGTTGCAGCAGCAGTTGCTAAAACAGCGATGGAAACAGGTGTTGCTAGAAAACAGGTTGATCCAGAAAAAATAGCTGAAAAAACAAGAAAACTTGCCATTATCGGGGATGAAAAATAAATAATATGTTTATAACTGAGGTGAGGGTGACAAATGTCATCGGAACAACCGAAAGTCTATTTAGAAGTCATTAAGCAAATCAATAACATTATTAATGAAGATCAATTGGCAAGTGGGGACAAGTTACCATCGGAAAGAGAATTGAGCGACCGTCTTGATGTCGGTCGCTCCTCTGTTCGTGAGGCGTTAAGGGCTCTTGAATTATTAGATTTAATAGAAACAAGACGTGGTGAAGGAACCTACATAAAGGCTTTTGGTAGCTATCGGCTTGTAGAAATTCTCTTATCGTTTCTTCTTAAAGATGAAAATGCAAGGAAGGATTTGACAGAAACAAGACGAATAGTAGAGCTTGAAGCACTTAAATTAGCTTGCGAACGGATTACTGATGAGGCTGTTAATCAATTGGAAAAGTTGGTTAACCAGGCGAAAGAAGAATGGTCCCATGGAGACTTACCAGTTGAAGAAGACTATTTATTTCATAAGACAATCGTCGAGGCTAGTCATAATCGGTTACTCCTTAATCTGTGGGTCTCACTTGTTGAATATAATAAAGTTGCGATTGAGCGCTCATTAAAAAGGGAAGGACGGATGCTCGTCTCCCTTAATGAGCATGAGGAAGTCTATCATGCTTTAAAAAGTCGCGATCAACAAAGAGCGACAGAGGCGATGAGACGCCATTTAGAAAATAGTCGTTTTTAGCTTGTACTATTTACGGAGACAGAACCATATCCTGAATTAATAGTTAGCTTAGGCGAATGAGGTGGAAAAATGCTTAAGGATTTTTTGAAGAAAAAGAAAAGATACGCAACAATCCCTTCAGAACGAGCGAAACAAGAAGTTCCAGAAGGTCTTATGACAAAGTGTCCGTCATGTAGAACAATTATGTACACAAAAGAATTAAAGAAAAACTTATATGTTTGTGACTCGTGTGGACATCATCATCGAATGACTGCGTACGAGCGGTTTGAAAGTTTGTTTGATGAAGGGACATTTGTGGAATTTGATAAAAATATGATCGGGGAAAACCCGCTTAATTTCCCAACGTATGAGGAAAAGTTAGAAGCAGACCGTAAAAAAACGGATTTAAATGAGGCCATCGTTACTGGGAAAGGAACCATAAATGGTTACGGAGCAGTAATGGCTGTTATGGACTCTAGGTTCAGAATGGGGAGTATGGGTTCTGTAGTCGGAGAAAAGATTACAAGAGCCGTAGAGCATTCTATCGAAATGGGTGTTCCCTTTATTCTCTTTTCTGCTTCAGGTGGAGCGAGAATGCAAGAAGGCGTCTTAAGTTTAATGCAAATGGCAAAGACAAGTGCAGCCCTAGAGAAGCTAAGTCGTCAAGGAGGATTATTTATTTCGATTATGACTCATCCAACAACGGGAGGGGTCTCTGCAAGTTTTGCTTCCTTAGGAGATTATAATTTTGCTGAACCAAAAGCGTTAATCGGTTTTGCGGGTCGTCGTATTATCGAACAAACCATTCGTCAAGAGTTGCCAGAAGACTTTCAGACGGCTGAATTTCTTTTGAAGCATGGTCAATTAGATCGTGTTGTGTCTCGTCTTGAAATGAAAGAATTACTAACAACAATATTGGATATTCATGCTTCATAAAGGAGGTGTCTTAGCATGGCAAGTGAATTAGGATTTGAAAAACCAATTGTAGAATTAAAAAATAAGATTTCTGAACTTCGAACATTTACGGAAGAAAAAGAAATTGACTTAACTGATGAAATAACAAAACTTGAAAAGCGCTTACAACAACTTGAACGTGATATATATGGAAATTTACAGCCGTGGGAACGTGTTCAAATTGCTAGGCACAGTGAACGTCCTACGACTCTTGATTATATTGGAGAGTTATTTACTGATTTTCTAGAAATGCATGGAGACCGCCTATATGGTGATGACGCTGCTATTGTAGGTGGCATAGCGAAATATAAAGGGCGTCCCGTTACTGTAATTGGTCATCAACGCGGGAAGGATACAAAAGAGAATATCCACCGTAATTTTGGTATGCCTCACCCAGAAGGATATCGAAAAGCACTTCGTTTGATGAAACAAGCAGAGAAGTTTAAAAGGCCAATCATTTGTTTTATTGATACAAAAGGTGCGTATCCAGGGAAAGCAGCGGAAGAAAGAGGACAAAGCGAGGCCATTGCTAGAAACTTACTCGAGATGGCAGGTTTAACGGTCCCTGTTGTTTGCATCGTAATTGGTGAAGGTGGAAGTGGCGGTGCTCTTGCACTTGGAGTGGGCAATCATTTACACATGCTCGAAAATTCAACTTATTCAGTTATTTCTCCTGAGGGAGCAGCGGCCTTGTTGTGGAAAGATGCTTCTCTTGCAAAAAAGGCTGCCGAATCAATGAAAATTACTGCTCCAGACTTAAAGGAACTTGGTATCATTGAGGAAATTGTTCGTGAAGTAAAGGGAGGAGCTCACAGAGACCTTGCAGAACAAAGTGAAGCTATTGATGCTGTTTTAACAGAATCTATTTCGCAACTCTCTAAGTTGACAGAAGATGAGCTCGTTGAACAACGTTATGAAAAATATAAAAAAATTGGACAATTTACGCATGTAAGCGATACCATCGCTGTAAATAAAGGATAAGTGCTTTCTACTTTTGTGAAAGCACTTTTTGTGTTGGAATTAACTGTATTGTATTCAATTCGCTAAAGTGGTATTTTTAAAAATGGGAAATGCTTAACTGCATAATTATATTGAGGCTAAAAGTACACATGCTATTAGCATTGAACTTTTTAATATATTTTTATTACAGAGTTTGAGGAGGAGACGAAATGAAAAGAATAGGAGTCTTAACAAGCGGTGGAGATTCTCCAGGAATGAACGCTGCTATTCGTGCAGTTGTGCGTAAAGCCATTTTTCATGGCTTAGAAGTATACGGCATCTCTTACGGATACGCTGGGTTAATAAATGGAGAGATTAAGAAAATGGAATTAGGGTCTGTAGGTGATATAATCCACCGTGGGGGAACAGTACTATACACGGCTCGCTGTGAAGAATTCAAGACGCTTGAAGGTCAGAAAAAAGGAATTGAACAGTTGAAGAAGTTTGGGATTGAAGGACTTGTTGTTATCGGTGGAGATGGTTCGTACCGAGGCGCTCAGAAGTTAACCGAACACGGTTTTCCGACAATTGGTGTACCAGGAACGATTGATAATGACATTCCTGGAACAGATTTTACAATTGGCTTTGACACAGCATTAAATACAGTTATTGATGCGATTGATAAAATCCGTGATACAGCTACATCACATGAGCGTACATATGTAATCGAAGTTATGGGACGTCATGCAGGCGACCTTGCTCTATGGTCAGGTCTTGCTGATGGTGCGGAAACAATCATCGTTCCAGAAGCAGATTATGAAATGTCAGATATTATCTCTCGTTTAAAGCGTGGACAAGAGCGTGGAAAAAAACATAGTATCATTATTGTTGCAGAAGGTGTAGGCAGCGGTTTTGATTTTGGAAATCGAATTAAAGAAGAAATCAATTTAGAAACTAGAGTTACAGTATTAGGGCATATTCAACGTGGAGGTTCACCTTCAGGATTTGACCGTGTTCTAGCTAGCAGGTTAGGTGCAAAAGCTGTTGACCTACTTTTAGAAGGAAAAGCTGGAGTAACTGTTGGTATAGAGAAAAACGAGCTTGTTTATCATGATATAGATGAGGCATTAGCTCGTAAGCATTCGATCGATATGGAAATGTACAAGCTATCTCAACAATTGTCGATTTAAAACACTTGGTATTTAGACTAGTACCATACATCTCTGTGAGTAGTTTCCATAAATGGATGTATGGTAATCAAACATTTATAAGTAAATAAAAAATATATGAGCAAGTAGGAGGATAATATGCGTAAAACTAAAATTGTATGTACTATTGGTCCAGCAAGCGAATCTATTGAAAAACTTGAGGCTTTAATTGAAGCAGGTATGAATGTAGCACGATTAAACTTTTCACACGGTGACTTTGAAGAACATGGAGCAAGAATCCGTAGCATCCGCGAAGCTGCAGAGAAAACAGGAAAAACGGTTGCTATTTTGCTTGATACGAAAGGACCTGAAATTCGTACTCAAACGTTAGAAGGGGGCGTAGCGGATTTAGTTGCTGGAGACGAACTGGTTGTGTCAATGACTGAAGTTGTCGGAAACAACAAGAAAATCTCCGTTTCATATCCTGGTCTAATTAACGATGTTCAACCTGGATCGAAAATTTTACTGGATGATGGTTTAATTGGACTTGAAGTAACAGAAATCGGTGATGGGGAACTTATTACTAAAGTATTAAACAGCGGAACGTTGAAAAACAAAAAAGGGGTAAATGTACCGAATGTAAGTGTGAATCTTCCAGGGATTACCGATAAGGATGCTGATGATATTAAATTTGGTATTGAACAAGGAGTAGACTTTATTGCGGCTTCATTTGTTCGTAGAGCAACGGATGTTCTAGAGATTCGTGAGCTTCTTGAGAATAATGGTGGAGAAGAAATCCATATCATCCCTAAGATTGAGAATCAAGAAGGGGTAGATAACATTGATGAGATCTTAGAAGTTTCTGATGGGTTAATGGTAGCTCGAGGTGACCTTGGTGTAGAAATCCCTGCAGAAGAAGTACCACTTGTTCAAAAAGTACTAATTAAAAAGTGTAATGCTGTTGCTAAACCAGTTATTACAGCGACTCAAATGCTTGATTCGATGCAACGTAACCCTAGACCAACTCGAGCAGAAGCAAGTGATGTTGCAAACGCAATTTTTGATGGAACAGATGCGATCATGCTTTCTGGTGAAACGGCAGCTGGTGATTATCCTGTTGAGTCTGTACAGACAATGCATAATATTGCCACCCGTACAGAACAAGCATTGAATTATGCTTCAATGCTTCGTAAGAAAACAAAAGAGGAAACGACTACAATTACGAGTGCAATTGGCCAGTCTGTTGCTCATACAGCTTTTAACTTATCTGCATCGGTGATCTTGTCTGCTACAGAAAGTGGTCATACGGCACGTATTGTATCAAAGTATCGTCCCAAATCGCCAATTGTAGCAGTTGCGAGTGACCCTAAAGTAATTCGTAAATTAAACCTAGTTTGGGGCGTGACACCAATTCAAGGCAAGGAAGCGTCATCAACAGATGAAATGTTTGATTCAACAATTGGAACAGCGATCGAATCAGGATCAATTAAACAAGGTGATCTTGTTGTTATTACAGCAGGTGTCCCTGTAGGGGAGTCAGGTACAACGAATATTATGAAAGTTCATGTCATTGGCGAAGTGATTGCTAAGGGTCAAGGAATTGGACGTCGTTCAGCTGCTGGTCGTGTAGTCACTGCTCGTTCTGCTGAAGAAGCGAATGAAAAAACAAAACAAGGGTCTATCCTTGTTACGTTTAGCACAGATAAAGATATGATCCCTGCTTTTGAAAAAGCGGCAGCTGTTATTACTGAAGAAGGTGGTTTAACTTCCCATGCAGCTGTTGTAGGATTAAACCTAAGCACGCCAGTTATCGTAGGGGTTCAAGGTGCTCTAGAGCTATTCACAGACGGTGAAGAAATCACGGTAGATAGTGCTCGAGGCGACATTTACAGAGGTCACACGAGTGTACTATAATTTAAGGTGAGGAGAAGGGAGTTCCCTTCTCCTCTTTACGTATAAAAGCTGATTTCGTCAATGGTTGATTGAAATTAGGAAGGAGCAGAGAATGTTTCGATTATTATTATTGTTAATTATTATTGTACCTGCCCTTGAAATTGCCGTTTTAATTTTATCTGGGAATGTCCTTGGGGTTTGGCCTACGATATTGTTGATCATTGCAACAGGCCTACTAGGTGCTTGGCTTGCAAAAAAAGAAGGGTTACAAGCATTGAGACTTGCACAGCTTCAAACGCAGCAAGGGCAATTGCCAAGCGGTGTTATTCTAGATGGAATTTGTATTTTAGTAGGTGGGGTTGTTTTATTAACTCCAGGGTTTATTACTGACGCTATTGGATTCTTTTTATTGATTCCTGCAACTCGAACGATTGCTAAAGGCTTCTTATTAAAATTGTTTAATAAAATGATAAAAAATGGAAATTTCGTTATAATGACAAGAAGGTAATGGATCAATAGTTATTTTTGATAGGAAGTTAGAAAAGTAGCTGAATTAGTAATATTATGATAAAATTAAACTGCTATGAAGTGCACTTGCAGTATTCTGTGAGTGAGGAAGAAGGGTCGTTACTTGTTCTCACAAGCATCCGTTTTTATGTTGATTTTGTTACTTGTGGCAGTTGTCGCAAAAAATCAATCTCTAATTGTAGCGGTTCTATTTTTACTAGTTATTAAATGGATAGGACTGGGTGATAAATTATTCCCTCTTTTTCAGCAAAAGGGAATAAATATAGGAGTCACAATTATTACAATTGCGGTATTAACGCCAATTGTCACAGGTGAAATAGGTTTTAAGCAATTAGGAGAAGCTGTAAAGTCGTCATATGCTTGGATTGCACTAGGTGCAGGAATCTTAGTTGCTATTATTGCTGCGAGCGGCATTGATTTATTAAAAAATGATCCACATATAACGACTGCTTTAGTCTTTGGTACGATTTTAGCTGTTGCCTTATTTAATGGGGTTGCAGTTGGACCACTAATTGGGGCAGGAATAGCTTATCTTGCAATGAAAATTGTCCAGTTTTTCACTCATCTTGGAGGATGAGTGAAAGCTCCTTTTAAAGAATCACAATAATGGCACAGGTTATAGATTTAGAATTTATTAATTACTTTTCACGAAAACGTTCACAAAAGTGTAATAAATCGTTATAATGGAACTTGTGAGCATCCTTCTTACATAGCGTAGCTTTCTCTCTTCATAGGGAGTGTAAGCACTAACTAGTTAGAGGAAGTTTATGATATTAGAGAAAAGGAGAGGTTAACGTGAGTACAACTCGTGGTCTAGAAGGTATTGTAGCAACGCAATCAAGTGTTAGCTCCATCATTGAAAGTGTCCTTACTTACCAAGGATATGATATTGATGATTTAGCAGATAATGCGAGTTTTGAAGAGGTTATATACCTTCTTTGGAATGGGTCATTACCAAAAGCAAATGAACTTAGTCATTTTACTCAGGAGCTTGCCAACCATGCTGAAATACCAAAACAGATAATTGACCAAATGAAGGCATATCCAATTGACAAGGTCCACCCAATGGCTGCCCTTCGTACAGCAATTTCAAGTCTGGCATTATTTGATGAAGAAGCAGATGTAATGGATGAGGCTGCAAACCGTCGTAAGGCAATCAAGATTCAAGCGCAAATCCCAACAATAGTGACAGCGTTTTCAAGATTGCGCGAGGGATTAGAGCCAGTGACTCCACGTAAAGATCTAGGTTTTGCTGCGAACTTTCTTTACATGTTAACTGGTAATGAGCCAGACGAAATTGCAGTGAATGCATTTAATAAAGCGTTAGTGCTACATGCTGACCATGAGTTAAATGCTTCAACGTTTACTGCACGTGTCTGTGTAGCAACTCTTTCTGATGTATACTCTGGTATTACAGCAGCAATTGGAGCATTAAAAGGTCCCCTGCACGGTGGTGCTAATGAAGCCGTAATGAACATGTTGTCAGAAATTGGCAGTGTAGAAAATGTGGAACCATATATCCGCAAGGCGTTAGATAACAAAGAAAAAATCATGGGCTTTGGTCACCGAGTTTATAAAGATGGAGATCCACGTGCGAAGCATTTACGTGAGATGTCTAAGCGATTAACTGAAATAACAGGTGAGACAAAGTGGTATGAAATGTCTAAGAAGATTAATGAAATGGTAACGAGTGAAAAAGGGCTACTTCCGAATGTAGATTTCTATTCGGCTAGTGTCTATCATAGTTTAGGGATCAAGCATGATTTATTTACACCGATCTTTGCGGTTAGCCGTACATCTGGATGGTTAGCGCACATTTTAGAACAGTATAGCAATAACAGACTAATTCGTCCGCGTGCTGAATATATTGGACCGAATAAACAAACCTATATTCCAATTGAACAGCGTTAATAGCGTACTCTGGGAGGCTGTTCCTCCCTGTACATAGATTGACATTTGGTAAAAAGAATAGCAACATATAGAGGAAGTAATATTTTATACTTTTTTGAATAATTAGGAGGTAATTAAGCATGTCAAACGGTGAAGTAATTAAAGTAAACAACGGAGTACTTGATGTACCAAACAACCCAATTGTACCTTACATAGAAGGAGATGGAATTGGACCTGATATTTGGGCTGCTGCTTCTCGTGTATTAGATGCCGCAGTTGAAAAAGCATACAATGGTGAGAAGAAAATTGAGTGGAAAGAAATTCTTGCTGGTGAAAAAGCATATAATCAAACAGGTGAGTGGCTTCCGGAAGCAACACTAGATGCAGTACGTGAATATATGATTGCTATTAAAGGACCTTTAACTACACCAATCGGTGGCGGTATCCGCTCTTTAAACGTTGCACTACGTCAAGAACTTGATTTATATGTTTGTCTTCGTCCAGTACGTTATTTCCAAGGTGTTCCTTCACCTGTAAAACGTCCTGAAGATACTGATATGGTTATCTTCCGTGAAAATTCAGAAGATATTTATGCTGGAATTGAGTATAAAGAAGGTTCTGATGAAGTTAAGAAGCTTATCGAGTTCTTACAAAACGAAATGGGAGCTACAAAAATCCGTTTCCCTGAAACTTCTGGTATTGGTATTAAGCCTGTATCTCAAGAAGGAACAGACCGACTAGTTCGTGCGGCGATTCAGTATGCTCTTGATGAAGGTCGTAAGAGTGTAACACTTGTACACAAAGGAAATATCATGAAGTTTACTGAAGGGGCATTCAAAAACTGGGGTTATGAAGTGGCTGAGCGCGAATTCGGAGACAAAGTATTTACATGGGCTCAATACGATAAAATCGTAGAAACAGAAGGCAAGGAAGCTGCAAACAAAGCTCAACAAGAAGCAGAAGCTGCTGGAAAAATCATTGTAAAAGATTCAATTGCTGATATCTTCTTACAACAGATCTTAACACGTCCAAAAGAGTTTGATGTTGTAGCAACAATGAACCTAAATGGTGACTACATTTCTGATGCACTTGCAGCACAAGTTGGTGGAATTGGAATTGCTCCAGGAGCAAACATTAACTACGACTCAGGACATGCAATTTTTGAAGCTACTCATGGTACTGCACCGAAATATGCTGGTCTTGATAAAGTAAACCCATCATCTGTACTTCTTTCAGGTGAGTTATTGCTTCGTCACTTAGGTTGGTTCGAAGCGGCAGACCTTATCATGGGTTCTATGGATAAAACAATTGCAAGTAAAGTTGTAACATACGATTTTGCACGTCTAATGGACGGAGCAACTGAAGTATCTTGCTCAGGATTTGCAGAGGAATTAATTAAAAACCTGTAATAGTTATATATACCCAAAGGTTGGTTCTTTCAGCCTTTGGGTAATAATTTAAATTGTAAGCTATTATAATCCGGGAGTGATATGTTATGGCAATTAAACGTAGAAAGATTTCTGTGATCGGTGGAGGTTTCACAGGAGCTACAACTGCTCTAATGGTTGCACAGAAAGAGTTAGGCGATGTTGTTCTTTTAGATATTCCTCAAATGGAAGGTCCAACAAAAGGAAAAGCATTAGATATGCTTGAATCAACACCAGTAGCTGGAATTGATTCCAATATCATTGGCACTTCTAACTACGAAGATACGAAAGATTCTGATGTGGTTGTCATAACTGCAGGGATTGCACGTAAGCCAGGCATGAGCCGTGATGATTTAGTTAACACAAATGCAGGTATAATGAAAGCAGTCACAAAAGAGGTTGTGAAATATTCTCCAAACTGCTATATTATCGTTTTAACAAATCCAGCAGACGCAATGACATATACGGTATTTAAGGAATCTGGATTCACTAAAAATCGTGTCATTGGTCAATCTGGTGTACTAGATACAGCAAGATTCCGTACGTTTGTTGCTCAAGAGCTTAACCTTTCTGTTGAAGATATTACTGGTTTTGTTCTTGGTGGACACGGCGATGATATGGTACCACTTATCCGTTATTCGGCTGCAGGTGGAGTTCCACTTGAAAAGCTAATTCCACAAGATCGCTTAGATGCGATCGTTGAGCGTACTCGTAAAGGAGGCGGTGAAATCGTAGGCCTTCTTGGAAATGGAAGTGCATACTATGCACCTGCTGCATCTCTAACTCAGATGGTTGAGGCGATCATTAAAGATAAGAAACGTGTAATTCCTACAATTGCTTACTTAGAAGGTGAGTATGGTTACGAGGACCTATATGTAGGTGTTCCGACGATCTTAGGTGGAGATGGAATTGAAAAAATCATCGAACTAGATTTAACAGACGATGAGAAAGCAGCATTAGCTAAATCAGTTGAGTCTGTTCGTAGTGTTATGGCTGCTTTACCGACATCTTAATTAGTTACGGAGGTTATTCTAAAGGTCAAACTAGCCCTTTAGAATAACCCCTTTTTTGTTTTTCTTGATAGCAATTATCCTATACTTTGCTATACTAATAATAGAAATAGAAAGAACCCATTAGGGCATATAGCAGGGTGGACCGTTACATTTACTCGTTTTTTGAAACGAGTTTGGGAGGATTAATATGTCACAGCGTTTGTTAATTGTCGATGATGAAGAATCCATTGTTACGTTATTGCAGTTTAACTTAGAGCAAGCGGGTTTTGATGTCACAACAGCAATGGATGGTGCAAAGGCTTTAGAATTGGCCACTACAGAATCATTTGATTTACTCGTTCTTGATTTAATGTTACCTGAAATGGATGGCTTAGATGTATGCAAGCAACTTAGACAAAATAAGGTAACAACTCCGATTTTAATGCTCACAGCAAAAGATGATGAATTCGATAAAGTTTTAGGATTAGAACTTGGAGCAGACGACTATATGACGAAGCCATTTAGCCCTCGTGAAGTGGTTGCAAGAGTTCGAGCTATTCTAAGAAGAGCACAACCTGTACTTTTAGAAACGAATACAAGTCAAGGTCCAACAGAAAATGTTATTAAATTTGGAGAAGTGGAAATCCATCCAGATAATTATGAGGTGTTTTTCAAAAATAATGCACTGGAATTAACACCTAAAGAATTTGAATTATTACTTTATTTAGCTAATCATAAAGGGCGTGTATTAACGAGAGATCAGTTGCTAAACGCAGTTTGGAATTACGAATTTGTTGGTGATACAAGGATAGTGGATGTTCACATAAGTCACCTTCGTGAAAAAATTGAAGCAAATACAAAAAAGCCAACTTATATAAAGACAATTCGGGGACTTGGCTATAAATTGGAGGAGCCCCCAGTCAATGTATAAGTTAAGGTTCAAAATCATGTTGGCTGTTCTATCAATTACTTTGCTTGTATTGATTGGCATAGGGTTTGTGATAGGAAAGCTATATGAAGATTTTTACATTAATAACTTGACCGATCGAGTAGAGAAAGAAGCCAGCTTAGCTGCATATATGCTTGCTGAATATGGTCTTGAGGAAGAAAATGCTCAAAAGAGAGCTTTGGAAATAGCGGAAATGCTTGACTCAAGAGTAACGATAATTCTTTTAGATGGTACCGTTATTGGTGAGTCTGCAACTGACCCTAAAACAATGGACAATCATTTGCTAAGGCCTGAAATTGAAGCGATTGAAAATGAGGAAAGCGTCTCGTATATTCGATATAGTGAAACTGTACAAGATGAACTCCTATATTATGCTATTCCTATTGTAGATGAGAACGGAAATAAATTAGGATACATGCGTTTAGGGCTTTCTACACGTACGTTAGCTGATATGACAGAAAAGATTTGGTTGATTTTAGGGATCAGCTTTACTGTCGCTTTTATCATTATTGTAACTATTACGTATCGTGTGACAAATGAAATGATAGGACCGATTGAAAGTGCGACGGTCGTTGCTAATGAGTTAGCGGAAGGAAACTACAAAGCGAGAACGTCTGAAGGGAAGCGAGATGAAATTGGACAGTTATCAAGGTCTATTAATATTCTTGCTTTTAACTTAGAGCAACTGACTAATCGACACCAGGCTCAAAAGGAACGTATGGAAACTTTGATTGACAACATGGGTAGTGGATTAATCTTAATCAATACTAAAGGCGATATATCCTTAATCAATCGTGCATGTCAAGAGATCTTCGAAGAAAATACAGATCTTTGGCAAAATCAACTTTACCATGATGTGATTCAACATAAAGAACTTATAAAGATCGTACAAACCATTTTTATGACTGAAAAAAAACAAAGAATGCAAATTCACTTCCCGATACATTTAGAGGTACGTCATTTTGAAGTATATGCAGCTCCAGTCATGAGCAATAGCGATAAATTAAAGGGGATTGTCCTTGTGCTTCATGACATTACTGAGTTAAAGAAACTTGAACAAGTACGTACAGACTTTGTTGCTAATGTATCGCATGAACTAAAAACGCCGGTCACTTCCATCAAAGGGTTTACCGAAACGCTTCTTGATGGAGCGATGAACACGGAGCCACTTCGAGAAAAGTTCTTAACGATTATTGCTAATGAAAGTGAGCGACTGCAAAGTTTGATTCAGGATTTACTAGACCTTTCAAGAATTGAACAAGCTTATTTTCAATTGAATTGGGAAAGAACGAATTTACAAGATATTGTAAGTGAAGTGATTGATTTATTAAAAGAAAAAGCACAGGAAAAACAAATTGATTTACAGATGTGTATTGAAGGTGATACAACACTTGAAGGAGATACGGAGCGTATAAAACAAATTGCTATAAATGTAATAAATAATGGCATTATGTACACTCCAGTTTCGGGATCGATCAACATTTTAATGAAAGGAAATGAAGAAACGATTACATTAGAAATTACTGATACAGGTGTTGGAATAAGTGAGAAGGATCTTCCTAGAATCTTTGAGCGGTTCTACCGGGTAGATCGAGCGCGAAGCCGGAATTCTGGGGGCACTGGCTTGGGACTTGCTATTGTCAAACACTTAGTAGAAGCACACCAAGGCAAAATAGTTGTAAATAGTGTGGTTGGAAAAGGAACTACTTTCACGATTACTTTTAACCGGTATCGAGCTGAGTAGTTTGTATTAGAAAAACAACTTAAGATGTTAGTCAGAACAAAAGAGTGTCACAAGAGAAGCGTCTCTTGATGACACTCTTTTTACAAAATATTTACATTGTCGTAAAACAACCTTAACTAAATTTATCTATAATTAAAGGGAACGGTTTTCATCACTGCTTGGCAAGCTATTACATCTTGCTAATAGTTCAACCCTTTGATTGACATGAGCGCCCCCCTTTGTGCTCATGTCTTTTTTTATTGGTAAATGAATGTTGAAGCTTTTCCGGTAAAAAGACCCAAATAGCATGAATTTTGTACTATAATGAAAAAGAGTGAGATTCTTTAAAAAAAAATTGAAACCGATTTATTTAAAGAATCGTATAAAGAGTATAAAAACAAGAACATCAAGGAAGGAATGATAAGATGACGGTTAAGCAATTACTGGTTGGCTTTGGATCTTGCGTTGGTGTCGCAATACTAGCCCTTTTTCTTGCTACTGGTTGGTACATAGTCGACGAATCGGAACAAGCAGCATTAATTACTTTTGGAAAAGTAGATGAAACGATTACGGAGCCAGGTTTAAAATTTAAAATGCCATGGCCGATACAAAGAGTTGAGATTTTATCGAGAGGAACTTATAACCTTCAAGTAGGCTATAAGGAAGAAGATGGAGAAGTGGTAGAATTCACTCGGGAAGCGAAGATGATTACGGGTGATGAAAACATTCTCTTTGCTGATCTGGCTGTTCAATGGCGAATAATAGATCCTGAGCAATATTTGTATAGCGCGGTTGATGCCAGAGAGGTTTTGTATAATGCGACGTCATCTGCCTTACGTACAGTTATTGGAAGCACAACGATTGATGAAGTCCTGACTGATCAAAGACCGGAAGTAGAGGCACGGGTTTTTGAAAATTTAATTGAGTTATTAGAAATCTATCAAATTGGTGTAAGTATACAAGATGTAAAACTTCAAGATGTAGAACTTCCAACTGAAGACGTTCGTCGTGCTTTTATAGAGGTAACGGATGCTCGGGAGGAACGTCTGACAAAAATTAATGAAGCAACAAGATACCGCAACCAACAAATCAATGAAGTCGAAGGGGAAAAAGATGCTATTATCTCTCGTGCAGAGGGAACAAGAGCAGAAAGAATTGAACGGGCCCGTGGAGACGTGGCAAGATTTGACGCTCTTTATAACGAGTATCTTGTCAATCCGGAGGTAACAAGGCAACGTCTTGTTCTAGAAACCCTTGAAAATGTGTTACCAAATACAGAGATTTATATTATGGACAGCAATAGTGATACGGTAAGTTACTTACCAATCAGGCCACTAGAGCGGGGACAAAGTTCTGCTGAAGGAGGGAGTAACTAATGAGTGATGAGAACATTGTCGATTTAAATGAACGTCGTCCAAGTGATGAGTGGAGAAAGTACGCAAAGCTTGGAGCGATCGCTATTATTTTAATTGCGATTTTAGCAACGATCATTAGTAATCTTTTTATTGTAGAACAAGGGGAATATAAAGTAGTTCGTCAGTTTGGTGAAGTTGTCAGGATTGAAGATCAACCTGGACTTAGTTATAAAATTCCATTTATCCAATCGGTTTCAACTCTACCCAAATATCAATTAATTTATGACATCCCACCAGCTGAAATTAATACGAGAGATCAAAAACGAGTACTAGCCGATCATTATGCAGTATGGAGAATTGAAAATCCACAGCTAATGATCTCAAATACGGTCACACAGGAACGTGCGGAAGCCATTATGGGTGAGTTAATCTTCTCAGCGATTCGAGCAGAATTAGGACAATTAGAGTTTGATGAGATTATTAATGAAGAAGAAACGTCCCAACGAGGGAGTTTTAATGAACTTGTACGTGATCGTGTCAATGAAGCACTTGAGCGGAATCAATACGGGATTAAATTAACAGACGTTCGAATGAAACGAACAGATCTTCCAGAAGAGAATGAAGAAGCTGTATATAGCCGGATGATTTCTGAGCGTCATGCGACTGCACAAGAATATTTATCACAAGGGGATGCAGAAGCGAACCGGATTCAATCGAACACAGACCGAGAAGTAACAGAAATTCTTGCAACTGCCAATGCCGATGCAAATGAAATTGTCGGGGAAGGGGAAGCAGAGGCTGCAAGTATCTACAATGAATCATTTGGCCGGGACACAGAGTTTTATCAGTTGTATCGTACGCTTGAGTCGTATGAGAAAACAATTGGTGATGAAACAGTCATTGTCTTGCCGTCTAACTCTCCTTATGCTCGTATTTTGATGGGCTTTACAGAGTAATTGTTCAAGAGAGTACCAAAAAGTCAAAACCGGACTTTTTGGTACTCTCTTTTTTCGTGTGCTACAATAACTATATGAAAAAACTGGTTTTTAAGAGAGGGGCATTTAGTTGAAAAAGCTCGTATTAATAGATGGAAATAGCATTGCTTATCGTGCTTTTTTTGCACTGCCATTATTGAATAATGATAAAGGTGTATTTACGAATGCAGTGTATGGTTTTACAACGATGTTATTAAAGATTATTGAAGAAGAAAAACCGACGCATATGCTAGTGGCGTTTGATGCTGGCAAAACAACGTTTCGCCATAAAACATTTGATGAATACAAAGGCGGGCGTCAAAAAACGCCGCCGGAGTTATCGGAACAGTTTCATCTCGTCAGGGAAATGCTTGATGCTTTTAACATTTCTCGTTATGAAGTTGAAAACTATGAAGCTGATGATATCATCGGTACGCTTGCTAAAGATGCATCAAACAAAGACTTTGAAGTGAAGGTATATTCTGGAGATAAGGATTTGCTTCAGCTCGTCTCTGATAAAGTGACGGTTGTGTTAACAAAGAAGGGGATTACTAATGTTGAAGCATATGATGAAGCCCTTATCGCTGAGAAGTATGGGATTAGTCCGAAGCAAATTATCGACATGAAAGGACTTATGGGAGATAGTTCTGATAATATCCCTGGTGTTCCAGGTGTCGGTGAAAAAACGGCATTAAAGCTGTTAAAAGAATTCGGTTCAGTTGAAAAGGTACTTGATTCGATCGATCAAATCTCTGGAAAGAAAATGAAAGAAAAACTAGAAGAGAATCGTGAGCAAGCGTTAATGAGTAAAGAGCTTGCTACCATTTTTGTAGATGTTCCTTTTGAAACACAATTAGATGACCTTAGTTTTGGTGAGTATGATAAGCAAAATGTAGTCAAATTAATGAAGGAACTAGAGTTTACATCGCTTGTGTCGAAATTTGATACAGACGGTGCTGTGGAAGAAGAATTGGAAGATATTACATATGAAGTGTTAGATGAGGTAACTGAAGAGTACTTGACAGAAGAAGCAGCTCTTGTTGTTGAAGTGTTAAGTGAAAACTATCATCAAGCAACTATTGAAGGATTTGCATTTGTTAATGAAAAAGGTCGCTTTTTTATAAATACAGAACAAGCTTTAAATTCTCAAGCGTTTGTTGATTGGTTAAAAGATGATACGACAAAGATTACAGTATTTGATGCAAAACGAGCCGTCGTTGCTCTAGGTTGGAAAGGGGTACTTTTAAACGGGGTAACGTTTGATTTACAAATGGCTTCTTATTTATTAGATCCGTCATTGTCGTCACATGAAATAAGCGATGTAGCTAAGCGCAAAGCAAAAGGACAAGTACAGGAAGATGAAGTGGTGTATGGTAAAGGAGCGAAACAAAAAGTTCCAGACCAAGCACAGCTCGCCGAACATTTAGTTCGAAAAGCCGATGCGCTGTATCAACTCCAACCTATCTTGGAACAAGAGTTAATAGAAAATGAGCAAGAAAAGTTGTTCAGAGAGCTTGAAACGCCACTTTCGATTATTTTAGGACACATGGAAACAACGGGGGTGAAAGTAGATAAGGAACAACTTGAGCAGATGGGGGAAGATTTAAATCGACGCTTGAGAGAATTGGAAGAGAAGATTCATGAGCTTGCCGGTAGTTCTTTTAATATCAATTCCCCTAAACAATTAGGAGAAGTGTTGTTTGAAAAGTTAGGTCTTCCTCCAATTAAGAAAACAAAAACTGGATACTCAACTTCTGCAGATGTATTGGAAAAATTAGCTGAGGATCATGAAATCGTTGAACATATTTTGCACTACAGGCAGTTAGGGAAATTGAATTCAACATATATTGAAGGTTTATTAAAAGTAACAAAGGCTGAAACGAATAAAATTCATACTCGCTATAACCAAGCCTTAACACAGACTGGGCGTTTAAGTTCTACTGATCCGAACTTACAAAATATCCCGATTCGATTGGAAGAAGGTCGTAAAATTCGAAAGGCTTTTATCCCATCAGAGACGGGTTGGAAAATACTAGCAGCCGATTATTCGCAAATTGAATTACGGGTACTAGCCCATATTTCTGGCGATGAAAAGTTAATAGAAGCCTTTTTGTCTGACATGGATATCCATATGAAAACGGCGATGGATGTGTTCCATGTAAGCGAGGACCAAGTTACGGCGAATATGCGTAGAAGTGCCAAAGCAGTTAACTTTGGGATCGTGTACGGTATAAGTGATTTTGGCTTATCACAAAGTCTTGGGATTACGAGAAAAGAGGCCGGGCAATTTATTGACCGTTATTTAGCGAGTTATCCAAAAGTAAAAGAATATATGGATAACACGATTGAAGAAGCTCGGGAAAAAGGGTATGTGTCTACCTTATTGCAACGTAGACGCTACTTAGCTGACATTACAAGTCGCAATTTTAATAAACGGAGTTTCGCTGAGCGAACGGCGATGAATACACCAATTCAAGGAACAGCTGCTGATATTATAAAAAGGGCAATGGTCGATATGGCAGAGCGCCTTGAAGCAGAAAATTTACAAAGTCGTATGCTGTTACAAGTTCATGATGAACTGATTTTTGAAGTCCCTCAGAATGAGATGGAAATCATGATGAAGCTAGTACCAGAAGTAATGGAGGAAACGGTTAACTTAGATGTTCCTCTTAAGGCTGATGTCTCTTATGGTGAAACCTGGTATGATGCGAAATAAGGAGAGGACATAGTATGCCTGAATTACCTGAGGTGGAAACAGTAAGTCGAACCTTACGTCAATTGGTCATTGGAAAAACCATTGCCGCTGTTGATGTATTGTGGGCCAATATAATAAAAAAACCCGATGATGTGGAACAATTTAAACTTCACTTAATAGGGCAGACGATTCATGAGGTTAATCGGCGCGGGAAATTCCTGTTATTTGTACTAGATGATCTAACGATGGTTTCACATCTTCGGATGGAGGGGCGTTATGGTCTTTTTCAAAAAGAAGAAGAGCTTACGCCACATACCCACGTGATTTTTTCTTTCACAGATGGTACTCAGTTGCGCTATCAAGATGTACGTAAATTTGGAACAATGCATATTTTTGAAAAAGGAACGGAAGAGAAAACAATGCCGTTATCTCAGTTAGGAGTAGAGCCTTTTTCTTCGAAATTCACCGTAGATCTGATGGAACGCTCCTTTAAGAACACGACGAGGAATATTAAAGTCGTCTTATTAGACCAGAAAACAGTCGTTGGTCTGGGAAATATCTATGTCGATGAAGCTTTGTTTAAAGCGGGAATTCATCCTGAACGTAAGGCTTCTTCTCTTTCAAATACTGAACTAACACGTTTGCATGATGCCATTATTACGACGTTACAAGAAGCTGTTGATTTAGGAGGTAGTTCGATAAAATCGTATGTAAATGGACAAGGTGAGATGGGAATGTTTCAACAACAACTTACTGTCTATGGACGTAAAGGTGAACCATGTGTGCAATGTGGGGCAGAGATAACGAAGAATGTTGTTGGTGGTAGGGGTACGCACTTCTGCATAAACTGTCAAAAATAAAGTACCATTGGATAGGCTCTTGCCATATACTATCGTATGTTTTAAATGGAAGGGGCTTATCAATATGGTTGAGATTCTCTCCTTATTAGCTATTGCTCTGGCTGTAAGTCTTGACAGCTTTGGAGTTGGTTTAACATATGGACTCCGGAAAATGAAGTTGCCTTGGAAGTCACTCCTTTTTATCGCGGGTTGTTCAGCAACCTCCATTTTGATCGCCATGTTTTTTGGGACAGTGATACAGACTTATTTGTCCCCCCGCGTTGCTGAATCGATCGGTGGAGCTATTCTCATTTTGATTGGTGCTTGGGCATTGTACCAAGTATACAGACCCGCTACAAATACGGTGAAGACAAAAGGTGACGAAGTAATACTTAATTTCGAAATAAAAGTATTAGGTGTAGTCATCCGTATTTTACGTAAGCCAATGGTAGCAGACTTCGACAATTCGGGGACCATTACAGGAAGAGAGGCATTGCTGCTTGGGATTGCTCTTTCTCTAGATGCATTTGGTGCCGGAATAGGAGCTGCTTTAATTGGTTTTTCACCAGTTTGGATGGCAATTGCTGTAGCAACAATGAGTGCTTTATTTGTTACATTGGGTATGAAAAGCGGCAATCGTTTTGCTGACTCTGTCTGGATGAAAAAATTCTCATTTATCCCTGGTCTTTTACTTATTTTAATTGGGGTATTCAGCCTATAGGAGTTTAATATCAACTGATACGTTCGCTCTAAAATGTATCTTTTTGGAGCGAACGAGTATGAAGGAGAGTTGGCGAATGTTAATAGGGTTAACTGGGGGGATTGCTAGCGGGAAGTCAACTGTAAGTGCGATCATACAGTCAAAAGGCATCCCTGTCATTGACGCAGATCAAATTTCGCGTGAAGTTGTAGAGCCTGGAACGGAGGCTCTACAATTAATTAGCGAGCATTTTGGACAAAGTGTTATAAATGAAGACGGTACGTTGGCTAGAAAGAAGCTGGGGGAAATTATATTTGAGCATCCAGAAGAACGGAAAATATTGAATCAAATTGTTCATCCAGCTGTAAGGAATCGTATGAATGAATTAAAGGAGAGGTATGTTGAAGAAGGTGAAAAAACCATTGTATTCGATATCCCACTTTTATTTGAAAGCGACTTGTTTCATTTAGTGGATAAAGTATTGCTTGTCTATGTTGATGAAGAGACTCAGCTTAAGAGGCTGATGGAACGAGATATGGCTGGAGAAAAGGGTGCTAAACTTAGGATTGCTTCACAAATGCCATTACAAAAAAAGCGAGAACGAGCAGATGCTATCATTGATAATTCCTTTACTGTGGAAGAAACAAGACGGCAATTAGAGAAGATTTTAGACGAATGGACAGTGTCATGAATAAGGCTGTCACAAAGGTTAAAGAAGGGCACATCAAAAGGAAAATCACCCTTTTTCAGTGCCCTCAAAGAATGGACCTTTGTGACAGCCTTTTTTTATTTTTTATTATTTTAATAATGTCCCTTTATGTTTTAATATGTTATACTAATTGTAAGAAAAATAGCGTTGAGTATAACCTTATTATAAGGAGGAGTTATTCTAATGAAGAAGAAAGTGGCGATAAATGGTTTTGGTCGTATAGGGAGAATGGTATTTAGAAAGGCAATGAATGAGAAAAAAGTAGAGGTTGTAGCGATAAATGCTAGTTACCCTGCGGAAACGTTAGCTCATTTAATAAAGTATGACACGATTCATGGTAAATATAACTTATCAGTAGAAGCAAAAGAAAATGCATTAGTAGTAGATGGAAAAGAGATAAGACTTCTGCAATCGCGTGATCCAAGAGATCTTCCTTGGGCAAAGCTAGGAGTTGATATTGTTATTGAGGCAACAGGGAAGTTTAAAACACAAGAAACAGCTGGTTATCATTTAGAAGCAGGAGCGAAAAAAGTGTTAATTACAGCCCCAGGAAAAGATGAAGATATCACCATCGTAATGGGTGTAAATGAACGTGATTACATCAATGAAGAACACCATATTATTTCTAATGCATCATGTACGACAAATTGCTTGGCTCCGGTTGCCAAAGTTCTTGATGAAGAGTTTGGAATTGAAAGCGGGCTTATGACAACAGTTCATGCTTATACAAATGACCAGAAGAATATCGACAACCCGCATAAAGATTTAAGAAGGGCTAGAGCGTGCGGGCAATCAATTATTCCAACATCGACAGGAGCAGCAAAAGCACTCGCTAAGGTTCTTCCTCAATTAGAAGGAAAATTAAATGGAATGGCGTTACGTGTGCCTACACCAAACGTTTCACTTGTCGATTTAGTCGTAAATGTAAAGAGGGATGTAACAGTTGAGGAAGTAAATCATGCACTTGAAACCGCTTCTAAAAACTCATTAAAAGGAATTTTAGGATTTACAAATGATCCACTTGTTTCTGTAGACTTTAATGGGGATGAGCAATCATCTATTATTGATGGATTATCAACAATGGTTATGAATGACAGACAAATAAAAGTCCTTGCTTGGTATGATAATGAGTGGGGATATTCATGCCGCGTCGTTGATTTAATGAATCTTGTTGCACAAAAATTAAATGAAACAAGTCAAATTCACTCAGCTTCGTAAATATTAGCTAAAGAGGTACCTTGAGAGGGGGTTCTAACCTGATTAAGGTATCTTTTTTGTGCTTTTTTACTTGAAGATAAATGATAGCAGGATGTTTTGCTCACTCCTTTTATCCAAATGGAATGGAATAGTGTTTATCTTTTGTGATACCAAAAAAAATTGTTGTTCATCACAGTTTGATTGCTGATGTTCAAGGGGAGCAAAAGAAAGTGGATCTTTAATTCTTTCCTAAATATAGGGAATCATAAATTTTTACATGAACTGTTGCATTTAAATTGGAAAAAAAGTATGCTGTTTTTCTGTGAACTGCAATTACAGCATAAAGAGGTTGACTCAAAAATGAAGCTTTCTAATCCTTGGTTCTTAACTGTTATGTTAACTAACTAGGTTTAGATGTTAACTAGAGTCAACCTCTTTTTAGTATTTTACTTTCGTATCTGTCTTTGTGTTATGATATACCTATGTAATAAGAGTTCTTGTCAGATTTCTACTTTTTCTATATCATAAAATAAAGATACTTTAACTCAAACGACTGAGTACGATACGGAAAGTGGAGATGATTAAATGCTATGTCCTGCTTGTCATCACAATGGAACTCGGGTACTGGATTCAAGGCCAAGTCATGAAGGACGGTCCATTCGTCGTCGAAGAGAATGTGAGGAATGTAGTCATCGGTTTACGACGTTTGAAATGGTCGAGGAAATTCCGCTGATTGTCGTAAAAAAAGATGGAACACGACAAGAGTTTTCCCGAGAGAAGATTTTAAGGGGATTAATACGAGCTTGTGAAAAGCGACCTGTTTCATTGGATACTCTTGAAAAAATTGTTAATGGTGTAGAAAGAGAACTTAGAGGCTTTGGGAAAAATGAAGTAAACAGTCATGACGTAGGTGAACTTGTCATGGAAAGACTCGCAGATATTGATGATGTTGCCTATGTTCGATTTGCTTCGGTTTACCGTCAATTTAAGGATATTAATGTATTTATAAAGGAACTAACAGAGTTAATGAATAAGAGTGAATAATAGAGCTTAAGCGTAATCGCTACAAGCTCTTTTTACGTGAGGAGCTCTTTGTATGTTTTTGGGGGTGAGAGAATGACATGGCATTGGAAAGAATTATTGCCAGTTGATCGATTTTCTGTGCGGACAAGCAATTTTATAACAGAGATGGACAAACTTACACTAACATTGCTATATCAACCACTAACCGGTGCTTTAGCTCATAGCCTATACTTGACATTGCTATCACAATTAGAGAAGGATCAGTATCGGAGCAATGAGTTGACGCACAGACAATTGATGATGTTATTAGGTGTCTCACTCGAAGTTATATACGAAGAACGAAAGAAGCTTGAAGGAATTGGCCTATTAAAAACCTATAAGCGTAAGGATGAGGATGGCGGGGCAACGTATTTATATGAGTTACAGCCTCCTATGACGCCGAAACAATTTTTTGAAAATGATGTGTTAAGCGTCTATCTCTTTAATCGGCTTGGTAAATCGCATTATCGTACGCTTCGGGATCGTTTTACATTAGATAAGATTGACCACGATCAATATACGGAAATGACCTATGCGTTTGATGAAGTATTTGTCTCATTGCATCACTCTGAAATGGTCTCAAATCTTCAATCTGAGACTGGCAATGCTTTGAAAATGGAAAAAGGTAAAGAACTCCTCTCTATAAATGATCAAAACGAAATGATTTTCACTCAATTTGACTTTGATTTACTGGAAAAAAGTTTATCGACTTTTCTTGTGCCAGAAGAGATTTTAACTAGTGAAGTGAGAAAAACGATTAGTAGGCTAGCCTTCGTTTATAAAATTGAACCGCTTGAAATGAGTAGTATCGTACAGCAAGCCCTTCTTCATGATGAGAAATTAGACTTGCTTGAGCTAAGGAAAAAGGCACAAGAATGGTACAAAGTTGAACATGGCAATGAACCACCGGGAATAGGCATGCAAAAGCAGCCGATGAATCAACAAACGATGGCAGGGAAAGAGCCACAGACAGAAGAAGAACGAGCCATAAAGTTTTATGAAACGACATCTCCATTGGAACTCCTTGAAATTCGTTCCGACGGTGGGAAAGTAGCAGCTGCTGATGTGAAAATTATTGAATCGTTAATTCTGGACCACCAGTTGCTCCCTGGAGTAGCTAATGTTCTACTGGATTTCATGTTATATAGTCACGATATGAAGTTGTCTAAAGCACTAATTGATAAAGTAGCTGGTCATTGGTCTAGAAAGAAAGTTAAAAATGTAAAAGAAGCCATGCAACTTGCCTTATTAGAGCAACGAAAAGCAAATGAGGCGAGTTCTCAGAAAATGACTCAGGCTCAAGCTAAGAACCGAAGCGGTCAACGAAAACAACCGAAAAAGCGAGATAAACTACCTAAATGGTTGGTTGCAGATAAAGAAAAGCAAGAACAATCGACCACGGAGTCAAAAGCAAATGAGAAACCCAATCGCAAAAATGAAGATGAACAGAGTTTTGAACAAATGCTAGAGAAATTAAGAAAAAGCCAAACACAGAAAGGAGGGAAATAAGGTATGGAATCTATTCAATCGGCTTTAAAACAATGGACGAAAGACAAGAACTTGGAACAAAGATTAGAGAATGCTAGGAAATCATTACTTGCTGATCCATTTGTGAAAAATGCGCTCGAGAAAATCCCGGCTACCGATGATGCTATCGACCAAGGCTTAATTAAGCTTTATGAGTTTAAAAATGAACGTTATAACTGTGAGAATTGTCCGGGTTTAGCAGCCTGTCCTAATATGATGCAAGGCTATCAACCAGAAATTATTTTTGCGCGTAAAGCGATCGATTTGGAGTATCATTCTTGTTCTTTAAAGAAACAAGCAGAAAGTGCAAAGAAACAACGTCAACTAATGAAATCACTTTATGTTCCAAAAGATATATTAACTGCGACATTCGATGAACTAGATCTTGATCGAGATCGAGCAGAGGCGAGCCGAAAAGCATTAGAGTTTGTTGTAAATGCAAGACCAGGTGAAGATGGACAAGGTCTTTATTTTTACGGACGTTTTGGTGTAGGAAAAACTCATCTTATGGGTGCTATAGCAAATGAACTTCGGGAAAGGGAAATTGAGTCATTTATTGTTTATACGCCAGACTTCTTTCGTGAAATGAAACAATCAATTGGAGATGGTACGTTCCAAGAGAAGCTAGATATGGTGAAAAGAGCTCAAGTACTTATTCTTGATGATATTGGAGCAGAAACAATCTCGGGATGGATTCGAGATGATGTGTTGGGGGCGATTTTGCAGCATCGAATGCTTGAAAATTTACCTACATTATTCACCTCGAATTATGACTACGATGAACTTGAGGAGCATTTAGCCTACTCTGAGCGTGGTGGAATTGAAGAATTAAAAGCAAAACGAATTATGGAAAGAGTCAAGCACTTTACGACATTTGTAAGGGTTGAAGGAGCGAATCGTCGTGCTAGATAATGAAGTTTCTTCCAATAGCTGCGTCTTCACTTTGCGCATGGATGTAACTATGGTAGGATAACAGTATCCTATATTGAGAGATTCGGAGGTACAACATGAGCATTGATGCTATATTAGAACGTGCCGTGAATGGTGAAAGATTGTCGATGGAAGATGTGGTTGCTCTTTATGAGAGTGATGAAGTCGAAAAAATGGGAGAGGCTGCCAATCAAATTATGTTGAAATGGCACCCAGAACCAGTGACAACTTTTGTAATTGGACGCAATGTTAATTATACAAATTTTTGTGATACGTATTGTCGTTTTTGTGCTTTTTATCGTGCTCCAGGGCATAAAGAAGGATATGTTCTTGAAGATGAAGAAATTTTCAAGAAGATACAAGAAACGCTAGATGTTGATGGGACAGAAATCCTCATGCAAGGTGGCACGAATCCTGATCTGACACTTAGTTATTATACTGACCTATTACGTGAGATTAAAAGACGTTATCCGACTATTTGGATGCATTCTTTTTCACCTGCAGAGATTTGGAAGATTGCTGAAGTATCAGATTTGTCGGTTGAGGATGTTTTACGTGAGTTACACGAAGCTGGGCTAGACAGTATGCCGGGCGGTGGGGCTGAAATCTTAACAGAGGAAACTCGTCTGCGTGTTAGTCGATTGAAGATTACGTCGGAGCAATGGATTGAGGCAATGAAAGCTTCAAAGCGTGTCGGTATGCACGGCTCAGCTACGATGGTTATTGGGTTTGGTGAATCGTTTGAAGAGCGTGCTTTACATCTTCAACGAATTCGCGATGCGCAAGATGAAACCGAATGTTTCACAGCCTTTATTTCGTGGTTATTCCAACCGGAGAATACAGGAATGTATAAAACGAAAAAGCTAACCTCGCGCGACTATTTAAAAAATGTTGCGATCTCAAGACTTTTTCTAGATAACATTCCAAACTTCCAATCATCTTGGGTAACGATGGGACCGGAGGTAGGAAAGTTGTCACTTCAATACGGTTGTAATGATTTTGGAAGTACAATGATGGAAGAAAATGTTGTTTCTGCAGCAGGGACGACTCATAAAGTAAATACAAATGAAATTCTTCGATTAATTCGCGAAGCTGGGAAAATTCCAGCCCAACGTGATACAAAATACAATGTTTTACGTGTGTTTGATGATAAGGAAACAGCAGCAAAAGATTTTATTATGCAAAACTAAAGAGAGAGGAGTAACAAAGGCCACTGAAAAAGGTGTGGTTTTTTACCTTTTTCAATGGCCTTGAGTAACATCTTTCTTTAGTTAGCATTGCTTATAAGGACCGACCATTGTGTCAGGTTCTTTTTTGTCGTTTAGATGAGCATCTTAAGTTATTCGTTTTAATACTCCTTCATATGAAAATGCAATTTCTAATCATGTTTTTCTAATCTCAACATAGGATGAAAGTAGAGCCTGTCTGAAGACGAAAAAGATGATGTTCACATAGAGGTGTTCGTTATATGTAAGGGGGAGTAAGCGTTGATAGCAATCCATTTTGAAGAAAGCTATGATTGCAAGCAGCTGTATAGTCAGCTGACAGCGTATATCCAAAAGTACGCTGAGTACGGCTTAGGTGGAGCTGTGAGAGCAGAAGGTGAAGATACGATTATTCTCAACTATGAACACAAACATATCGATTTTTATGATTCGTTCCATCCTCTGCTAGCTTCTGTGTTAACCGATTATGTCATTAGTACAAAGGAAGATGAGTGGCTATTAGATATCATTGAAACAATGTTCTACTTTCATGATGAGGAGGAACAGGAACAAATCCTCACAATTGCTCGATCGATTCTAGAAGGTGATCGCAACGATCTCCCACAGATGAAAACGTTTTTTAATCGAAGAGAGTTTATTTATCAAGCATTCTCTAATCATTTGGAAGAGGATACGACTTTTTATTATGAACCATTTCTTACATTTCGATTAAGAGAATATGGGGAAATCTTAATTGACTGTGTGGAGATGGCTATTGATGAGTATATGCTTGAGCAAGAATACCAAAATATGATTGAAGACTACCGGCAGTTCGTCCAATTCAAGCGTCCGAAGTTAGAGATGGTTTACATTGTTCATGATGAAACATTCACGTTCTATGATGAACATTTTCGTAGAATGACACGAGAAGAATTGCTGTTCCATCTTCAGGACGATCTAGTTTTTGAACAAGAGGTAGATATAGAAGATATGGTTATTAGTCCTTTAGTAAGCATGGTGCCAAGACTTGTTCATGTATTCTCAGATGATCCTGACCATGGAGTGATTTTATCAATTCAAGCAATTTTTCAGGAACGTATGAAGCTTTATCCGTTAAAAGCATATGATAAAGAATGGAGTTAACTTTTGAAAATAAAATAGAGCGGTTGCGCTATTTTTTGATTGCCACTTGATTTTCTAAACAAGGCTCCCTATAATACTACATATCACAGTCTAACATGTAAGAGTCTTGATGAGGACATGAGGCGTTGTATCGGTTTTCAGAGAGGGAAGCATTTGCTGAGAGCTTCCTAACTAGAATAACGTTCTTACCACCTCTGAACTGCGGCAGGGAAACACACAAGTGGAATATCTGGCGCCGGTAACAACCGTTATTTTGTATCTTGAGGAGATTGATTTTGTTTTCTTGTGAAAATAAGACGATCTCGAACAAGGGTGGAACCACGAACTACACTCGTCCCTTCTATATGGAGGGATGGGTGTTTTTTTATTTTATTTAGATTAAGAAGGAGTGGACAAGAATGGCCGATGTTAAGATTACGTTTCCAGATGGTGCAGTCAAGGAGTTTCCAAGTGGAACGACGACAGAAGATATTGCAGCGTCGATTAGTCCGGGGTTAAAAAAGAAGGCAATTGCCGGAAAATTGAATGATACATTACTTGATTTACGTATGCCAATTACGGAAGATGGGGAAATTGCCATTGTGACACCTGATTCTGAAGAGGCGCTTGAAATCGTTCGTCATAGTACAGCTCATGTAATGGCTCAAGCGATCAAACGTCTATACAAAAACGTGAAGTTAGGTGTAGGCCCTGTTATTGAAGGTGGCTTCTATTATGATATCGATTCAGAAGAGTCACTGACGCCTGAAGATCTTCCGAAGATTGAAAAGGAAATGAAGCGTATTATCTCAGAAAACCTTGAAGTGAAACGAATCGAAGTAACACGCGAAGAAGCAATTCAAAAATATAAAGAAATCGGTGATGAGTACAAATTAGAGCTTATTGAAGCGATTCCTGAAGGGGAAATGCTTACGATTTATGAGCAAGGTGAATTTTATGACCTTTGTCGTGGGGTACACATCCCATCAACAAATAAAATTAAAGAATTCAAGCTATTAAGCTTAGCTGGTGCTTACTGGCGTGGAGATAGCAAAAATAAAATGCTTCAACGTATTTATGGCACAGCATTTTTTAACAAAGAAGATTTAAAAGAACATCTTCGCTTACTTGAAGAAGCAAAAGAGCGTGATCATCGTAAGCTAGGCAAGGAGCTAGGAATCTTTGCGTTATCACAAAAAGTAGGACAAGGTTTACCGCTTTGGTTACCAAAAGGAGCAACTGTTCGTCGAATCATTGAACGTTACATCGTGGATAAAGAAGAACGACTTGGTTATCAGCACGTCTATACACCTATTTTAGGAAGCTCTGAACTGTACAAAACATCTGGACATTGGGACCATTATAAAGATGATATGTTCCCAGTTATGGAACGCGATAATGAAGAGTTTGTCTTGCGCCCGATGAACTGCCCTCATCATATGATGGTGTACAAGCAGGAGATGAGAAGTTATCGACAACTTCCGCTACGTATTGCTGAACTTGGTATGATGCATCGTTATGAAATGTCTGGTGCCGTTTCAGGACTTCAACGTGTTCGTGGAATGACGTTAAATGATGCACACATCTTCTGTCGTCCTGATCAAATTAAAGATGAATTTCTACGAGTTGTCCGACTCATTCAAGAAGTTTACAAAGACTTCGGTATTGAAAAGTATAAATTCCGTCTCTCTTATCGTGACCCTGAAGATACAGAAAAGTATTTTGATGATGATGAGATGTGGAATAAAGCACAAAGCATGCTAAAGGATGCGATGAATGAGCTTGAAGGAATTGAGTACTTTGAAGCAGAGGGAGAAGCGGCATTCTATGGTCCGAAGCTTGATGTTCAAGTGAAAACAGCACTTGGAAAAGAAGAAACGTTGTCAACGGTTCAGCTAGACTTCTTATTACCTGAACGTTTTGATTTAACTTATGTTGGAGAAGATGGACAACAACACCGTCCAGTCGTTGTTCACCGTGGAGTTGTATCAACAATGGAGCGCTTTGTTGCCTTCTTACTTGAAGAGTACAAAGGGGCATTTCCGACTTGGTTAGCTCCGATTCAAACGCAAATTATTCCTGTTTCAAATGATGTGCACCTTGAATACGCGAAGAAAGTACAAGAAGAGCTTCAAGCAGTAGGAGTTCGAGTGGAAATTGATGAGCGCGATGAAAAGCTTGGGTACAAGATCCGTGAAGCACAAATGCAAAAGATCCCATATATGCTTGTACTAGGCGATAAGGAAATGGAAGCAAAAGCTGTGAACATCCGTAAATACGGAGAACAAGATTCGGCATCTGTTGCTTTAGAAGAGTTTGTAGAGCAGATGAAGCTAGAGGCGAGGAAGTAATAAAGAGAATAAATAAAAGGGAAAATCGTCCTTTTATCTTTAAGAGTGTGAAGAAGTTTTGCAATGGCTCCGCGCGCCCTAAGCCTTTTGAGAAACCCAATCAAAAGGCTTAGAAGATAACGGCGGCTGCGCTCATCGCTTCGAGAATATTATAAAAGGGAAAATCGTCCTTTTATCTTTAAGAGTGTGAACAAGTTGGCGATGGCTCCGCTCACCGTGCGCCTTTTAGGAGAAGACCGCTCCTGAAAGGCTTAAAAGATTACGGTGGCTGCGCTCATCGCTTCGAGAATATTATAAAAGGGAAAATCGTCCTTTTATAATATTCTCTTGCATTCTTTTAATTCAGAAGGTAGAATGATTAAGTCGGCCACCAAAGAGTTGACGTGATTCGATGGTTATGGTATAGTCATTGAGTAAACAATTTAACATTAGAAACAAAGCAAGCAGAAGCGCCCGCTTCTCACCTGATTGACGCGTAAGCAGTTTACAGGTATGGACAGTTTCATTTCTACGAATGGACGAAGTGTGGGCGTATTGCGCCTACACTTTTTTTGTACTTGAATGAAGGTGCATTGGATCACAATATCCATGCAAACCTTGCTTTGATTCGTTAAAATCCTTTGGAGGTGGCTCATTATTAGTAAAGACATGTTGGTCAATGAAGGGATTCGTGCACGTGAAGTACGTCTTATTGGAGCAAACGGTGATCAAGTTGGTGTGAAAACGAAACAAGAAGCACTAGATATGGCGCAGAATGTTAATCTTGATCTAGTTTGTGTAGCTCCAAATGCGAAACCACCTGTATGTCGCATCATGGACTACGGAAAATTCCGTTATGAGCAACAAAAGAAAGACAAAGAAGCGCGTAAGAAACAAAAGATTATCAACGTGAAAGAGGTTCGTTTGAGCCCGACAATTGAAGATAATGACTTTAATACGAAGCTTCGTAATGCTCGAAAATTCCTTGAAAAAGGAGATAAAGTAAAAGCAGCGATCCGTTTCCGTGGACGTGCCATTACTCATTCTCAAATCGGACGGAAAGTATTAGAACGTCTTGCAAAAGATTGTGAAGATATTGCAACAGTTGAATCAATGCCTAAGATGGAAGGACGCAGTATGTTCTTAATCATGGCCCCTAAAACTGAAAAGTAATTCTTTGCTGAACAAGATTAAGGGAGGACCTGAGTTATGCCAAAAATGAAAACTCACCGTGGAGCAGCTAAGCGTTTCAAAAAGACTGGATCTGGGAAGCTTAAGCGTTCACACGCATTCACTAGTCACTTATTCGGTAACAAGTCACAAAAGCAAAAGCGTAAACTACGCAAAGCTGGAATGGTTCATTCTGGTGACTTCAAACGTATTCGTGAAATGTTAACGTACAAAAAATAATTGATTTCGTTTTTTAGAAAAAGGAGGGAACTTCGATGCCAAGAGTAAAAGGCGGTTATGTCGCTCGTCGTCGTCGTAAAAAGGTATTAAAGTTAGCTAAAGGATATTACGGTTCTAAACATACATTATTTAAATCAGCGCAAGGACAGGTAATGAAGTCTTTACTTTATGCTTACCGCGATCGTCGCAACAAGAAACGCGACTTCCGTAAGCTATGGATTACTCGTATCAATGCAGCTGCTCGTATGAACGGTCTTTCTTACAGCCGTTTCATGCACGGTTTAAAGCTTGCTGATATCAATGTTAACCGTAAAATGCTTGCTGAACTTGCTGTAACTGACGAAAAGTCATTTGCACAACTTGCTGAAAAAGCAAAAGCAAGTCTTAATGCATAATATTAGAAAAAAGCGCGGCTTTTTGGCCGCGTTTTTTTTATTTGTCAAAAAGGGTCTAGTTTTAGGGGGACGGAAATATATAGTGTTCTAGAGACAAAAGAAAGATTATCTTTTTCTTTTGTTTCTAGAAGACGGGAGGATCTATATATGTTGATAGGCATTTATTTCATTATCGCTAATTTACTAGCATTTGTTATAATGGGGTTGGACAAGGCAAGAGCAAAACGTCGTCAACGAAGAGTACCTGAAAAGACTTTGTTTCTGTTAGCGCTAGTAGGAGGAAGTATTGGTATTTATGCAGGTATGAAGAAGTTTCGGCATAAAACAAGGCACAAAAGCTTTACTCTGGCGATTCCATTAATGATTATGATCCAATTTACCGTACTTGTCTTCATCTTACTGAAGGTCTCGACATAGACTAGAGAGAGGGGGACTAATAATGGAGGAGTTTTTAGAACGTTCATTTCAGGTAATAGAACAAAGTGGTTGGTTTGCTCCGCTATTTTTCGTCTTACTTCATGTCTTTAGACAAGTATTTTTTATTCCTGTCTTGCTCATTTGTCTACTTGGTGGCTATCTATTTGGGACGGTTTATGGGTCCATCTATTCAATATTGGGGCTTACGGCAGTAAGTGTTGTCTTTTATGGTCTAATTCATATTTTTCCTAGCATGCGAGAGAAACTGACGAAATTGAAAAAAAGATTTTTAAAAGAGAAGCATCAGTTAACAGTTGTCCAAATGATGATTATGAGGTTGATGCCATTTATTCATTTTCATTTAGTTTCATTGTATTTGATTGAATCAACAAAGAATCTAAAAGAATATACGAAATATTCTTTTTTTGTAAGTATACCACCGGCAGTGGTCTATACGGCCTTTGGGGATATGATTCATGAACTGCCTTTAGCTGGTACGGTAGTCTTTGCTACATTTTTAGCGATTTTGTTTTTATTTTTTCGTAAGAAGCGAACGAATATTAAATGGGATGACTTCTTCTCAATGTCTAAGCAATAAGAGTGAAATAGTATGAAACGTCATAAAAAAGAGGTAGAGCAATGGCTCTTCACCTCTTTTAGTCATTTATTTTCGAAGTAGTTCTTTAATAGGACTTTTCCATTCAACTTTAGCATTTGGGTAACGTAAATGAATATCATCTGCAATAAATTGAAAGTCTTCTTTACTAAATCCCGTTAGCTGGTCCGTTTGCTTTGCCCAAACATAAATAGAGATAATTTCAAAGGAATGCTCTGTCGTTCCGAGATATTTTTCCCCTTCAAACATAACACCTTTGTAAGTGATTAGAAAATTTTTACGAACATCTTTATCGTCGTCATAAAAGAAAAATTGCTTTCGATCATGAGCTTGTTCTAGCTTCCTGCGTGGATGTAATAAGTACTTAAACGCACTATAAGCAAGTACACATAAAGCGATTAACAACAACAAGCGGAATAAAATTACCATAAATAGTCTCCTCCTTATGAGGTACAAATCATCGGAATGTATTTTGATTTTGACATAGGTTTATTAATAAAGTAAAGCACCTATTATGTTATACGAATCACTTGGACTTTGGTTACGTGTTTTTTAAAAAGATTGTTATAATCAAAATGATAGGAGGATTGTCTATGGAAATACAGAAATTATTTGCCATTCAAAAAGAGCTTAACGACCGAATTGTTCAAGAGCATCACCTGACGGAACGTGATTTATTTAAGGAACAACTGCTAGCATTGATCGTTGAAATCGCAGAACTAGCCAATGAAACAAGGTGCTTTAAATACTGGAGCCGAAAGTCATCCTCGGAACGCTCAGTAATTTTAGAAGAATATGTAGACGGGTTACACTTTGTTTTGACACTAGGGTTAATATTAAACCTTACTTCGGTTACGGTGAAAAAATTTAATCAACAACGACAAAGCGTTACCGATCAATTTCTTCTTATTATGAATCAAGCACACGAACTAGATGCTGACCGGACACAAGAAAAGTTTCAACAACTTGTAGATGGATTTTTTACATTAGGTCAACAGCTTGGTTTTTCAAATGAAGAAATAGAAAAAGCTTATCTAGTGAAGAATAAAGTAAATCATGAAAGACAAGATAGCGGGTACTAGCAGTCTTGTTTTAATAGATTCATTTGAGTAGCGAAATTGTTTTCTATATACTGAAAATATAGTTGATTCTTAGGAGGTTATACATAATGACAAATCTTGATGAACGTTTAAAAATGTTAAAGGATTTAACAGATGCAAATGGAGTTCCAGGAAATGAGCGTGAAGCTCGAGAGGTAATGAAAAAATACATTAGTCCATTTGCTGATGAGGTAACAACAGATAAACTTGGAAGTCTTGTGGCGAAGAAAACAGGGAATGTCGAAGGGCCAAAAATTATGGTTGCAGGGCATCTTGATGAGATTGGCTTCATGGTGACTAGTATTGATGAGAAAGGATTTCTCCGCTTTCAAACAGTCGGTGGCTGGTGGGAACAAGTTATGCTAGCTCAACGTGTTACAATTATGACAAATAAAGGAAATGTCCCAGGAGTAATTGGCTCAAAACCTCCTCATATTCTAGCTCCTGAAGCAAGAAAGAAACCAGTTGATAAAAAAGATATGTTTATTGATATCGGTGCAACAAGCAAAGAGGAAGCGTTGGAATTTGGAGTACGACCTGGTGATTCAGTCGTTCCGGTTTGCGAATTTACTGTCATGAAAAATGAAAAGCTATTAATGGCTAAAGCATGGGATAACCGTATTGGGTGTGCTATTGCAATTGATGTCCTCCGTGGTCTACAAGGAGAGAACCATCCGAATACTGTGTATGGTGTAGGTACCGTACAAGAAGAAGTTGGCCTTCGTGGTGCTCGTACATCAGCACACTTAATCCAACCTGATATTGGTTTTGGTGTGGATGTAGGGATAGCTGGAGATACACCAGGAGTAACAGAAAAAGAAGCGTTAGCGAAGATGGGAGATGGCCCTCAAATCGTCTTGTATGATGCATCGATGATTTCTCACAAAGGCTTACGTGACTTTGTGACAGATACAGCAGATGAGCACAATATCCCATATCAATTCGACGTAATGGCTGGCGGTGGTACCGATTCAGGAGCGATTCACTTAACAGCAAATGGTGTTCCAGCTTTATCCATTACAGTAGCAACCCGTTATATACACACACATGCTGCCATCTTACATCGTGATGACTACGAAAATGCAGTGAAGTTGATCGTTGAGGTTATTAAAAAGCTTGATAAAGATACAGTCGAGAAAATAACGTTCTCATAAGGTCCGTTTTTTGACCTTTGATCGACATTTAAACAAACGTTTGATTAAAACAACAAAATGGTGCTCAAAGCAAGCTTGAGCACCATTTTGTTCTGATCTTACTGCAATCCTTGGCTAATTTGTTGACAAACTTCGTCTTTTTGTTGCTCGCTTGCATTTTTCCAGAATACTTCCATCATCACACCTAAACCTGGAAGCATTTTTTCTTCGCCCCGTTGAACAGCGTCAACAATGACTGCTTCTACTTCTTCATTTGAATTTCCTTGGATGTTTGCCATAATCGCACCACGTAAATTAAAGCTCATATTTCAGCACTCCTTTAAGTAAATAGTATTAAATCTATTTGTAGTATGTACAGAGTGGACTGGATTATGACGAAAAAAATGGGTATGATGGATGAAATGAGAAAGAAGTTGTAAAAGGAGTAGAGAATGAAGCGAATTGATTCAGTAAAAAATGACCATGTAAAACGCTGGAAGAAGCTACATACGAAAAAAGGAAGAGAGACAGCAGGCCGTTTTCTCGTCGAAGGATATCACCTCGTCGAGGAAGCTATTAAAGCTGACATGGCTGTAGAATACATATTAATGACAGAGGAGGCAGTTCTTCCTTCATCGTTATCGATACAAGATCAGGACGTAATCATCGTAGGCGACCAAATAATGAAAGAACTATCGGAGACAGAAACGCCCCAAGGGATTGCTGCTGTTTGTGTCATTCCCACTGAACCTAACGTGGACAAATTAAAGGGACAATACTTATTGTTAGATCGAATTCAAGATCCTGGAAACCTTGGCACGATGATCCGAACAGCTGATGCTGCTGGATTGACGGGAGTGATTCTTGGAGAAGGAAGTGTGGATCTTTTTAATAGCAAAGTGATACGTGCCACTCAAGGCTCAATTTTTCATCTTCCTGTCATCAAAGGAAATTTAGAAAAATGGATTGATGCATTTAAAGAATCATCAATTCCGGTTTTTGGGACAGCATTAAATGAGGCAAGCTCATATTCTGCTATAGAACCTCAACCTCACTTTGCGCTCATTATGGGAAACGAGGGAGAGGGTGTTGCCCAACCTTTATTAGAAAAAACAGACCAAAACATCTATATTCCGATTCATGGTCAAGCAGAGTCTTTAAATGTTTCAGTAGCTGCAGGCATCTTGCTGTATTATTTAAAGGGATAATGGCAAAGATGGTTGCATGAAGAAATTATATTCACTATAATAAATAAATCAATATATTTTTAAATGCTAAGAAAGAGAGTAGTACGTTTTTAACCACCATTCAGGGAGAAAATGCCTTAGACTGAAAGCATTTTTATGGAAGGGAAAACTGAATTCACTCTGGAGCAGGCACTGGACCACAAGTACAACTTGTGAAGGTGATCCCGGTTTCGACCGTTAGAGCAATGAAGATAATGAGGGGGATTCCCTCTTCATTAATAAGGGTGGTACCACGAGTCTTCGTCCCTTTTGCGGGAGCGAAGGCTTTTTATTTTGGCCAATATTTTTTAGAGGTTACCCTTTTAAGGAGAATGGTTATTTTGAAGGAGGAAAAATGATGCGTGAACGTTTAGAAGCCTTGCGTGATGAGGCGTTAGCAAAGGTAGATGTTGCTGAAGATGTAAAAGCATTGCAGGATGTGAGAGTGGCATATTTAGGAAAAAAAGGTCCAATCACAGAGGTCTTACGTGGAATGGGGAAACTCTCAGCAGAAGAGCGTCCGGTCATTGGCCAGATGGCTAATGATGTACGAGATGCTATCAAAGAACAAGTTGAAAGAAAAGAAAAGGAATTAGAAACGGCAGCTATTGAACGGCAACTTGCAAGTGAAAGTATTGATGTGACATTACCTGGACGTCCAGTTCAAGGTGGTTCTACACACCCGTTGACTCAAGTAGTTGAAGAAGTGGAAGAGGCATTTTTAGGACTTGGTTTCTCAGTCGCAGAAGGTCCGGAAGTTGAAGTCGATTACTATAATTTCGAAGCGTTGAACTTACCAAAAGACCATCCAGCACGAGACATGCAGGATTCCTTTTATTTCACAGAGGAATTGTTACTGAGAACACATACGTCTCCTGTTCAAGCGAGAACGATGGAATTACATAAAGGAAAAGGCCCAGTAAAAGTCATTTGTCCAGGAAAAGTATTCCGTCGTGATGATGATGATGCAACTCATTCACATCAATTTATGCAAATAGAAGGTTTGTTTGTTGATGAGAATGTCCGCATGAGTGATTTAAAAGGGGTATTAGAACAATTTGCCAAGTCATTCTTCGGGGAAGATAAAGAAATCCGTTTACGTCCAAGTTTCTTCCCATTTACAGAGCCTTCTGTAGAGGTAGATGTTTCTTGTGGAATGTGCGGTGGAAAAGGCTGTCGTGTATGTAAGCAATCTGGTTGGATTGAAGTGTTAGGAGCGGGAATGGTTCATCCACGAGTATTGGAAATGAGTGGATTTGATTCAACGAAATACAGTGGATTTGCCTTTGGTATGGGTGTTGAGCGATTAGCAATGCTTAAATATGATATTGATGACATTCGTCATTTTTATACAAATGATGTACGTTTTCTAGCGCAGTTCAAACGGGTGTAAGGAGGAAAAAATATGTTAGTTTCTTATAAATGGTTACAAGATTATATTGATGTGAAAGACCTTTCGGCGAGTGAGATTGCAGAAAAGATGACACGTGGCGGGATTGAAATTGATTTTGTTCATCAGTTAAATAAAGGAATTTCAGGAGTAGTTGTTGGATATGTGAAAGAATGTGAACAACATCCGAACGCAGATAAATTGAATGTTTGTCAAGTTGACATTGGTGAAGATGAACTCGTACAAATTGTCTGTGGAGCAAAGAATGTTGCAGCCGGACAGCATGTCGCAGTTGCAAAGGTAGGAGCAGTTCTTCCTGGTAACTTTAAAATTAAAAAAGCAAAACTACGCGGAGAAGTGTCACAAGGAATGATTTGCTCCTTACAAGAGCTAGGGATTGAAGGGAAACTTGTCCAAAAGGAATTCTCTGAAGGGATTTATGTTTTCCAAGATCAAGTTGAAGTTGGTAGTGACGCTCTTGCCGCACTTAACTTGGATGATGAAGTATTAGAATTAGACCTCACACCAAATCGTTCAGATTGCTTAAATATGTTAGGTGTAGCTTATGAAGTGGGAGCTCTATATGAACGAGAAGTGACACTTCCTAATATTGAAGTTATAACAAATGATGAATCTGCTTCTGACTACATTAATGTAGAGGTGGAAGCAACAGAAGATAATCCTTATTACGGTGCGATTATGATTAAAGACGTGAAAGTAGGCACATCACCACTGTGGTTACAAAATCGTCTGATGGCAGCAGGAATCCGTCCAATTAGTAATGTCGTTGATGTAACAAACTATGTGTTACTTGAATACGGTCAACCGTTACATGCATTTGATTATGACCGCTTTGGCTCCAAAGAAGTTCTTGTTCGTCGTGCTTATGACGGAGAAAAAATTGTCACACTAGATGATCAAGAGCGGACGCTTACGAATGATCATCTTGTCATAACAAATGGCAAAGAGCCTGTTGCCATTGCTGGTGTCATGGGTGGGGCAACATCTGAAGTTCATGAAGGGACAACGACGGTCCTCTTAGAAGCTGCTTATTTTAAAGGAGCAACAATTCGTAAAGCGTCAAGAGATTTAGGACTAAGAAGTGATGCTAGTACAAGATACGAAAAGGGTGTTGACCAAGATCGAGTACTCGCAGCGGGTAGAAGAGCAGCCGCTCTTATTGCTGAATTAACAGGAGGTACAATTGTATCTGGTGTTGTTGAAAAAGATATGCTTTCTTATGATATGGCAACAGTTCGACTTGATCTAGAGAGAGTCAACAATCGTTTAGGAATGAATGTAACGATAGAGGAAGCCGCATCGTTCATGTCACGATTAGGATTTACGTATGAACAAGATGGCAACGTCTTACATGTTACTATCCCTTCTCGTCGCGCTGATATTCAAATTGAAGAAGACTTAATGGAAGAAGTAGCAAGATTATATGGATATGATCATATTCCGACAACTCTTCCAGTTGGTGCAACAACTCAAGGAGCTTTGACAGAATATCAGAAAAAGAGACGTCATGTCCGCCGCGTGTTAGAGCGTTCTGGACTCTCTCAAGTTCTTACGTATTCATTAACAAGTCCCCAAAAGGCAAAAGGATTTGCTTTTGAAACGAATCAAACAACTCCAGTACGTTTAGCAATGCCAATGAGTGAGGACCGTAGTACGATGCGTACAAGCTTGATCCCGCACTTGTTTGATGTACTTAGCTATAACGTGAACCGTAAAAATCAAAATGTACATGTATTTGAAATTGGTTCGATCTTCTTAACAGATGAAGAGACATTAACAAAACAACCTACTGAACGTGAAATGGTTGCAGGTGCATTAACTGGGCTTTGGCATGAACATAATTGGCAAGGAGAGAAAAAGGTAGTAGACTTCTTTGTTGTGAAAGGTATCCTCGAAGAGATGTTCTTACAGCTAGGGGTCTTTGGGGAAATTGTTTTTGAACAAGCCAAACTGCCTGACTTACACCCAGGGCGAACGGCACTTGTTAAGCTGGACGGAAAAGAAATTGGATTTGTAGGTCAAGTTCATCCAGCCTTACAGAAGGAATTAGGGTTGAAAGAAACATATGTATATGAACTTGAACTTGAATCGTTGCTAACGCATGAAACGAATTCAGTTATTTACAAGTCGTTGCCACGATATCCTGCTATGGTTCGTGATATTGCCCTTGTGGTAGATACACACCGTTCAGCTGGAGAAGTAGAAGTAGTCATTCGTTGGGCAGGTGGAGAATTGTTACATGACGTTCGACTTTTTGATTTATATGAAGGCGAACATATGGAAGAAGGGAAAAAGTCACTTGCCTTCTCATTAACGTATCTTGATCCTGAGAGAACATTAACTGATGAAGAAGTAACAAAAGCTCATACAGGCGTATTAAAGATGCTAGAAGAACATGTAGGAGCTACATTAAGAGGATAAGCAAAGAGGCTGTTGAGTAAATTGCTCGACAGCCTTTTTAATTTACGTAAGAAGTAATAAATTAGTACTATTGTAATTATGAATACTTTTAGGTTATTAGAGAGAAAAATGACTAAACAAATCACATTTTTTGAAAACACTGTATTTCCTTCAAAGAACCTTCATGTTATGATAGAAGATGGTATTTTTATGGCTGAATTTCAACATTGCATTTTTACTGATAGATAGGAGGCTTTTCCGTGGCAGAGCAAAAGAAAAAGCAACGGATAACTGTTTCAATATATGGTCAACAGTACACAGTCGTCGGTGAAGAGCCTCCGGCACATGTAAAAGATGTCGCCCATATAGTGGATCAGAAAATGAGAGAAATAAAAAAACGTAATCCGTATCTTGATACAACACGTTTAGCAGTATTAACAGCTGTAAATATTGTTGATGATTATTTAAAATTACAGAAGGAAAATGAAATGTTAAACGAAAAAGTCAACGAAGAAAGATCGACAGGAGACGATTAACATGCTTAGCTTTCTTATTCTATTTATCTTATTTTGTAGTTTCTTTATTGGTAGAAGAAGAGGTTTCATTCTCCAAATTATTCATTTAATTAGTTTTGTTGTAGCTCTTATTGTAGCCTATACATACTTTGGAGAATTTGCCTCATACATCCGTTTATGGGTCCCATACCCGCAATTTTCTTCCGATAGTACAGTCGGCATGATTATTAATACGTTTGATGCTGAAAGTGTATATTATTCGGGGATTGCCTTTGCTATTCTTTTCTTTGGTACAAAGATTGTCCTGCATTTGTTAGGTTCTATGTTGGATTTTCTTGCGCATTTGCCAATTTTACGATCTATTAATCAATTATTGGGTGGAATCCTTTGTTTTGTAGAGACGTATCTCATTTTGTTTGTTGTTTTATTTGTTGTAGCATTATTACCAATTGAGGTTGTTCAGGATGTGATGCAACGCTCCATCGTTGCTCAAGTCATGCTAAATCATACACCTTTTCTCTCTAATTGGTTGAAAGAGTTATGGATAAATAATCAACTGTAACATATAGAAGGTATTTTTTTGAAATTCATTGCTTAAAGGGCACTGAAAAGGTGAAAACGACCTTTTTCTGTGCCTTTTTTTAAAAGGGAAGAGAATCTAAAAAGGGGAGGCTTTCGCAGAAGCCTGATAGTACACTCGAATAAGGAAAGGCCGCATGAGCGGCTTTTCTTATGTACATGCGTTGATTTTCTCTGCTAACTATCGGTATGATGGAGGATAGAAGAAAGGAACGATGAAGATGAACAAGAAAGATGTAATTGGTTACTTAGAGACGATTGCGACTTATTTAGAGATCAAAGGGGATAACCCCTTTAAAATATCAGCTTATCGAAAAGCAGCACTTGCATTGGAGTCGGATGAGCGTACGTTAGATGAGATAGACAATCCTGCCTCCCTTACTGGCATTGGTAAAGGAACAGCTGAGGTCATTACAGAACTTAAGAATACTGGGGAATGTTCCTTACTTAAACAATTACAAGAAGAGGTCCCTTCTGGTTTATTATCACTACTGAAGCTTCCGGGATTAGGTGGCAAAAAGATTGGAAAACTATACAAAGAACTTAATGTTGTTTGTATTGATACGCTTAAGCAAGTATGTGAAGAGAAAAAAGTTCAGCAGCTCACTGGATTTGGAAAGAAAACGGAAGAGAAGATCCTCCTTGCCATACAAGAGGCAAATACCCGTCCAGAACGTTTGGCACTTCCTGTTGTATTACCAATTGCTCAAGCAGTTGAACGAGCTCTAGAGAAAATGGATGGTGTATTACGTTTTTCTCGTGCAGGAAGTTTGCGCAGATTAAGTGAAACGGTGAAAGATCTTGATTTTATTATCGCAACAAATGAGCCCAAAAAAGTAAAGGCTAGCCTCTTAAGTATAGACGGTATTAGCAAAACGGTTGCAAGTGGGGATACAAAAGTCTCTGTTGAAATTACAGATGAATTTCCGATATCGATTGATTTTAGATTAGTACTGCCAGAAGAGTTTGCAACGACTCTTCATCACTTTACAGGGTCCAAAAATCATAATGTTAAAATGCGTCAACTTGCTAAACAACGAGGAGAACGGATTAGTGAGTATGGGGTCGAAAATCTTGAGACTGGCGCAATCAAAACATTCGCTACAGAAGAAGAGTTTTTTGAACATTTCCAGCTTGCATTTATTCCTCCTGAAGCTAGGGAAGATCAAGGGGAAGTAGAAAAAGCAGAGATGCTAAGAAATGCTCCAGCTACGTACATTTCAGATGAACATATCCGAAGTGACTTGCACATGCATACGACGTGGAGTGATGGAGCTCACTCAATCGAAGATATGGTGAAAGCTGCTAGAGCAAAAGGATATGAGTATATTGCAATCACGGATCACTCTAAATTTTTACGTGTTGCAAATGGACTAACGGTTGAAAGGTTAAAAGAACAGCATGCGAAAATAAAGAAATTAAATGAAGAGTACGAAGACTTTAGGATTTTAACAGGAATTGAAATGGATATATTACCTGATGGTACACTTGATTATGATGATGAGATCTTGGCTGATGTAGACTTTGTCATTGCGGCGATTCACTCGTCGTTCCAACAAGACCGAGAATCGATTATGAACCGTTTAAAAACGGCACTTGAAAATAAACATGTCGATTTAATCGCCCATCCAACTGGCCGCTTACTTGGTAGACGTGCTGGCTATGATGTTGATGTCGATATGCTTATACAATTAGCGAAAGAAACAAATACGGCACTTGAGTTAAATGCCAATCCCCATCGATTGGATTTATCAGCATATTGGTTGAAGAAGGCGGAAGAAGCAGGTGTTGTTCTAGCCATTAATACAGATGCTCATAATAAGGAATCCCTTGATCTTATGACTTACGGTACTTCAGTGGCAAGAAAAGCGATGCTTAAACCAAATTCCGTCATGAATACATGGTCATTAGAAAAACTACAAGCTTTTCTTAACAGGTAGAAAGTATAAATTCCTGACTCTCTTTAAAAGGTACTCTTATATAAAAGTAGGTAGGGTGGATGAGTTGTTTTGTATTGACTTATGCCATCTGTGACTAAGAAGGAGTTACGTCTATGGAACGAGTGTTACGAGTATTAGAGTTTGAAAAAATGAAAAGGCAGTTGCTTGATCATGTATCATCTTCTTTAGGAAGACAAAAAATTGATCAATTACAACCGTCAACGAATATAGAAGAAATTCGTGTATGGCAGCATGAAACAGCTGAAGGGGCAAAAGTCTTGAGGTTAAAAGGCCAAGCTCCACTTGGTGGTATTACTGATGTTGCAGCAAATACCAAACGAGCAAAAATCGGAGGGGCTCTCGCAGCAAATGAGTTAATTGCCATTGCTAGCACGATTTATGGAGGTCGTAGGCTCAAAAAGTTTATCACAACAATGGTGGAAGAAGAAGAAATTGAGTTACCATTGCTTTATGATTATGCTATGCAAATTGAACCGTTAACTGATGTTGAACGTGAAATTAAGCAATGCATAGATGACAATGGGAACGTTCTTGATTCAGCAACTCATGAGCTTAGAACGATTAGGCAGCAAGTTCGCAGCTATGAAGCAGCCGTTCGCTCTAAATTAGAGAGTATTACAAGGTCTTCTAGTACACAGAAGATGTTATCAGATGCGATTGTCACCATTCGAAATGATCGTTTTGTCATTCCTGTGAAACAGGAATATCGAAGTTCGTTTGGAGGAATTGTTCATGATCAATCTGGTTCTGGAGCAACATTATTTATCGAACCTCAAGCTATTGTTACGTTAAACAATCAATTGCGAGAGGCGAAAGTGAAAGAGAAGCAAGAAATTGAACGAATTTTAGCGATGCTTTCAAACCAAGTCGCTGAGGTGGCTGATCCGCTTTTGCATAACTTATCGGTTCTTGCTGCATTAGATTTTATTTTTGCAAAAGCACGCTATGCTCAACAAATTAAAGCAACAGAGCCGAAGCTAAATGAAGATGGCTATATGTATTTGAAAAGGGCACGCCATCCTTTATTAGATGAAGATGAAGTTGTGCCGATTGACGTCGAACTTGGTGGCCAATATCGCTCACTCATTATAACCGGTCCAAATACAGGAGGAAAAACAGTTACGTTAAAGACAGTTGGTTTGCTTACGCTGATGGCCCAATCCGGATTGCACGTTCCAGTAGAAGAAGAATCTGAACTAGCTGTATTTAAACAAGTTTTTGCTGATATTGGGGATGAACAGTCAATCGAACAAAGCTTGAGTACGTTCTCTTCACATATGACAAACATTGTAGATATTTTGGGGAAAGTTGATTTCCAAAGCCTAGTTTTATTCGATGAATTAGGAGCAGGTACAGACCCAACAGAAGGGGCAGCACTGGCTATCTCGATCTTGGACGATGTATATAATCGCGGTGCCTGTGTGGTGGCTACAACGCATTATAGTGAACTAAAAGGCTATGCATATAATCGTGAAGGAGCGATGAATGCTAGTGTAGAATTTAATGTAGAGACATTAAGACCTACGTATCGCCTTTTGATTGGAGTTCCTGGAAGAAGTAATGCATTTGCGATTTCTAGAAGATTAGGTTTGGATGAGCGAGTGATTGAAAGAGCGAAGGAACAAATTGATAGTGAAACAAACCAAATAGAACAAATGATTACTTCGCTTGAAACGAGCCAAAAATCGGCTGAAACCGAAAGAGAAGAAGCTCACTCTCTCCGTGTCGAAGCGGAAAGATTACGTGAAGATCTTATTAAACAACTTGATCAACTAGAGCAAGAAAAAGAGCGCATCTTCAAGGAAGCAGAGGAAAAAGCAGAAAAAGCTGTAAAAGAAGCGAAAGAAGAAGCTGAATTTATTATCGGTGAATTAAGAGAGATGCAAAAAGCTGGGCTATCTGTGAAAGAGCATCAGATCATTGATGCAAAGAAGCATCTTGAACAGGCAACGCCAAAATTAACGTCAAAACAAAAGAAAATAAAAAAAGATGCAGCAAAAGCGAAACAGAACATTCAGCCTGGAGATGAAGTAAAGGTTCTTAGTTTTGGACAAAAAGGTTTTGTTGTAGAAAAAATTAGTGACAATGAATTTCAAGTCCAAATGGGGATTATGAAGATGAAAGTGAAAAAAGATGATCTCCAGTTATTAGATCGTCCGAAGCAAGTAGAAACGAAACCTCTTGCAATGATAAGAGGGGGAGAATCTCACGTGAAAGCAGAGTTAGATCTTCGTGGCGAGAGGTTTGAAGATGCGATGCTTCGTGTTGAAAAATATATTGATGATGCATTATTAGCCGGATACCATCAAGTCTCGATTATTCACGGAAAAGGAAGCGGCGCACTCCGCAAAGGTGTAAAGCAGCTCCTTAAAAAACACCCCCACGTAAAAGGAGAACGAGATGGTGGAATGAACGAAGGCGGCCTTGGAAATACGGTCGTTGAATTGAAGTAAAAGAGGCGATTGATATGGACGTACTACTTGAAAATGAATGGATGCGAACAGTAGCATACTATAGCGTCTCTCTTCTTGCCTTGATTCTGTTTTTAACGATTTTTGAAACAGTAACGAAATATCGAAACTGGGATGAGATCAAAAATGGAAATATTGCCGTTGCCTTAGCGACAGGAGGCAAAATTTTTGGGGTGGCTAATATATTTAGACATTCCATTGGATATTCTGATTCAATGTTAATGATGCTCGCTTGGGGCGTTTTAGGTTTCTTCTTATTACTTGTAAGTTACTTTGTGTTTGAGTTTTTAACACCAGGCTTTAAAGTAGACGAAGAAATAAAACGTGATAATCGGGCCGTTGGCTTTATTGCTATGGTAATTTCAATTGGATTGTCATATGTCATCGGAGCGAGTATTATTGCTAGATAAAGGAGTCATACATGTGGAGCTTTTAATGAAAATTTTATATGTTAGTTGTGGTGCATTCATCGTAGCAGGGATTATATTTATGCTCTTTTTTGCTCCTTAAGCTGTGAAAGCAGGCTTGTTTATAATCATGTAAATAAGCCTGTTTTTCTTTTATTCATTTAACCCTGATGAAAGATGAGTGTTGTTACGTAAACAACAGAAAAAGTCGAAAAATATTTATAGAAAATTACAAAAATATATATAAAATTGTAAGCGTTTGCAATAGAATAGAGAAGAGGAGAATGAACGATGAGAAAGGAGTATAATACAATATGTCAAGGAGGAGATAGTGTTGACGACAATGGATAAGGTTTGGTTACAAAGCTATCCTGAAGAGGTACCCCACTCAATTTCGTATGATGAAAGTTGCTTGCATGACTATTTGAGGCGAGCGACTGAGAAATTCCCAAATCATAATGCTTTGCATTTTCTTGGGAAGGATATAACTTACAAAGAGTTATATGAAGAATCAAAGAAATTTTCTAATCAATTGCTATCACTTGGAGTGAAAAAAGGAGATCGAGTAGCTATCATGCTTGCGAATTGTCCACAAGGAGTCATCAGTTATTACGGTGCTCTTATGATTGGGGCAGTTGTCGTTCAAACCAATCCGCTCTATGTTGAAAGAGAGCTGGAACATCAGCTTATTGATTCTGGGGCAAAAGTAATCATTTGTCTAGATCTCGTTTTTCCACGTGTTCAAAAGGTGCGTTCAAAAACCAATTTAGAATATGTCATTGTTACAAGTATTAAAGACTATCTTCCTTTCCCTAAAAACGTACTCTATCCCTTCGTTCAAAAGAAAAATACAGGCATAAAAGTAGAGGTTGTCTATAATTCAAATACAATCGAATTTAAACCATTTCTAAAAGCCGGCACAACCAAAGAAATTACTATAGAAATGGACCCTGTTGAGGACTTAGCACTCCTCCAATATACAGGTGGAACAACAGGACCGGCAAAAGGAGTTATGCTTACTCATCAGAATTTAGTAGTAAATACAATGCAATGTATTCATTGGATATACAAGACAACACCAGGTAAAGAAAAAATGTTGGCTGTATTGCCATTTTTCCATGTGTATGGAATGACCGTTAGTATGAACCTGAGCATTATGAATGGATTTACAACGGTTATACTTCCAAAGTTTGACCTGAAAGATGTGTTAAAAACAATAGAAAAACAAAAAATAACCCTATTTCCAGGCGCGCCGACAATGTATGTCGCGTTAATTAATGATCCAACAATTAAAGATTATGATCTATCATCAATAAAAGCTTGTTTAAGTGGGGCAGCTCCACTCCCGTTAGAAGTGCAACAAAAATTTGAAACATTAACAGGAGGAAAACTTGTAGAAGGCTATGGACTCACAGAAACATCTCCAGTAGCAGTGGCAAATCCAATTTGGGGAAAAAGGAAATCTGGAAGTATAGGCATTCCTTGGCCAGATACGGATGTGACAGTTATTTCAGCAGAAACAGGGGAATCATGCGAGGTTGGAGAGGTTGGAGAAATTGCTGTTCGTGGACCACAAGTGATGAAAGGATATTGGAACCGTTCAGAAGAAACTGCACAAGTATTTAAAGACGATTGGTTTTTAACTGGTGATATGGGTTATATGGATGAAGATGGTTATTTCTATATCGTTGACCGTAAAAAGGATATGATCATCGCTGGTGGATTCAATATATATCCAAGAGAAATTGAAGAAGTTCTTTATGAACATGAAGCGATACAGGAGGCTGTTGTGATTGGTGTTCCTGATGAGTATCGCGGAGAAACTGTAAAAATATTTGTTGTTTTAAAAGAAGGAAGAAGTCTTACAGAAAAAGAGTTAGAGCAATTTTGTAGAAAGCATCTGGCAGCCTATAAAGTACCGAAATATTATGAGTTTAGAGATGAATTACCGAAGACATTAATAGGGAAGATTTTGCGACGTGTTCTTGTAGAAGAAGAAAAAGAAAAGCTTGCAGAAGAACAAAAAGCAAGTAATGAGTAAGAAATAGGGAAATTTTGTATATTTTACTTTTCTATCTAGAAGGGGTTATTCCAAAAGGTCGTTTTTCTTCTTTTTGGGATAACCCTAATACTTTTTTTAAAAAGCGAATTTCAAAAGGTAAATCATCAACGAGGCAAGAAAAAATAAAAAAATCACTGAAAATCTATTTAAAAATGAATGAACATTCATTACAATGGAGGAGAGAGGATGAATATAGAATGAGGAGGAGCAGGCCATCGTTTCCCTGATCATCTTACCTTGTCAATGGGAAATGAGCTGCACATTGTGCCAAAGTTTGATCCAAAACAAATCTTGAAGATTATTCAAAATAAAAGGCTGTTTTCGTATACTTTGTTGTCGCTGGTTGGCAGAGTATTAAAACGAGTATTAATAGACGAAGAAAAGCTAAAGCTAGGGAAAGAAAAAACAAATTAATATGATCGAAAAAATAAGGATATCGTTGACATTAATTTTCTTTTTCACTAAAATAAGATATATGAATGAACATTCATTCATAGCAAAGGAGAGACAACAGTGGGAAAGAAAAAAGGACCTAAATATAACCAGATAATAGATGCAGCAGTAAAAGTAATTGCAAATCACGGCTATCATCAAGCTCAAGTTTCAAAAATTGCGAAAGAAGCTGGTGTAGCAGACGGAACTATTTATTTATATTTCGAAAATAAAGAAGATATACTTACATCACTATTTGAGGAAAAAATGGGTAATTTTGTACAGATTATCCGTAACCAGATTACAGAAGATTTATCAATTGAAGATAAGTTTTTACTACTAATTACAAAACATTTAGAACAACTAGAACAAGATCATCATTTGGCGATAGTTACGCAACTTGAATTACGTCAATCCAATACAGATCTTCGCTTGAAAATTAACGATATTTTAAAAGGGTATTTATTGTTAGTAGATGAATTATTAACAGAAGGAAAGTCAAACGGATTTTTTCCTGAAGGCTTGGATAATCGATTAGCAAGGCAAATGATATTTGGAACCATTGATGAGGTTGTGACAAATTGGGTAATGAAAGAATGCAAGTATGATTTAAGCAGGTTAGCTGTTCCAATTCACAAAATGCTACTCTGCGGACTTCGTTCGAAACCTTCATGATAGGAGTGAGAATGTGGAGTTTTTAAAAGTAAATATTAGTAATCGGATTGCTACAATTACATTACAAAGGCCACCAGCAAATGCTTTGTCAAGAGCTGTCTTGGAAGAACTTGATCAAGTTTTGACAGAACTTGAAGCAAAGGAGGAAGTAAACGTTCTTCTTATTAATGGAGAGGGACGGTTCTTCGCTGCTGGTGCAGACATTAAAGAGTTTACGCAAGTAACAGACAAGGCAGACCATGAAAAACATGCAAGATGTGGTCAACAATTATTTGACAGAATGGAACAATTCTCTAAACCAATTATTGCTGTTATTCATGGTGCTGCATTAGGAGGGGGATTGGAACTTGCTATGGCTTGTCACATTCGATTATCAACAGAGGATGCCAAATTAGGGCTGCCTGAATTACAACTTGGTCTAATACCTGGGTTTTCTGGGAGTCAGCGGCTTCCCCGCTTTGTTGGTACAGCGAAAGCTTGTGAGATGCTGTTAACAAGTGATCCTATATCTGGTCTTGAGGCAAAACAGATAGGACTTGTGAATGCAACATTTCCAGAAGAGACTCTTTTAGATGAAGCTCAAAAACTAGCCAGTAAAATAGCAGCAAAAAGCAAAATAGCAGTCAAAATGACTTTAGAGCTCTTGTTGTATAATCAACCCCATGAACAAGAAAAAGGGTCGATTCGTGAAGCTGAGTTATTTGGTCAAATATTTAAAACGGATGATGCGAAAGAAGGGATTAACGCTTTCATGGAAAAGCGCAAACCAATCTTTAATAAAAACAAGAAGTAATCATGATTTAGTGGTATTAATCAATAGAATAATAACAATGATGATTTCAACCTTTTAAAACTAGTAATCTTATAAGAATATTAGGAGGGACGAAAATGAATATTTTTGTTTTGATGAAACGCACATTCGATACTGAGGAAAAAATTACTATTAGTGGTGGTCAGATTGATGATAGCGGAGCTGAATTTATCATTAATCCATACGATGAATACGCCATTGAAGAAGCGATTGTCTTGCGGGATGAACATGGTGGAGAAGTGACAGTTGTCACTGTTGGTGAAGAAGAGTCGGAAAAAGAATTACGAACTGCACTCGCAATGGGGGCTGATAAAGCTGTTTTAATTGACAGTGAGGAATTGGATGAATTAGACCAATTTACAACAGCTACTCTACTCGCAGCTTATTTAAAAGATCAAGAGCCTGATATTATTTTAGGTGGAAATGTTGCTGTAGATGGAGGATCTGGTCAAGTCGGTCCAAGAGTGGCAGAAATTTTAGGCATTCCACAAGTAACGACGATCACAAAGTTAACGGTAGCTGGTGAAACAGCAACAATTGTCAGAGATGTTGAAGGAGACGACGAAACGATTGAGGTATCACTCCCTGTTCTTGTTACAGCGCAACAAGGACTAAATGAGCCGAGGTATCCTTCATTACCAGGGATTATGAAGGCAAAGAAAAAGCCATTAGAAACACTTGATTTAAATGACCTTGACCTGGATGAAGAAAGTGTTGAAGCGAAAACAACAACGGTCGAAATCTTCTTACCACCAGAAAAGCAAGCAGGGAAAATCCTTGAAGGGGATTCTGCTGCTCAAGTAAAAGAACTTGTATCATTACTTAAATCTGAAGCGAAAGTCATATAAATAGGAGGAATCAATATGGCGAAAAAAGTACTTGTCATTGGAGAAGTTAGGGATGGAGAGTTGCGCAACGTCTCGTTTGAAGCAATAGCCACAGGAAAAACAGTTGCCAATGGAGGAGAAGTGGTAGGTGTTCTTTTAGGGGGAAATGTAAGCGGTTTATCGGAGAAGATGGCTCAATACGGGGTTGATCGCGTTGTCGTTGTTGATCAGGCTGATTTGGTAAGCTATTCAACAGATGCTTATCAGCAAGCGTTGTTGCAAGTGTTTGACGTTGAAAATCCAGAAGGAGTTATTCTTGGTCACACATCAATTGGCAAGGATGTTTCGCCACGTCTTGCAATGAAGTTACGTGCGGGCCTTGTTTCAGATGCTGTTTCGGTTGAACTTGATGGAGAAGATGTTGTTTTTACGCGCCCGATTTATTCAGGAAAGGCTTTTGAAAAGAAGAAAGTAAAGGAAGGTGTAGTCTTTGCAACGATTCGACCGAATAACATTGCTGCACTTGAGCCGGATCCTACACGAAAAGCGGATGTCTCCAATCTTACAGTAGAAATCAAAGATCTACGTACATCCATTAAAGATGTAGTGCGAAAAGCTACAGGTGGTGTAGACCTTTCTGAAGCAAACGTAGTTGTGGCAGGAGGCAGAGGGGTAAAGAGCAAAGAAGGTTTCGAACCACTTCAAGAGCTAGCTGATCTATTAGGTGGAGCTGTTGGAGCTTCCCGTGGGGCTTGTGATGCAGACTACTGCGATTACGGTCTGCAAATTGGGCAAACAGGAAAAGTCGTCACACCTGATTTATACTTTGCGATCGGTATATCAGGAGCCATTCAACACCTTGCAGGGATGTCAAACTCCAAAGTAATCGTAGCGATTAATAAAGATCGCGAAGCTCCTATTTTCGAAATAGCAGATTACGGCATTGTTGGTGATTTGTTTGAAATAGTACCGATCTTAACAGAAGAATTAAAGAACGTATTAGTGAAAAGCTAAGGTAAGAATGTTTGAAGGAATTGGCTAGTTGTGGAAAAAGACGTAAAATCGTTTTGATTTTCGTCTTTTTTATTTGTTACAGAAGGGGGAGTGATTCCTGAAATCGATACAATATAAAAAGTACGGGAATCAAAAGGGATAAAGTCAGGAAACAATAAGGGTGAGCAATAAATTCGCCAGCAGTGGAAGTGTTTGGTATAATTGTGCTGAAGTTATCATGTGAAGGAAAAAAGGAGGATTTTAATATGGCGATCGTAAACGTAACAGATCAAACATTTGCTTCTGAAACAAGTGAAGGAGTTGTTCTTGCAGACTTCTGGGCACCATGGTGCGGACCTTGTAAGATGATTGCTCCAGTCCTTGAAGAACTAGATTCTGAAATGGGCGATAAAGTAAAAATTGCTAAGGTTGATGTGGATGAGAACCAAGAGACAGCTGGAAAATACAGCGTCATGAGCATCCCGACACTTCTTGTTTTCAAAGATGGAGAAGTTGTGGATCAAGTAGTTGGGTTTCAACCGAAAGAAGCTTTAGCTGAGCTTCTAAATAAACATCTATAAAGTTTAGAGTGACTCTATTATTCGAAAACGGATAAAGGGGTCACTTTTTCTTTTTCTAAAACAGTTCGGTTAATTCCAGTTTTTCTAACTTGCATTTGTTTGCCTTCTAGCGAACAATAGAAGGTGAGGTGGAATACGATGAGTCAAATTAAAGAAAAATTATTGATTCTTCCTGATCAGCCTGGCTGTTATTTAATGAAGGATCGGCAAGGTACGATTATTTATGTTGGAAAAGCAAAAGTACTAAAGAATAGAGTTCGATCATATTTTACTGGTTCACACGATGGGAAAACACAGCGTCTTGTAAGTGAGATTGCTGACTTCGAATATATTGTAACTTCATCAAATATTGAAGCATTAATCCTAGAAATGAATTTAATTAAAAAACATGACCCGAAATATAATGTCATGTTAAAAGATGATAAATCTTATCCTTATCTTAAAATTACAAATGAAGAGCATCCGAGGTTGATTACGACTCGCCAAGTGAAAAAAGATGGGGGGAAGTATTTTGGCCCTTATCCAAATGCCGGAGCGGCAAATGAAACAAAGAAGCTACTGGATCGACTTTATCCATTGAGAAAATGCCGGACGCTTCCTGATAAAGTTTGTTTATACTATCATATTGGACAATGTCTTGCTCCGTGTGTGTCAGAGGTAACAAAAGAGCAAAATCAAGCGATGGTACAAGATATTACGAAATTTCTTCGCTCTGGCCATGATGAAATTAAAGGTCAGCTCACAGAGAAAATGATGAAAGCAGCAGAAGACATGGATTTTGAACGTGCAAAAGAAATCCGTGATACGCTTGCCCATATGGATACCGTCATTGAAAAACAAAAAATGATGATTGGCGACCTCGTTGACCGCGATGTCTTTGGCTTTGCTTATGATAAAGGATGGATGTGTGTTCAAGTGTTCTTTATTCGTCAAGGAAAGCTAATTGAACGGGATGTGTCTATTTTTCCTTTCTATAAAGAGGCACCTGAAGATTTAATGACGTTCATCGGACAATTCTATATGAAAAAAGAGCATATAAAACCTGCTGAGATTTTACTTCCTGATGAGGTAGACAAAGAGTTGATGGAACAGCTGTTAGAAGTGAAAATTCATCATCCGAAACGAGGGAAGAAAAAAGAGCTACTGGACCTTGCTAATCAAAATGCGGCTATTGCTCTCAAGGATAAATTCTCATTAATTGAACGTGATGAAGAAAGAACGATAAAAGCGGTCGATCGATTAGGAGAAGCAATGGGCATCGAGACTCCTTATCGTATTGAAGCGTTCGATAACTCTAATATTCAAGGAACAGATCCTGTTTCAGCAATGGTTTGCTTTGTAGATGGAAAGCCAAACCGAAAAGACTATAGAAAATATAAAATTAAATCGGTTGAAGGGCCAGATGATTATGGTTCGATGCGTGAGGTGATTCGCAGGAGGTATGTCCGCATCTTAAAAGAGTCTCTTCCCATGCCAGACTTAATCGTGATTGATGGAGGAAAAGGCCAAATTGCTGTTACTCAAGAAGTAATCGTAGACGAGCTTGGGCTATCCATTCCTGTTTGTGGTTTAGTAAAAGATGAAAAGCATCGAACATCTCAATTGCTAATGGGGGACCCTCCTGTTATTGTTCCGCTTAAGCGAGACAGCCATGAATTTTATTTGTTACAACGAATTCAAGATGAAGTTCACCGTTTTGCTATTTCCTTTCATCGGCAAACTCGTTCAAAGACGTTCTTTAAATCGGAACTAGATGATATCCCTGGGGTAGGAGAGAAACGAAAGCGCCAGCTTTTAAAGCATTTTGGATCGGTGAAAAAGTTGAAAGAAGCGAGTGTCGATGAGTTAAGAAAGCTATCGATTCCAGAGAAGGTAGCCCAAACCATCGTTGAAACATTAAATGGAAATGATAAATAATTTGTTGCGATTATATTGAACTTTTGCTAGAATGTTAATCAATTGAATATGCCACACTTCAAACGAAGTGATTGGTAGAGGAGCGAAAACCAATAGTAAGCTTTCCGAGAGTAATGAGACTCATTGAAGAAGGGTGAAAGGGGAATTCGCCGAAGTGCAAGAAAGACTCATCTTTCTAGTGCTGGACCTATGTTTAAGAAGCATAGGGCTGTCACATACCTAGACCCAAGTGGTATGTGGAGAACTATCTCACGAGAGAACAGGGAGCAGTGTGGTACCGGACAGGTATACATGCAACAGTGAGGGGTTTTCCTTATTGTTGCTTTTTTGCATTCCAGCACAACGTGAGGAACAAGGAGAGGAATCGGATTATGGCTAGAATTGTACAGAAATATGGCGGAACATCAGTAGGTTCAGTGGAAAGGATTCAACATGTCGCTTCGAGAGTAGAGCGCGCGGTATTAGCTGGAGATGAGCTTGTCGTTGTTGTATCGGCAATGGGGAAGTCTACAGATGAATTAGTATCTTTAGCTAACCAGATTACAGATTCGCCAAGTAAAAGGGAAATGGACATGTTACTAACAACTGGAGAACAAGTAACGATCTCTTTGCTTTCAATGGCATTACAAGCTCGGGGAATCGAGGCAACCTCATTAACAGGCTGGCAGGCAGGTATGCAAACGGAAGCTAGCCATGGTAATGCACGGATTGAATCAATTAATAATGAGCGAATTGAAGCAGAGCTAGCTAAGGGCAAGGTTGTCATTGTTGCGGGGTTCCAAGGAATCAGTGAGGGCGGTGAAATTACAACTCTTGGTCGCGGGGGTTCTGATACAACAGCCGTGGCACTTGCAGCCTCTCTTAAGGCCAGTCGTTGCGAAATTTATACAGATGTAACAGGTGTCTTTACGACGGATCCGCGTTACGTGAAGAAAGCGAGAAAGTTACACTCTATTTCCTATGATGAAATGCTTGAAATGGCTAATCTTGGAGCTGGAGTATTACATCCACGAGCGGTTGAGTTTGCGAAAAATTATGATGTACCATTAATGGTTGCATCCAGTATGGAAGAAACAGTAGGAACCATGATAGAGGAGGAAGTAACGATGGAACAAAATTTAATCGTCCGAGGAATTGCATTCGAGAATGATGTGACTAAAGTAACGGTAAAAGGTTTACCTAATCGTCTAGACACATTATCGAAACTATTTACTACATTGTCAGAAAATCATGTTAATGTCGATATTATTATTCAAAATCAATACGATGACGAACATGTAAATATCTCTTTTACTATTACACAAAGCTCATTAAAAGGAACTCTTGCTATTTTGCAGGAAGCTCAAGGTGAATTGCAATTTGAGGATGTAACGTTTGAAGAAGAACTAGCGAAGGTTTCTATCGTGGGTTCTGGAATGGTTTCAAATCCAGGTGTTGCAGCAAAAATGTTTGATGTTTTAGCTAAAAATGATATTTTTGTAAAAATGGTCAGCACATCAGAAATTAAAGTGTCTGTCGTTGTCCAAGAGATAGATATGGTCTTAGCTGTAGAAATGTTGCATGAAGAATTCCAGCTTGCAGAAGAAGTCGAAGAAGCTATTGTTACTGTATAACAAAATAAAAAAAGTGAAGCCAACTGTTAGCTTCACTTTTTTTGTTGAATCGAATCTCGTTTATCTGTTTCAACGGTAATAAGGACACTATCTTTCGTTTTTGAGTAAGTAGCTCCGCTAATACATTCAAACCACATCTCAACTTGTTGAGCTAGAAAACCAGTCTCTAACTGATAGCACCGCTCATCATTATTGTTCATCCAAGTTGCTTTTAATTCGAAGACTTGCAATTGCTTTTTTTCTTTTAGTTTCGTAAGGTTGCCCCAATTAGCTTTTTTGAAAAAAAGGATGGCATCTTCAACTGTAGAAACTGGATATTTTCTTGCGAGCGACCTTCCAATCCAATATAAAATTGCATCATGATCTTTACCTAATAGGTCTTGTAGAACGTCATTTCGAATAAGGTCATATCCAAATTGATCTGTTTGAACTTCCATAAAAACATGCTCCTCTCCGTACTCTGAAGCCGAAAATGATCAGGCAGTTTGTCGATCGTCTATGTATACTATCGGTCAAATTTCTTTAAAATATATTTCCTTTTTGATCATAAACGATGTCGTTGTTGGGTACAAGAAAAATCTGGAATACATAACGTAAGTAGGAGAGAAGAAAGAAAAAGGGAACCCCGCCCTTTTTGAAAAAAAAGAGCGAAGAAGTGGCGTTGGCTTCCTCGCCGTGCGTCCAAAGGAGAAGCCCACTCCTTTAGACTTAAAACATAACGGCGGCTACGCTCAGCGCTTAGAGGTGAAAGAAAAAGGGAACCCCGCCCTTTTTCTTTCACCTCTTTAAATGGTATACTTAACCGCGAATAAATCGGAGGTACATTATAAATGAAATCAGGGTTGAATCAATTTTTATCACCATTTAGGATTATTATTATAGCCTACATTATTGCGATGTTTGTGTTTAGTATTTTGCTTTACTTGCCAGTATCGCATCAACCTGGAGTCAATGTTACTTATTCAGAAGCTCTTTTTACTTCAGTTAGTGCAGTTAGTGTCACAGGTTTAACAGTCGTTAATGTACCTGAAACATACAGTTATATAGGAATCATCTTTTTAGCGCTTGCTATTCAACTTGGTGGAATTGGAATTATGACAATGGGAACCTTTGTCTGGATGTTATTTGGACGAAAAATTAACTTTGCACAACGAATGTTAATTATGGTTGACCAAAATCAAAATACGTTTTCTGGGTTAGTCAATTTAATGAGGGGAATTTTATTCGTTGCCCTTATCATCGAATTCATAGGCGCATTAATTCTAGGTACATATTTTATTCGCTACTTTGATACGGTGGGTGAAGCGTATTATCAAGGGGCATTCGCATCATTAAGTGCTTTTACAAATGCAGGTTTTGATGTTACAGGCGAATCTCTTATCCCGTTTGCCAATGATTACTACGTTCAATTTGTCGTTATCTTACTTATTTTTGCTGGTGCAATCGGGTTTCCGGTCTTGCTTGAATTAAAGGAATACTTCTCTAGAAAGAACAACAATTTTAAATTTAGCTTGTTTACAAAAATTACAACAACAACATATTTTGCAGTATTTGTAATAGGCATCATTGGAATTTGGGCACTCGAAAGTGGTTTTTATTATGTTGGATTACAATGGCATCAACAATTGTTTTATTCGATCTTTAACTCAGCGACAGCTAGAAGCGGTGGACTATCGATTATGGATGTGTCCGAGTTAAATATAGGGACATTGCTTTTTATTTCAGGTCTCATGATTATTGGAGCGAGTCCTTCTAGTGTGGGAGGCGGCATTCGTACCACAACAGTTGCGGTTATGTTCTTAACGATTCGAAGCTTTGCATTAGGAAAAGATGATGTGAAGGTATTTGGGAGAGAAATTCATCCTGAAGACCGTCAGAAGGCGTTTATTGTCTTGTCCGTGTTTCTTCTCTTGTTATTTGCAGCTGTGACATTAATTTCAGCATTTGAAGCAAAAAATAATATTACCCTTATGTCTATTATTTTTGAAACGGCCTCAGCGTTTGGAACATGTGGATTATCAATGGGAATTACCCCAGATTTGTCTTTCCCGAGCCAATTTGTCTTAATGGTTCTTATGTTTATTGGTCGAGTCGGATTAATCGCCTTTCTATTCTCTATTCGTAAACGTGAAACGAAAACGCACTTTAAATATCCGACAGAAAGAATTATTATCGGGTAAATTTAGTAGATAAATTGGAAATATTGTTATTTTCGTTGAAAAGCCCTTCGTACAGGGCTTTTTTCTCTCTTAGAAACTAAAAAGAGTTGTATACGTTTTCTTGACGATGTTATCTGATGGGAGTACAATAAATTTGTCAGATTTTTTTCACAGAAACTTGCTAAAAGTTTCATAATATTGACGCTTGCAATCTATCATATTTTGTTTGCTGGTTTCAATATACTATACAAGGATAGAAAAAAATCATCGATTTACAAGTTGGGTAGGAACAAAATCATTTGTGGGGGGAAAAAGGTATGGCTGGCAATCGGGAATTTTTTAATCGTAAGCTACATTCATTACTTGGCGTCATTCCAGTTGGACTATTCTTAGTTCAACACTTTGTAATTAACCATTTTGCAACACGAGGTGCGAGTGCTTTTAACCAGGCAGCTCATTTCATGGAAAACTTACCATTCCGTTATCTTCTAGAAATCTTTTTAATTTTTATTCCATTGCTTTATCATGCAATTTATGGGTTATACATTGCATTTCAAGCAAAAAATAACACAGCTAGATATGGGTTCTTACGTAACTGGATGTTCCGTATTCAGCGTTGGACTGGAGTATTTCTAGTAATATGGATCACTTGGCATGTATGGGAAACTAGAGTAGCTGCTGCGTTCGGTGCAGAAGTAAACTTTGATATGATGGCAAATATCTTTAGTAATCCTTTTATGATCGTATTTTATATTGTTGGGGTTATTGCAGCGACGTTCCACTTTGCTAATGGGCTATGGTCATTTGCAGTATCTTGGGGGATTACAGTAACACCACGTTCACAACAAATTGCAACATATGTAACAATGGGTATTTTCTTCGCATTAACGTTTGTTGGAATTAGAGCAATTCTAGCATTCATTAATCCAGACTTAGCAAACATTTAAGGAGTGGGTCAATATGAGTAAAGGTAGAATTATTGTTGTCGGAGGCGGACTAGCTGGTCTGATGGCAACAATTAAAGCAGCAGAAAAAGGGGTACCCGTAGATCTCTTCTCATTAGTTCCGGTAAAACGTTCACACTCAGTTTGTGCACAAGGTGGAATAAATGGTGCGGTTAACACGAAAGGTGAAGGAGACTCTCCATGGGAGCACTTCGATGATACAGTATATGGTGGAGACTTCTTAGCAAACCAACCTCCGGTAAAAGCGATGACAGAAGCAGCGCCTGGAATTATTCACTTAATGGACCGTATGGGAGTGATGTTTAACCGTACGCCTGAAGGTTTACTTGACTTCCGTCGTTTCGGTGGAACACAACATCACCGTACAGCATTTGCAGGTGCAACAACAGGTCAGCAATTATTGTATGCACTTGATGAGCAAGTTCGTAGACATGAAGTAAGTGGTTTAGTAACGAAGTATGAAGGATGGGAGTTCCTCTCAGCTGTTGTTGACGATGAAGGGACCTGTCGCGGGATTACTGCTCAGGATTTGAAATCATCTGAGATTCGTAGCTTCCAAGGTGACGCCGTCATAATGGCTACTGGTGGCCCAGGAATTATCTTTGGTAAATCAACAAACTCTGTTATTAATACTGGATATGCAGCTGCAAAGCTATATCAACAAGGTGTTCACTATGCAAATGGTGAGTTCATTCAAATTCATCCAACGGCAATCCCTGGTGATGATAAGCTTCGTCTGATGAGTGAATCTGCTCGTGGAGAAGGTGGACGAGTTTGGACGTATAAAGATGGGAAGCCTTGGTACTTCCTTGAAGAAAAATATCCAGCATACGGTAACCTAGTTCCTCGTGATATTGCCACACGTGAAATCTTTGATGTGTGTGTTGAGCAAAAGCTTGGAATTAATGGTGAGAACATGGTTTATCTTGACCTTTCTCATAAAGATCCGAAAGAGCTTGATATCAAACTTGGAGGAATTATTGAAATTTATGAGAAGTTCATGGGTGATGATCCTCGTAAAGTGCCAATGAAGATCTTCCCAGCTGTTCACTACTCTATGGGTGGTATGTGGATTGATTATGATCAAATGACAAACATTCCTGGGTTATTCGCAGCTGGTGAGTGTGATTACTCGCAACATGGTGGAAACCGCTTAGGTGCTAACTCGCTTCTATCAGCTATTTACGGTGGTATGGTTGCGGGGCCGAAAGCTGTAGAATACATGAACGGCCTAGATAAAACTGCTGATGCGATGCCTTCTTCTTTATTCGAAAATGAAGAGAAGAAAGAGCAACAAGCATTTGATGACATTATGAAGATGGACGGGAAAGAGAATGCTTACATTCTTCATAAAGAACTTGGTGAATGGATGACTGACAACGTAACTGTAGTTCGTTACAATGAGAAGCTATTAAAAACAGACGAGAAGATCCAAGAGTTAATGGAACGTTATAAGAATATTAACATTAACGATACAGCTAAATGGAGCAACCAAGGTGCATCATTTACTCGTCAATTAGACGGAATGTTAAGCTTAGCTCGTGTTATTACACTTGGTGCATACAACCGTAATGAGAGCCGCGGGGCTCATTATAAGCCGGAGTTCCCTGAACGTAATGATGAAGAATTCTTGAAGACAACGAAGGCAACATTTAACCCTGCGAATAATGGTCCTGACTTTTCATGGGAAGAAGTTGATACGTCGCTTATTAAGCCGCGTAAACGTGACTACTCACAAAAGAAGCAAGGAGCTGCTAAATCATGAGTGAAAAAACAATTAAATTTAAAGTGACACGTCAAGATGATCCGAACAGTGCTCCTTATGTGGAGGAGTTTGAAGTACCTTATCGTCAGAATATGAATGTCATTTCAGCACTAATGGAATTCCGGCGTAATCCTGTTACATCAAGTGGGAAAACGACGACACCAATTGCTTGGGATATGAACTGTCTAGAAGAGGTATGTGGTGCGTGTTCAATGGTGATTAACGGCAAACCTCGGCAATCTTGTACGGCTTTAGTCGACCAGCTTGAGCAGCCAATTCGTCTTGAACCAATGAAGACGTTCCCCGTTGTTCGTGACTTAATGGTTGACCGTAGTCGGATGTTTGACTCTCTTAAGAAAGTGAAAGCATGGATTCCGATTGATGGAACATATGACCTTGGACCAGGGCCGCGTATGGCTGAAACAAAGCGTCAATGGGCATATGAGCTTTCAAAATGTATGACATGTGGTGTTTGTTTGGAGGCGTGTCCTAACGTAAATAGCAAATCTGATTTCATTGGACCGGCGCCATTATCTCAAGTTCGTTTATTCAATGCTCATCCAACTGGTGAAATGAATAAAGAAGAGCGTTTAGAAACGATTATGGGTGACGGTGGGCTTGCGAACTGTGGAAACTCTCAAAACTGTGTGCAGGCGTGTCCGAAAGGCATTCCGCTAACAACGTCAATTGCTGCTTTAAACCGCTCAACAACGTTACAATCATTTAAAAATTTCTTTGGTGCTTAATTGAAAAAAGGTCTAATCTCTTTTTAGGTAAGAGATTAGACCTTTTCTTTTAAACAAGTATAAGAAAAGGTTGTGGTTGAAATGAAAGCACTGTCGTACATTCAAGATATAGTAAGCTGGAAAAACTCTTTTGATTTTTATATAGCTGTACAGGTTAGGTTTTCAGAAACAGATGCGTTTGGTCACTTAAATAATACAAATGCTTTTGTTTATTTTGAGGATGCACGTATAGCTTTGTTTAAAGAGTTAGGTCTGATGCAAATGTGGTCTAGAGCTTCCTATTCTCAAATTATTGTAGTAGCTGATCTTCAATGTGACTTTCATAAGCAGGTCCACTTTGATGAGCGGTTACAAGTTGGAGTAAAAGTTCAAAGGCTTGGAACATCATCTGTTGATTTGCACTATGTAGCCGTAACTTCGAAAGGGGACATTTGCTTAACTGGGAGGGGGACGATTGTTCAAATAAGTAAAGAAACAGGTCGAGCTGTTGCTTTTGATGAACAAGCAAGAAAGCTTTTAGCTGAATAAATAAAAATAGAAGAAGAGGCTGTCTCAAAAATAAGATTAGTCCCCTATAAGCACACCCTAGATAATGTGCTTATAGGGGTCAGATCCTTATACGACAACCTCAATAAAATATGAGACGACTAAAACGTAAGCGATCAACGAAATAACGGATGAGCCTGTGAATTTTAGCGTACCTATATTTCAAGTTCTCCTAGTCGTACTAACTCAATTACTGCTTGAGAGCGCCCCTTGACTCCCAACTTTTGCATTGTATTAGAGATGTGATTTCGTACGGTTTTCTCACTTATGAAAAGCTCTTGTGCGATATCTCTCGTTGTTTTGTCTTGGACAAGTAATTCGAAAACTTCGCGTTCCCTTTTCGTAAGTAAGGGTTTAGGTCCGAATTCTGCTCCTTTCAATGAGTTCACTCCTTCTTGCTCGGGCTGAGAGCGAATAGTGGGGACTAAATTCCCACCAATTGAAGGGTTTTAGTCTCGATAGTATATGTGTGAGAGGCGAACTACGTGTTTTATTTTCGACAATAACTTTAGCCTTTTTATAGTTGTTTTTTTGCTTCTTTTAACTTTTGTAGAATTTTCGACAAGGTTCTACTTTATTTCAAGTAAAATATTGAAAAGGGTTAAATCCGTATGCTATACTAATTATGGCTTTAAGAAAGCATCATTATAAAAATACTATATTGTATTTCTTCCGAAAATGTGCATTTAATACGTGTTACTGATTCGATCAGGCATAAGTATTGAAGTGTATATGGGACTCAGTTAGGGTACTCTATAAGCGTACTGTCTTATTGTGATCTACATATTCCTTTCTTTACTTATGCCTTTTTTAAGTATCTTTCGTAAGTTTCGTTTAAATGTGCAAATGTAGAAGACAATAAGTATATGGAAAAAAGAAAAAGATCTCTTTTTCTTAATTAAAATTCTAATAAAAAGAAAGAGGTAGATGATTATGGCAGAAAAAACATTTTTAATTACAGCAGAAACGGGAATTCACGCACGTCCAGCAACTCAATTAGTAAACAAGGCAGGACAATACTCTTCAGATATTACTCTTGAGTTCAAAGGGAAATCAGTAAACTTAAAGTCAATTATGGGTGTTATGTCATTGGGTGTTGGTAAAGGTGCAGAAGTTACAGTAAAGGCTGAAGGCTCAGATGCAGACGAAGCTCTACAAGCAATTGAAGAAGTTATTAAGGAAGGATTAGGGGAATAATGCAAACACTTACTGGTATCGCTGCTTCTTCTGGTGTGGCGATTGCGAAGGCTTTCGTACATGAAGAGCCTGATATGACAATTGAATTAAAAGATATTCAAGATACAGCCAGTGAAGTTAAGCGTCTTGAAGATGCACTTTCTAAGTCAAAAGAAGAGCTTGCTGTTATTAAAGATAAAACAGAAAAAGATCTTGGACCTGATAAAGCAGAAATTTTTGCTGCTCATCTACTTGTTCTTAGTGACCCTGAGCTAGTTGATGCAGTTAAAGCAAAGATTACAGGTGAAAATCAAAACGCAGAATATGCCATGAATGAAGTTTCATCAATGTTCATTACTATGTTTGAAAATATGGATAATGAATACATGAAGGAACGTGCAGCAGATATTCGTGATGTTTCCAAACGCGTACTTGGCCACTTGCTTGGAATTGATGTTCAGTCGTTAGCAACGATTTCAGAAGAGACGATTATTATTGCTGAAGATTTAACTCCTTCTGATACAGCACAATTAAATCCAGTATTTATTAAGGGGTTTGCAACTGATATTGGTGGACGCACTTCTCATTCAGCTATTATGTCTAGATCATTAGAAATTCCAGCAGTAGTTGGAACAAAAGAAGTAACTGCACAAATTCAAACTGGTATGACTGTTATTGTTGACGGATTAGAAGGTGTCGTAATTGTAGAACCTTCTGCTGAAGAAGTTTCGACATATATGAAAAAACGTGATGATTTTGCGAAACAAAAAGCAGAATGGGCGAAACTTGTAAATGAGCAAACAACAACAAAAGACGGTCAGCATGTTGAACTTGCTGCAAACATTGGGACACCTAAGGATTTAGAAGGTGTTATTAACAATGGGGCTGAAGGAATCGGTCTTTACCGTACTGAGTTTCTTTATATGGGTCGAACGGAACTCCCATCTGAGGAAGAACAATTTGAGGCGTATAAAGAAGTAGTTGAACGTATGGAAGGCAAGCCAGTTGTCATTCGTACATTAGATATTGGTGGAGATAAAGAACTACCATACTTAGATCTTCCAAAAGAGATGAACCCATTTTTAGGTTTCCGTGCAATTCGTCTCTGTTTAGAAGAAAAAGAAATCTTCAGTACTCAATTGCGTGCTCTTCTTAGAGCAAGTGCCTTTGGTAACCTGAAAATCATGTTCCCAATGATTGCTACGCTAGATGAATTCCGTCAAGCAAAAGCAATGCTTCTTGAAGAAAAGGGGAAATTAGTTGCAGATGGAGTTGCTGTTTCAGATTCAATCGAAATTGGTATGATGGTGGAAATTCCTTCAACGGCAGTTGCAGCAGATTTATTTGCTAAAGAAGTTGATTTCTTTAGTATCGGTACGAATGATTTAATTCAATATACGATGGCTGCTGATAGAATGAATGAGCGCGTTTCTTATTTATACCAACCATACCACCCGGCTATTTTACGTTTAGTAAAGATGGTCGTTGATGCTGCTCATAAAGAAGGTAAGTGGGCAGGAATGTGTGGAGAAATGGCTGGGGATGAAGTTGCGATTCCACTTCTACTAGGTCTTGGTTTAGATGAATTTAGTATGAGTGCTACGTCCATTTTACCAGCTCGTAACCAAATGTTATCTCTTTCGAAAGAAGAACTTGCAGCATTTGCAAATGAGATGATTTATTTAGATACAGCAGATGAAGTAGAAAAAAGAGTCCGTGAAGCGTACTTGGATTGAGGAGATGAGGTTGACATATTGGTCAACCTCTTTTCTTTTTTTTAAAGATACTAGTAATTTTTATCTTTTTAGATAGCTGTTTTCATAAAGATTGTTGCTATAAAGGTAGTTTGCCTCGAAGTGAAATGGAGCGGAATGCACTGAACATGTGGAGGACGCACAACTCATAAAAACAACAAAGTATGCGAAAATAGCCTTTTAGATAGAGTTAATGTTTGCATGGAATTGTCACATAAATCGCTTGCTTTTACTATTGAAACAGGCGACAATTAAAAAAGGTACTAGTTATTACTGGAGGTGCGTACAGGTGGATCATCGCCAAATTGAACAAATAGAACGATCATTACGAAGAGTAGCAGAAATGGTAAAACAAAAGGGGCGAGAAATCCTAACGCAATTCCCCATAACCCCACCGCAGTTTGTAGCATTGCAATGGTTAAATGAATATGGTGATATGACGATAGGTGAACTGTCTACTAAAATGTATTTAGCATGCAGTACAACGACAGACTTAGTAGATAGAATGGAAAAAAATGAGTTAGTAGAACGAGTGAAAGATAAAAATGACCGACGCGTAGTCCGGATTCATTTATTAGATAAAGGTCGTACGATCATTGAGGAAGTTATTAAGAAACGTCAAGATTATTTGGAGGGAATTCTAACGGACTTTTCACAAGAAGAAGTAGACTTCCTTGAAAAGAGTTTGCATGTTCTTCATGAGGAAATGAAAGCGTCAAGAATGAACCCGTAACTTAGAATCGAGTAGAATGAGGGGAAGTTGTTGGATAGACCAATAGGAGTAATTGATTCAGGTTTAGGTGGTCTGACAGTTGCGAAAGAGATTATGAGGCAGCTTCCAAAAGAGGAGATTGTTTATATCGGCGACTCTGCGCGTTGTCCATATGGACCTAGATCAGAAGAAGAAGTAAGAAAGTTCACATGGGAAATGATTGACCAATTATTAAAAGAAAAGATGAAAATGTTGGTAATTGCTTGTAATACGGCCACAGCAGTTGTTCTCGAAGAGGTGAAAAGGGAACTCTCTATCCCTGTTGTAGGTGTTGTTCATCCAGGGGCTATTAGTGCACTTAAAGTAACAAAGAGGGACCATGTGGCTATTATAGGAACAACAGGGACGATTCGAAGTCAAGCTTATGAGAAAGCTTTAAAAGCTATTAACAGTGAAGTGAAAGTGGAGAGCCTTGCTTGCCCGCCATTCGTTCCATTAGTGGAAAGAGGGGTTTTTGAAGGGCCGGAAGCGGAGCGAATTGTAGATGAAGCGCTAAAGCCGCTTGATCATTTACATTTTGATACGCTTATTTTAGGGTGCACTCACTATCCGTTGTTAAAGGATGTGATTGGGAAGAGAGTAGGTAGAGAAATTCAGTTAATTTCGTCTGGTGATGAGACAGCACGAGAAGTTAGTAGCCTTCTCTATCATAATAACCTTCTTTATACGAAAGACAGACAACCAGCCCATCGTTTTTTTACGACAGGCGATCCCGAAAGCTTTAAGAGTTTAGCTGACCAGTGGTTAGAAATGAATGTAGAATGTGTGAAAACACTTCTATTGTAACGTCATGCGCTTTAATAATTATATTTTCATTAATCGCTAAGGTTCCCTTAGTGATTTTTTTGCGTTCTGAAAAAATACAAAAGAAAAAATGGGACAAAAATAGATAAAGGTGGTCTATTATTTTTTAAGGCTCGTATACATGTAGTACAAACTATCTTAGGAGGGAAAACAATGCGCAAAGTTTTACGAAAAGGGGTTCCCATTCTTGTACTTACGATGTTAACAATGTCAGCTTGTTCGTTTGGTTCGAATGAAGCGGCCAATGAAATGGATACACCACCAACGAATTACGTAGAAGAAAATGAATCATTAGGACTAGAAGAAGATCCTGCAGAAGCTCCAGATGAAGAGGGAGATGGAGATGAGGGAACAGGAGAGGAAGCGACAACAGAATCTGTTCAACGTGAATTATACTTAATTGATTCAAATGGACTTGTTGTTCCACAAACTCTAGAGTTGCCAAGAACAGAAAGTGTACTAAAACAATCATTAGAATATTTAGTTGATGGAGGTCCTGTAACAGAATTATTACCAAACGGTTTCCGTGCTGTTCTTCCAGCAGGGACGGAAGTGAGTGTTAATCTTAAGGAAGATGGAATTGCTGTTGCTGACTTTTCAAATGAATTTAAAGAATATGACCCTAATCAAGAAAAGCAAATTCTTGAAGCTATAACATGGACATTAACACAATTTGAAAATGTAGATAGTGTTCAAATTAATATTAATGGGTATAAACAAGATACAATGCCGGTTGGTGGAACGCCAATAGGCGAAGGGGTTAGCCGTGCCAACGGGATTAACCTAGAAACTGGTTCTGTAACAGATGTGGTTAATAGTAAAGGGGTAACCCTTTACTTCTTAGCCCAAAATGGAGAGAGCACGTACTATGTTCCGGTTACAAGACGAGTAGCTTCAGGTACAGAATCCTTAACAGCTGCTGTTGAAGAACTACTAAAAGGGCCTTCAAATGAATCACAGCTGTTAACAGATTTCCGTCATGAGGTAGCGCTGTTAGAGGAGCCAACATATGAAAATGGAACAGTCACGTTGAATTTTAATGAATCACTTCTTTCTCAGAATCAATCAACAGCTGTTTCTTCGGAAGTGTTAAACATGCTAGCACTTACTCTAACAGAACAAAAAGGAATCGAAAAAGTAGCTGTTCAAGTAAATGGTGAAGCAAATGTGTTAACAGAGTCTGGGGACGTTGCAGAACCTGTTTCACGGCCAAGCCTTGTGAATACAGGAAGTTACTAAAGGGTTGATTGGACTCTCTTAATAATTTTCTTTATAATTATAAATAATTACTAAGGAGGGGCGTATTGCTTCCTCCTTTTTATCCTTACATAAAAAAGTTTACAATGAACATACAATGCCAATTAGGGGGTAACAAAATGAGAGTTGACGGACGTGCATCGGATCAGATAAGAGAGGTTTCTATTGTAACAAATTTTGTGAAACATCCAGAAGGCTCTGTCTTAATTTCAATGGGAGACACTCGAGTCATTTGTACAGCAACAGTAGAGGACCGAGTCCCTCCTTTTTTAAGAGGCCAAGGGAAAGGGTGGATTGCAGCAGAATATGCTATGCTTCCCCGTGCAACGGAAACAAGAAATATCCGAGAGTCTTCTAAAGGAAAAGTATCGGGAAGAACGATGGAAATACAACGATTGATAGGGCGTTCTTTGCGTTCGGTAATAAATTTAGAAAAGATAGGTGAGAGGACAGTCTGGATCGATTGCGATGTTATTCAAGCCGATGGGGGAACGAGAACGGCTTCGATAACAGGTGCTTTTGTTGCATTAGCTTTAGCAATGGATAAAGTAATGTCTAAAGGGAAAATAAAAGATTGGCCGATTCAAGACTATTTAGCAGCAATATCAGTTGGCGTAGACTCGAAGAAAGGAGAACTTCTAGATTTATGTTATGTCGAAGATGCATCAGCAGAAGTAGATATGAATGTTGTTATGACAGGCAAACATGAATTTGTTGAGCTCCAAGGTACTGGTGAAGAAGCAACGTTCTCACGACCTCAATTAAACAAACTTCTTGACTTAGCAGAGATAGGAATTGATGCCCTTATCTTAAAGCAAAAAGAGGCTCTAGGTGACATTGCTGCACGAATGAAATAATGAAAATGAGAAGAAAAGAAGGAGTTGCAAATGGAAGAAATTGTTATCGCTACGCAAAACAAGGGAAAAATAGCTGAGTTTAAGCAATTATTTGAGGGCTTAGAAGTTCGTTCTTTATTAGACTACCCGAACATTCCTGACATAGAAGAAGATGGGATGACATTTGCTGAAAATGCAGCGAAGAAAGCGGAAACGTTAGCAACTCATTTAAATCGAATGGTTATTGCTGATGATTCAGGTTTGCAAGTCGATGCACTTGATGGACGACCTGGTGTGTATTCAGCTCGGTATGCAGGACCTAGCAAAAATGATATGGATAATATGGATAAAGTATTAAGGGAATTAAAAGATATACCAAGTGAAGATCGAACGGCTCGATTTATCTGTTTGATTGCTGTGGCTAGTCCAAATCAAGAAACGAAAATTTATGAAGGGACGTGTGAGGGGATTATAACGAATGAAGCACGTGGAACCAACGGATTTGGCTACGATCCAATTTTTTACGTTCCTGAACTTGAAAAAACGATGGCACAGTTGACTGCAGAAGAGAAAAATAAGCGTAGTCATAGAGCGAATGCTTTAAAACAATTACTAGCTCATAAAGAAGAATGGAGCTAGTAAGGAGGGGAACAATGAAAGCTTTTATTATTAGTGATAGTCATGGTTGGGAAAGTGAACTTGAGAAAGTTGTTAACCGACATAGAGAAGAAGTTGATATTCTGATTCACTGTGGAGATTCTGAGCTTGAAAATGGGCATTATGCACTTAAGGGAGTAAAAGTAGTGAAGGGTAACTGTGATTTTGGTTCAAGTTTTCCCGATGATCTCAAGGAAACGGTTCAAGGTGTGGGAATCTATGTTACTCATGGTCATCTTTACAATGTAAAAATGACTCATGTTCCTTTAAGTTATCGAGCGGAAGAAAAAGGTGCTCAAATTGCTTGCTACGGTCATTCACATGTAGCGGGTGCTTTTATGGAAAACGGAGTAATCTACATAAATCCAGGAAGCATTCGACTTCCGCGAAATCGAGAAGAGAAAACGTATTGCATATGTGAGTATAATCAGAGTAGCGCTACCGTAACGTATTATGATTATAACGGAAATATAGTTGAAGACATGGTTTATCATTTTGAGTTAAACTAGAAGAGGCTTTATTCTCTCTCTATGAAATAGAAACTTAGTAGAGAGAGAATAATTTTTATTTTTTCTGAAGAGTTGTTGACATTCTTTATAGGTTGCGTTATATTAATATATGTCGCCGCAAGGTAATAACGGTAACAAACAACAATAGACTGTGCGGGTGTAGTTTAGTGGTAAAACCTCAGCCTTCCAAGCTGATGTCGTGAGTTCGATTCTCATCACCCGCTTTTTGTCCCAGTAGCTCAGCAGGATAGAGCAACGGCCTTCTAAGCCGTCGGTCGGGAGTTCGAATCTCTCCTGGGACGCCATTTATATTACATAATAAAGTTAAACGTCTCCACCTATGATGAGGTGGAGACGTTTTTTGTTTGTGTTGGAGCTTGTTGAAGTACCTGATTTACATAAAGTTGTTCATTTTCTAATAATTGATCGGTCTCGTAAAAAAGAACACGCCATCCACGCTTTTTTAACTGACGAACAATCCTTTTCTCGTTTAATCCTGGTTGTAATTCAATTAATGCAAGCTTGTATGGAACAAGTGCCAAGTTTGCGCGGATATTTTCTATCCAATAATGTGGAGTAGGATAATACATATTTGCTCTTAATTGATGATAGAGCAATTTTTCCCCCTCAGTATTACAAATCTTCCCTAATTCTTCTACTAACACGAGAGAGGCACGTTTTCTTTTTTGAAAACGGATGTACGGAAAATTCTTTGTTACACGAATGTAATTTTTGTATTTTTTTAACATATTTTATCACCCAAGTATAGGATGTCCGTTAGTATTTGGAATATGCCCTGAATAGGCATGAATGGAAATATAATTTTTAAAATCTAGTAATGACAAAGGTGTAAGCGCATTCAACAAAAACGACTAATCAAAATAGTCAAATTATTTTAAAAAAATGGTTGACCATAGTGAGGAATGAGCGTATGATAAATCTCAAACAACACTATATAAAAAACAAATGTCCGCTCTAGAGAGATAAATGTTATGTTTGTGGGCGAACTTTATGCAAATGTACATGATACACGAGGAGAGTATACGTCATGAGTGAGCAATGGATTTATTTAAACGGAGACTTCGTCCAAAAACACGAAGCGAAAATTTCAGTATATGATCACGGATTTTTATATGGCGATGGCGTCTTTGAGGGCATTCGTGTATATGAGGGTAATGTTTTTAGGCTGCAGGAACATCTTGACAGACTATATAATTCAGCAAAGTCGATTATGCTTTCCATTCCACATTCAAAAGAAGAAATGAAACAACTAGTCGTTCAGACATTACAAAAGAATCAATTAAGTAATGCGTACATTCGCCTTGTTATTTCAAGGGGAGTTGGAAACTTAGGGCTTGACCCATCATCATGTGCAAGACCTCAAGTAATAATAATCGCAGAAGAGTTAGCTCTTTTTCCAAAGGAATTATATGAATCTGGCTTAGAAATTGTGACGGTAGCAACCCGGAGAAATCGTCCAGATGTCTTAAGTCCTAAAGTGAAATCACTGAACTATTTGAATAATATTCTTGTTAAAATTGAAGCGAGTTTGGCGGGGGTAAGTGAAGCGTTAATGTTGAACGACCAAGGCTATGTTGCTGAAGGTTCCGCAGATAATGTTTTCATTGTTAAAGGAACAGAACTTTTAACACCTCCAGGTTATGTAGGAGCTCTTGAAGGAATAACGAGAAATGCCATTATAGAGTTTGCAAAAGATCTTGGTTATACAGTAAAAGAGGAACCTTTTACTAGACACGACGTGTACGTTGCTGATGAAGTATTTTTAACAGGAACAGCAGCAGAAGTGATCGCTGTTGTTAAAGTAGATGGCCGTGTCATTGGTGAAGGTAAGCCTGGAAAAGAAACTAAGAGATTATTGGAAGCATTTAGAGAAAGAGTTGTAATAGAAGGAGAAAAGGTTTATTCAGAAACCTTTAGATAAGATAAAGTTGAGCTAGAGTTAAGATATAGAGACATTGATTGAAATAGGGAGCGGGTAGTATGAGAAGTAATATGATTAAAAAGGGGATTGATCGTGCGCCTCATCGAAGTTTACTTCGAGCAGCTGGTGTAAAAGAAGATGAAATGGATAAACCATTCATTGGTGTATGTAACTCATACATTGATATCATTCCAGGACATATGCACTTAAACAAATTTGCAGAAGTGGCAAAGCAAGCGATTCGTGAAGCAGGAGGCATTCCATTTGAATTTAATACAATAGGTGTAGATGATGGAATTGCTATGGGGCACATTGGCATGAGATATTCGCTCCCAAGTCGTGAAATTATATGTGATGCAGCAGAGACAGTTATTAATGCTCACTGGTTTGACGGAGTATTTTATATTCCGAACTGTGATAAAATCACGCCGGGAATGTTAATGGCATCAGTAAGAACAAATGTCCCATCTGTTTTCGTATCAGGTGGACCAATGGAAGCTGGTAAAACAAAAGATGGGCAGAACTTATCACTAGTCTCTGTTTTCGAAGGCGTAGGTGCATTTGCGTCAGGTAATATGACAAGAGAAGAGTTACTAGAAATAGAACAAACAGCATGTCCAACATGTGGGTCTTGTTCAGGAATGTTTACAGCTAATTCAATGAACTCATTAATGGAAATGCTCGGAGTAGCTTTACCAGGAAATGGGACAATTGTTGCTACATCCAATGATCGTCACCAATTGATCAAGGATGCCGCTAAACATTTAATGAATTTAATTGAAAAAGATATTAGACCTAGAGATATCATTACTGAAGAAACGATTGATGATGCATTTGCTCTTGATATGGCAATGGGTGGGTCAACGAATACAGTTCTTCATACATTAGCAATTGCCAACGAAGCAGAAATCGATTATGACCTTAATCGAATTAACAAGGTAGCTGAACGTGTCCCTTATTTATCAAAAATTAGTCCAGCTTCGGATTACTCGATGGATGATGTACATCATGCCGGTGGAGTTAGTGCAATTATTAAAGAACTTTGTAACATTGATGGAGCAATACACCGAGATCGAATTACGATTACAGGAAAAAGCTTGTATGAAAATGTAAAAGATGCAGAAATTACTAACGATGATGTTATTCGTCGTAAAGATAATCCATACAGCCCTGTTGGTGGACTTTCTGTATTATACGGAAACCTTGCACCAGATGGAGCTGTAATTAAAGTAGGGGCAGTTGATCCTTCTATCAAAGTATTTGATGGAGAGGCAATTGTTTTTAACTCTCAAGAAGAAGCTCAAAAAGGAATCGATGAAGGGCTTGTCCGTGAAGGTCATGTCGTAGTCATTCGATATGAAGGACCAAAAGGTGGACCTGGAATGCCTGAGATGTTAGCACCAACGTCAGCTATCGCTGGAAGAGGTCTCGGAACAAAAGTTGCGTTAATCACGGATGGACGTTTCTCAGGAGCATCAAGAGGTATTTCCATCGGGCATATTTCTCCAGAAGCAGCAGACGGTGGTCCAATCGCTTTCGTTGAAAATGGAGATCGCATTCGAATTGATCTACCTAGTCGAGCTATTGAATGGTTAGTGTCCGATGAAGAACATGCTAAGCGTAAAGAAGGTTGGGTTGAACCTGAACCAAAAGTGAAAAAGGGTTACCTTGCTAGATATGCAAAATTGGTCACTTCAGCCAATACCGGCGGAGTTATGAAAATATAATAGTTAAAACGAAGAAGAGGAAAAGTACTCAATGATGCAACTTCAACAGAGAGCCGTGGTGCTGAGATGCGGTGTTGTTGCCTTTGACGAAGCTCGCCTCGGAGTATCAATCTGAACGATTTTTTCTATTAAGATTGGTCGGGTGTACACAGCACTCGTTATCAAAACAATAAGATTAAATAGAGCATGATTCTATTTAATGAATAAGGGTGGTACCGTGGAAAGAAAAATCTTTTCGCCCCTTCTAGCTATTGGATTAGTAGCTTATATGGGGTGGAAAGATTTTTTTATTTTAATTTTTTTTAGTTGTTCACTTTGTATTATTAAGATACTGGGGTCGTTTACGAGAGAATCTTTGTAAGGAGGCATGAAACATGAGTACGAACGTGAAAAAGCAAGAACAACAAACAAGTGAAGAACCTAAACAACTTTCTGGTTCAAGTATGTTGATTGAAGCTTTGGCAAAAGAGGGCGTTGATGTTATTTTTGGCTATCCAGGAGGAGCTATTTTACCAACGTATGATGAAATCTATAAAACGGGTATCCATCATGTATTAGCAAGGCATGAACAAGGAGCAATTCATGCTGCTGAAGGGTATGCAAGGGTATCTGGTAAACCGGGTGTCTGTATTGTGACATCTGGACCAGGAGCAACAAACGTCGTCACAGGAATTGCAGATGCAATGATTGACTCTTTGCCACTTGTTGTCATTGCTGGTCAAGTAGCAACAACGGTAATTGGAACAGATGCGTTCCAGGAAGCTGACATGATTGGTATCACGATGCCAATAACAAAGCATAATTACCAAGTTCGCTCTGTCGAAGAATTTCCAAGAATTATTAAAGAAGCTTTCCACATTGCAACAACAGGACGTCCTGGTCCAGTTTTAATTGATTTACCAAAAGATGTTTCACTAGCTACGGGAATGTTTGATTATAGCAAAGAAGTGAATATTCCTGGTTATCAGCCAACTGTTGTTCCAAATCGTTTGCAAATTAGGAAAGTAGTTGAAGCAGTAACTGAAGCGAAGAAGCCTGTTATCTTGGCTGGAGCAGGGGTTTTACATGGGAAAGCATCTAGTGAATTGTTTGAATATGTTGAAAAAATGCAAATTCCTGTTGTAAATACGTTGCTTGGACTAGGGAGTTTTCCTGGGGATCATGAATTATGCCTCGGTATGGCAGGGATGCATGGAACCTATACTGCTAATATGGCCATATATGAGTCCGACTTACTGATTAGCATTGGTGCAAGATTTGATGATCGATTAACAGGGAATCTGGCGCACTTTGCACCAAATGCTCGTGTCGTTCACATCGATATTGATCCAGCAGAAATTGGGAAAAATATCAAAACGGAAATTCCTGTAGTTGGAGATGCTAAGGAAGCAATCCAAATGTTGTTGGATGAAGAGGGGACGCCTGGAGATACGAAGGAATGGCTTGATACTAATCAAGAAAGAAAATCGGAGTACCCTCTTTGGTATAAAGAAGATGGAGAAGTAATTAAGCCACAGCATCTAATTGAATTAATTCATGAAGTGACAAATGGAGAAGCGATTGTTACGACAGATGTTGGTCAACATCAAATGTGGTCAGCTCAATTCTATCGTTTCAATAAGCCAAATCGCTGGGTAACATCAGGTGGTCTAGGAACAATGGGTTTTGGTTTTCCAGCAGCGATTGGAGCACAATTTGCAGAACCAGAAACACCTGTAATTGCTGTGATTGGAGATGCAGGATTCCAAATGACAGCACAGGAAATGTCGATCTTACAAGAGTTAAATATGCCAGTTAAGATTGTCATTGTTAACAATGCATCTCTAGGAATGGTAAGACAATGGCAACAGTTATTCCATGGAGAGCGTTATTCTAACTCACTGTTCCCGATTCAACCGAGTTTCGTCAAGCTTGCAGAGGCATATGACATTAAAGGAATGAGAATCGATCAGCTTTCTGATTTGAAGGGTGCTTTAGAGGAAATGATTGCTCATCCTGGACCGGTGCTTATGGATGTACGTGTAGCAAAAGAAGAAAATGTGTATCCGATGATCGCACCAGGGAAAGGCCAACATCAAATGGAGGGGGTTAAGCCACAATGAAACGTACGATCACAGCCCTTGTAAATAACACTTCAGGTGTGCTAAATAGAATCACTGGTCTGTTCGCTCGTAGGCATTACAACATCGAAAGCATTACTGTTGGTGTAACAGAAAACCCGTCCATCTCAAGAATGACATTTGTTGTTGCTGCCGATAGTATGGAAAATGTAGAACAAGTCATTAAGCAACTGAATAAGCAGGTCGATGTTCTAAAAGTGAAAGATATAACTGATGAGTCCATTGTGGCTCGCGAGTTAGCATTAGTTAAAATTGTAGCTACACCGCAACAACGTGGAGAAGTAGCTGCACTTGTTAATCCATTTAGAGCAACAATTATAGATGTTGGTCGAGAATCAATGACGATTCAAATTACGGGAGATCATACGAAGGTAGAAGCTTTTATTGATTTGCTTCGCCCATATGGCATAAAGGAAATTGCTCGTACAGGAATTACAGCATTTAATCGAAGTACGAAAAAGCCGACACATGATCCATATCGATTAACACTTATTAATTAAACTAGTGAATTCATAAATTCAACATAAAAAACTAATTAAAACAAGAGGAGAGATTTATTATGGCAAAGGTATATTACAATGGAGACGTTAACGAAGCAGTATTAAGTGGGAAAAAGGTAGCAATCGTAGGATATGGTTCTCAAGGTCATGCACATGCACAAAATGCTCGTGAAAATGGAGTAGATGTAATCATTGGACTTCGCCCAGGAAAATCATGGGACCAAGCAGTAAGTGATGGTTTTGAAGTATTCCCTGTTAGAGAAGCAGCAGCTCAAGCTGACCTTATTATGATCTTGCTTCCTGATGAGCATCAACCAACAGTTTACAAAAATGAAATTGAGCCAGAATTAAATGCAGGAAAAGCATTAGCATTCGCACATGGCTTTAACGTTCATTTCAACCAAATTGTCCCACCTGCAGATGTTGACGTGTTTTTAGCAGCGCCGAAAGGACCAGGACATCTTGTACGCCGTACATTCGTAGATGGAGCGGGAGTGCCAGGATTAATTGCTGTATTCCAAGATGCAACAGGTCAAGCAAAAGATATCGCACTAGCTTACGCAAAGCAAATCGGATCAGCTCGTGCTGGTGTTCTTGAAACAACATTCCAAGAAGAAACTGAAACAGATCTATTCGGTGAGCAAGCAGTACTTTGCGGAGGAACAGCAGCACTTGTTAAAGCTGGTTTTGAGACATTAGTAGAAGCAGGCTACCAACCAGAAGTTGCTTACTTTGAGTGCTTACATGAATTAAAATTAATCGTTGACCTTATGTATGAAGGTGGACTTGAAGGAATGCGTTACTCTATCTCTGATACAGCTCAATGGGGAGATTATGTAGCTGGCCCTCAAGTTGTAACGGATGAAACGAAGAAAGCAATGAAGAGCATTCTAACAGATATCCAAACTGGTAAATTTGCAAAAGGATGGATTCTTGAAAACCAAGCAAATCGTCCTGAATTCACAGCGATCACAAGAGCAGAAAGCCAACATCCAATTGAAGTGGTTGGTCGCGAGCTTCGTGAGATGATGCCATTCGTAAAATCTAAAGGAGTGGTTGGTAGTGCGAAAAATTAATGTCTTCGATACCACGCTAAGAGACGGGGAACAATCAGCAGGAGTGAACTTAAACTTTCAAGAGAAACTTGAAATTGCAAAGCAGCTTGAGCGTTTGGGAGTAGATATTATTGAGGCTGGATTTCCAGCCTCCTCTCAGGGAGATTTTGCTTCCGTAAGAGCCATTGCTCAAACGATTAAGGGCAGTTCAATTACAGGTCTTTCCCGTTCACTAGAGCGTGACATTGAGACAACTTGGGAAGCACTCAAAGAAAGTGCAGAACCAAGAATCCATGTGTTTATTGCAACTTCGCCAATTCACATGGAATATAAATTGAAAATGACGCCTGATCAAGTCATTGAAAATGCGGTAGCGGCTGTAAAAAAAGCGAAGAAGACTTTTCCTCAAGTTCAATGGTCTGCTGAAGACGCTAGCCGAACTGAGCTGCCGTTTCTTGCTAAAATTATTCGTGAAGTGATTGATGCTGGGGCAACGGTTATTAATTTACCTGACACAGTGGGTTACACCACTCCATATGAGATCGGTCAAATGTTTCGTTATGTGTCAGAAAATGTTCCTAACATTGATCGTGCAATTCTTTCAACGCACAACCATGATGACCTTGGAATGGCAGTTGCGAACTCCCTAGCAGCTATCCAAAACGGGGCTGGACAAGTCGAATGTACAGTTAATGGAATTGGAGAAAGGGCTGGAAATGCAGCGCTTGAAGAAATTGTTGTTGCTTTAAACATTCGTCAAGATCACTATAAAGCTGATACAGGGCTTGTTTTAAAAGAAATTAAACGCACGAGTTCCCTTGTTAGTAAATTAACAGGAATGGTTGTACCTAACAACAAAGCTGTTGTAGGTGCAAATGCATTTGCACATGAATCAGGCATTCACCAAGATGGTGTGTTAAAAAATAAAGAAACATATGAAATTATTACTCCTGAGCTTGTAGGAGTTTCTTCAAATAGAATGGTACTTGGTAAGCATTCAGGCCGTCATGCATTTAAAGAAAAACTGATGGAACTTGGTTTTAATGGAACTGATGAACAGTTACAAAAAACATTTGTTGCTTTTAAAGATTTAGCAGATAAGAAGAAAGATATTACTGAAGAAGATTTATTTGCTCTTATGACTGAAGCAACAGTAGGCGCTGCGGTCGCTCATTATGAATTAGAAACGTTGCAAGTAAATTATGGAACAACAAATATTCCGACAGCTACGATTACGATGAAGCTGCCAACGGGTGAAACGGTTCAAGAAGCAGCAACGGGTTCTGGTAGTGTTGAAGCAATCTACAATACACTAGAGCGTGTTATTGATGAAGAGGTCTTACTTATGGATTACCGAATTCAATCAACAACTGCCGGCCGTGACTCGTTAGCGGAAGTGTATGTTACGGTGAAGTATGATGGAATGGAGTCATCTGGTCGAGGTACGGCACACGATGTTCTCGAAGCGTCAGCCAAAGCGTATATTAACGCGGTCAATCGAACAATTAATCGCAAACAATTTAATGAACAACAACGTACTAATCCATTAAATGTGTAAGGGAGGAAAGACGATGAAAAAGTATATTGCGATTCTCCCTGGTGATGGGATCGGACCAGAAGTATGTGAAGCTGCTACAAAGGTTCTTTCTGAAATCGGAAAAATGTATCAACATGAATTTGAGTTTACATTTGCTGAACTTGGGGGAGCAGCGATTGATAATACTGGGACTCCTCTCCCAGCTGAAACATTGTCGGTTTGCAAACAGAGTGACGCGGTGTTACTTGGGGCGGTAGGGGGCCCTAAATGGGATACCCTTCCTGGGGACCAGCGTCCTGAAAAAGGCTTATTAGGACTTAGAAAAGAGTTAGACCTTTTTGCCAACCTTCGTCCTGTTACCATTTATGATGCATTGGCAGATGCATCGCCACTTAAAGATGATGTTATTCAAGGTGTAGACCTTGTTATTGTAAGAGAGCTAACGGGAGGTCTGTACTTTGGCGAACCACGTGAACGTCGAGGCGAAGGTGAAGAGCAGCTTGCTGTTGATACTCTCGTTTATTCACGAAAAGAAATTGAGCGCATCGTACGTAAAGGATTTGAATTTGCTAAGATTCGTGGTGGTGCTCTAACGTCAGTTGATAAAGCAAATGTACTTGAATCAAGTCGTTTGTGGCGTGAAGTCGTTGATGAAGTAGCTAAGGAATATCCTGATATTGAGTATAGTCATATGCTTGTCGACAATGCGGCTATGCAATTAGTACGTAATCCAAGACAATTTGATGTTATTGTTACAGAAAATATGTTTGGTGATATTTTAAGTGACGAGGCATCGATGATTACTGGATCACTAGGGATGTTGCCTTCTGCTAGTTTAAGTCAAGACGGTCCAGGTCTATTTGAGCCAATTCACGGCTCTGCTCCAGATATTGCAGGAAAAGGAATTGCAAATCCATTAGCGACACTTTCCTCCGTCGTAATGATGCTGACGTATGCATTTGAGATGACGGATGAGGCAACGGCATTGGCTGAAGCAATTAATGACGTACTAGAAGCAGGACACCGGACAGCAGACTTAACAAATGATGCAAGCAATGCTTTATCGACAGAGGAAATGACGAATCAAGTAATTGATGCTTTAGCAAAGAAAGCGGTCATCTCATAGAAAAATTTGAAACAAAAAGGGATGACGTAAAGGGAACGAAAGCCTTTTTCTCAATCTACTAGTCATACTAGATGGTTGTAGTGATAGGTGTTTCCTACGTCATCTTATTAGTCTACTAAATTATTAACAACGAGGAGGAGCGAATATGGCACCTAAAACGATCATTGAGAAAATTTGGGAATCACATGAAGTAATTCAAGAAGAAGGAAAGCCAAGTCTCCTCTACATCGATTTGCACATGGTTCATGAAGTGACGTCACCTCAAGCATTCGAAGGATTAAGACTGGCTAATCGTAAAGTGAGACGACCTGATTTAACGTTTGCAACGATGGATCATAATGTCCCAACGGTAAACCGCTATGACATAACGGATCAAATTGCGAAAACTCAAATGGAAACACTTGAAGCAAATTGCAAGGAATTCGGTATTGACTTAGCAGACTTAGAACATCCTGAGAATGGAATTGTCCATGTCATTGGTCCTGAACTTGGTTTAACTCAGCCAGGTAAAACGATTGTTTGTGGAGATAGTCATACTTCAACACATGGGGCATTTGGAGCGCTTGCTTTTGGAATTGGAACAAGTGAGGTAGAGCATGTTCTAGCTACTCAAACATTATGGCAATCTCGCCCAAAGACGCTAGAGGTTCGCGTAACTGGTAAGTTATCGTCAGAACTATCAGCAAAAGATGTGATTCTAGCAATCATTGCTAAATTCGGAGTAGACATCGGTACAGGATCTGTTATTGAATTTACTGGTGATGCGATTCGTGGGATGACGATGGAAGAACGAATGACAATTTGTAATATGTCGATTGAAGCTGGGGCGAAAGCAGGTTTAATCAGTCCAGATCAAGTTACTTTTGACTATTTACAAGGGCGTGAGTACATTCCAACTGGAGCTGCTTTTAATGAGGTAGTAGAACAATGGAAGCAGTTAGCGACAGATGTAGGGGCTACGTATGATCGAGTCGTAACGATTGATGCATCAGAAATTGAACCGATGGTAACATGGGGAACAAACCCTTCGCAAGGTGTAGGAGTATCGAAGTTGGTTCCTTCACCATCAGATGGGAAGACAGAAACGGATCAACGAGCTATTCAACAAGCATTGAACTATATGGAACTAACACCTGGTACGCCAATTTCAGAAATCGAAATTCAACATGTGTTTATTGGCTCCTGTACGAACTCGCGTTTAAGTGACCTGAGAGCAGCCGCTAGTGTAATTAAAGGGAAAAAAGTTGCGGAACATGTGAGAGCCCTTGTTGTTCCTGGATCACAAAAAGTTAAGCAGCGAGCTGAAGAGGAAGGGTTAGACCAAATTTTTACAGAGGCTGGCTTTGAATGGCGTAGCTCTGGATGTAGCATGTGCTTAAGCATGAACCCTGATGTTGTTCCAGCAGGAGAGCGTTGTGCGTCAACGTCTAACCGGAACTTTGAAGGGCGTCAAGGAAAAGGGGCGCGTACGCATTTAGTTAGTCCTGAAATGGCAGCAGCAGCTGCAATAGCTGGACATTTCGTTGATGTTCGTGAGTGGAAAAACCAACAAGTAGCGCAGTAAGGGAGGGACAACAATGGAACCGATTGTAAATCATAAAGGCATCGTTGCAACAATGGACAGAGTAAACGTAGATACCGATCAAATTATACCAAAGCAATTTCTAAAGCGTGTAGAAAGAACAGGTTTTGGTCAATTTTTATTTTATGATTGGCGATTTTTAGCTGATGGCAGCCCAGATCCTAAATTTGAATTAAACCAAGAGCATAACCAAGGTGCAACAATTTTAGTTGCCGCACATAATTTCGGATGTGGCTCCTCTCGTGAGCATGCACCGTGGGCTCTTCATGATTATGGATTTAAGGTGATCATTGCCCCGAGCTTTGCTGATATCTTCTATAATAACTGTGTGAAGAACGGCATGTTGCCAATTAGACTAGACGAGAAAAAGGTTGAGCAGCTCTTACAAAAAGGCGCAAATGAATCTATAGAGCTAAGCATTAGTTTAGAAAAGCAAACGATTAGTGGAGAAGGATTTGAAGCTTCTTTTGAAATTGATCCTTATTGGAAAGAAATGCTTCTGAATGGTTGGGATGAGATCGGATTAACCCTTAAGTATGAGAAGCAAATAGAAGTATTTGAACAAAAAGCGTAAATGACAGGGTGATTCTAACGCCATTGGCGAGATAGAATTGCCCTTTTTTAAGATAAGAGAAAATGGAGGATTTTTTGAAGAAGCCTGAATTCATACTCGAAATATGAAGTAATGGTTCCACACGTCGTACGCCTGTTTTGAGAAACTCACTTTGAATAGGCTAAAAAAAATTGATGAGGGCGTGTGCGGCTTATCTTAATGCGATTCATTGTAATGGAGAGGGGGAACTGATAAACTTAGGTAATAGCGTGAACGACAATTCAACAGAATTACAATGATTCATTTTTAAACTCACGTAAACTCATGATATAGAGTGAGGCGGTTCTCTAGTGGATAAACGAATACATAATAAAGATAAGAAAGTAATATTATACCCCGGCCTCGTAAAGCGCTTAATAGAAAAAGGAATGGACGCTTTAAAGGATAAAGATGGGCAAACTGCATATGGCTTTTTTTTAACAGCAGAGGAACATGAGCCTGAAAATCCACAAGTACTATTTGGAAAAATGTTAAGTTTAGTTGAGCTCGGTCGACTAGAAGAGGCTGTAGAGCATACAAATAGTCTACTTAAAGAAGGCATTGGAGATTATTACGAAAATTTACAAGTACATATTTCTCTGCTTGTTCAGTTAGGAAAATATCAAGAAGTAGTTAACATCTTAGATGCTGTTCTATCTGAAAATCAATTTCCACCACAATTCGCAGAGTCTTTTTATCAATTACTCCATTTCAGTAGACAGATGGTAGGAGATCAAGAATGGTTGAATCAATTAGAAATAAAGGATGAACCACTTCCACTAGAGTTAGTAGAAATGCTTCATTCTGATTCATTGGAACTTCAGTCTAAAGCGCTTCAACATATAAGAGAGATTGATAATACAGAAGCAACAAGGGCAATCGTTGAATTTTTAGAAAGCAAAGATCGGGATTATGTCCTGCAAAGTATTGCACTGAAGGCATTAGAGGAAAAAGAATGTGATGAAATCATACATATAAAGAAACAAGGTAGAGAAAAACATATTGTTCCAAGAGATATGGAAAATGACGTTCAACAGGCTTTTCATGAAAAAATACTTAATTATCTTAGTGAAGAGCTTGAACATAACGATCCACTTTTATATGAGATTTCAAAGCAGCTTAGCTGGACCCATCTTTGGTCAATCTATCCTTTCTTGCCAGAACCAGAAGATGTTAAGCTATGGGGCGATGTCTTCCATTATTGCGCTAGTGAACGAATCGGTTTAAAGGAAGATTTCGAAGATTTACTAGAGCGCTATCAGTTTAAAAATAAATCATTTCTGGAGAAAGTAAAAGAAGTAAAAGAACTAGAATCGTCTGTCTATCAAATTGATACAAGTTATCTTAATAATAAGAATGACAAAACGTAGACTGCGCTTGGATCCACTATTTGAAATGAACTGACGTTATGTTATACTAGAGTGGTTGTCAATGAAAATAGAAGAAATCTATCGTTTGAAAAAACGAGATGTGTATAAGTTGGAGGGAAAGTAAATGACTACAAAATGGGAAAAGTTAGAAGGAAATGAAGGCGTCCTTACAGTTGATGTAGCAGCTGAAAAAGTGGATGCAGCACTTGATCAAGCATTTAAAAAGGTTGTAAAAAAGGTTAATGTACCAGGATTCCGTAAAGGTAAGGTGCCTCGTTCATTATTTGAAAAGCAATATGGTGTAGAATCACTTTACCAAGATGCTCTTGATATTTTACTTCCAGAAGCATATGCAGGTGCAGTTGCAGAAGCTGGAATCGAGCCAGTTGACCGTCCAGAAATTGACATTGAAACGATGGAAAAAGGAGCTACTCTTGTGTTTACAGCTAAAGTAACTGTGAAGCCAGAGGTGGAGCTTGGTGAATACAAAGGTCTTGAAGTAGAAGAGCAAGATACAACAGTAACAGACGAAGATGTAGATGCTGAACTTAAGCAGCTTCAAGAGCGTCAAGCTGAGCTAGTTGTCGTTGAAGATGGAGCAATTGAAAACGGTGATACAGCTGTATTTGATTTCGAAGGCTTCGTTGATGGTGAGGCATTCGAAGGTGGACAAGCTGAAAATTATTCTTTAGAAGTAGGTTCTGGTCAATTTATCCCAGGTTTTGAAGAACAACTAATTGGTTTAAAAGCTGGAGAAGAAAAAGACGTAGAAGTAACATTCCCTGAAGAGTATCATGCAGAAAACCTAGCTGGTAAACCAGCAACATTTAAAGTGAAAATCCATGACATCAAGCGTAAGGAATTACCAGCACTTGATGATGAGTTCGCAAAAGATGCAAATGAAGAAGTAGAAACGTTAGAAGAGCTTAAGACTCAACTAAAAGACAAGCTACAAAAGGATAAAGATCATCAAGCGGAACATGCAGTTCGCGATACGTTAGTACAAAAAGCTGCTGATAATGCAACAGTTGATATTCCAGAAGCGATGGTTACTACTGAAGTAGATCGTATGCTTCAAGAGTTTGAGCAACGTCTTCAAGCTCAAGGTATGAATCTTGAAATGTACTTCCAATTCTCAGGGCAAGATGAGAATGCAATGCGTGAGCAATTCAAGACAGATGCCCAGAAGCGCGTTCGTGTAAATCTTACACTTGAAGCAATTGCAGCTGCAGAAAATCTTGAAGCTACTGATGAAGATGTAGATAAAGAAATAGAAAAAATGGCAGAAATGTACCAACGTTCTGCTGAAGAAATTAAAAATATTTTTGCAGCACAAGGTGGTCTTGAAGGAATCAAAGGCGATCTGAAAATCCAAAAAGCTGTTGAATTTCTTGTCGAAAACAGCAAAAAAGCGTAAGATTTTGATTATCAATGTAGATTAATTAAAAAACAAGGTGCGATTTTTCGTGCCTTGTTTTTTCCTTGCTTTCCAGGTTGCTTTGGCTGTATGTATGGAGTTTGCAGGAATTGAACAAGCTTAGTATAAGGAATGGGCACGCACAAAAACACTAGTGTAATGAAATTTGTACAAGAAAAAGGATTTTTCTTACTTAATCTTGAATGTATAATCAATCCATACATAAAATGAAGTAATCATACTTGATTGCTCGTCTTCTATGTCTAGTCAAAAGTACATAGAAATTCAGTTAATTCAAAGGGACTTGGAGGTGTGAAGCGAGGACCTATTGGTCAATTCATTACGAGTCGATGTTGGTGCATGATATAGGCCATAAGGGTTATCTTTAGTGGTTCTTATCGTTTATGTGATACAATGACGACACAAACGATAAAATAGTCTCAGTTACTATCTGTTCGTAGTTATTGTATTGTCGTGTCCATTCATAAAAAAAGCCAGTATTAAGGCAGAGTTACTTGAGGATGGTACAATATTTTCTAAGGGGTGATGATTGAATGTTTAAGTTTAATGAAGAAAAAGGACAACTTAAGTGTTCTTTTTGTGGAAAAACACAAGACCAAGTTCGAAAGCTAGTTGCCGGACCAGGCGTGTATATATGTGATGAATGTATTGAACTTTGTACAGAAATCGTTGAAGAAGAACTAGGAACAGAAGAAGAAGTTGAATTTCAAGAGATCCCGAAACCAAATGAAATAAGACAAATTTTAAATGATTACGTCATTGGACAGGATCGTGCTAAGAAATCACTTTCAGTTGCAGTATATAACCACTATAAGCGTGTTAACTCACTTTCTCGTTCTGATGATGTTGAATTATCAAAGAGTAATATTTGTATGATTGGACCAACAGGTAGCGGGAAAACGTTACTTGCACAAACATTGGCTCGAATTTTAAATGTCCCATTTGCAATTGCAGATGCAACATCATTAACAGAAGCTGGTTATGTAGGGGAAGACGTTGAGAACATTCTTCTTAAATTAATCCAAGCTGCTGATTATGATGTAGAAAAAGCTGAAAAAGGAATCATCTATATTGATGAAATTGATAAAGTTGCACGTAAATCTGAAAATCCATCAATTACGCGCGATGTTTCTGGCGAAGGGGTTCAGCAAGCACTTCTGAAAATTCTTGAGGGTACAAGTGCAAGTGTTCCTCCACAAGGTGGACGTAAGCATCCGCACCAAGAATTTATTCAAATTGATACGACAAATGTTCTATTTATTTGTGGTGGTGCGTTTGATGGAATCGAGCAAATTATTAAGCGCCGTCTTGGTAAAAAAGTAATTGGTTTCGGTTCGGATGTGAAACAAGAGGATCTTAAGCCAGGAGAATACTTAGGAAAAGTGTTGCCTGAAGATTTACTACGTTTCGGTTTAATTCCGGAATTCATCGGTCGTCTACCAGTAATCTCAAGTTTAGAGCCACTAGATGTAGATGCATTAGTAGAGATTTTAACGCAACCGAAAAATGCATTAGTAAAACAGTACAAGAAGTTATTGGAGTTAGACGATGTGGAGCTTGAGTTTACAGAAGAAGCCTTACGTGAAATTGCTAATAAAGCGATTGAACGTAAAACGGGTGCTCGTGGATTGCGTTCCATTATTGAAACGCTTATGCTTGATGTTATGTTTGATCTTCCGTCACGTGAAGATATCGTAAAATGTATCATTCATGAGAAATGTGTTACAGAAAACGACTTACCAACGTTGCTCACTGCAGATGGCGAGGAAATCACGTTGCCGAAAACAGAACCAAAAGAGAGTGCTTAAATTTATAGCGGGTCCGTATATTTGCGGATCCGCTTTTTATGCAGTAAAAGCATGCTGTTAAAAAGTAGATAAAAAACCAAAAATTAAAATAACTGTAAATTCTAAAAAAAAGCTGATTTTGAGGAGGGGCACTGAAAAGGTGATTTCCCTTTTCAGTGCCCCTCTATTGAGTTGGTCATGTTGAATTTCTCCAATCATTCTCAGAACTTTCTTTGATTAGTGTTGTTTTTCCCCGGTCATACTAAGGGAAACAAAACGACTACTTCTGGGAGGTTTCATCATGAACTGGACAGGAATTGCTTTGGTGATCCAATTATTTTTTGGGGTCATCATAGGCGTCTACTTTTGGAATTTATTAAAAAGTCAACGTAATCAAAAGGTCTCTATTGACCGTGAATCACGCAAAGAGATGGAAGAGTTACGAAAAATGCGTTCTATCTCACTTAGTGAGCCTTTATCTGAGAAAGTTCGCCCGATTTCATTTGAAGATATTGTTGGGCAAGAAGAAGGCATTCGTTCATTGCGTGCCGCATTGTGTGGACCGAATCCTCAACATGTCATTATTTACGGACCACCAGGTGTCGGAAAGACCGCAGCAGCTCGACTTGTATTAGAAGAAGCCAAAAAAAATGCTGGGTCTCCATTTAAACAGGATGCTGTATTTGTTGAGCTTGATGGGACGACTGCGCGCTTTGATGAAAGAGGGATTGCAGATCCACTTATCGGATCTGTTCATGATCCAATTTATCAGGGGGCAGGTGCAATGGGACAAGCTGGAATTCCGCAACCGAAGCATGGAGCGGTTACTAAAGCCCATGGTGGCATGCTTTTTATTGATGAAATTGGTGAACTTCATTCCATTCAATTGAATAAGTTATTAAAAGTGTTAGAAGATCGCAAGGTGTTTCTTGAAAGTGCATACTATAGTGAAGAAAATCAGCAAATCCCACGACATATTCATGAAATTTTTCAAAAAGGATTGCCAGCAGATTTTAGGCTAGTAGGGGCGACAACAAGAACTCCAGACGAATTGCCACCTGCGATTCGCTCTCGTTGTTTAGAAGTGTATTTCCGTGCATTAAAACCAAAAGAAATTATTCAGATTGCTGAAAAAGCAGCGAAGAAGATTAATTTTGATGCGGAAGATGGAGCGATCGAACGAATTGCCAAATATGCAACAAATGGACGAGAAGCGGTAAACATTGTTCAAATTGCAGCCGGGATTGCAACGTCTGAAAACCGTAACGAACTGACTGTAGCAGATGTGGAGTGGGTACTTCATGCGAGTCAAATTTCTCCAAGACCAGAAAGAAAGATCCATAGTAACTCAGCGATTGGACTTGTTAATGGGCTTGCTGTCTATGGCCCTAATTTAGGGGCATTATTAGAAATAGAAGTGAATGTCCTAGAAAATCCAGGCAAAGGAACTGTGAATATAACAGGAATTGCAGAAGAAGAAAGTACTGGTAACCAAATGCGTTCAATCAGAAGAAAGAGTATGGCAAAAGGGTCGGTTGAGAATGTCGTAACGGTTTTAAGACGCATGGGAATTCCGACACAAGATTATGATATTCATGTGAATTTCCCTGGTGGCGGTCCAGTAGATGGACCATCTGCAGGTACAGCTATTGCAACAGGAATCTATTCTGCCATTCGGGGAGAGAAAGTAAAGAATACAATTGCTATGACTGGTGAGCTTGGAATTCATGGAAAAGTGAAGCCAATTGGAGGGGTTGTTGCAAAGGTGGAAGCAGCGAAACTAGCTGGTGCAGAAATGGTGATAATTCCAAAAGAAAATGAGCAAGCCATTTTGCAGCAGATTACGGGAGTTGAAGTAGTCGCTGTGGAGCATTTAGACGAAGTGCTTGACCTTGCCATTGAGCAAGAAGAAGAAGAAGTTGTACCAGCAAGTACAGATCTAACCACTTCCATCGCTCCTGTCTAATATTAGACAAACATATAGTGATAAGATAAAATTGAATCATTCAAACCATTTAGTAAAAACACCAAATCACACCGAGAGGAAATTTGGAAGAGATTTGGTTAGGGAAATAGGATGTATTGGAGATGGAGGTGTATGCGGATGGTCGAATCAAATGGCAGGCGACAAATTCCGCTTCTACCGTTACGCGGGTTGCTAGTTTTTCCAGCAATGGTTCTTCACCTAGATGTTGGAAGACCGAAATCCGTTCAGGCGTTAGAACAAGTGATGGAGACAGACCATCAAATTTTACTCGCAACTCAGAAAGAAATATCAATAGATGACCCAACAGAAGATGAAATTTATCAAATTGGTACATTGGCTAAGGTGAAGAGCCTACTTAAACTTCCTAATGGCACAGTTCGAATTCACGTTGAAGGTTTGCAGCGTGCAAGAATTGATCAATTTATTCAAAAGGATGAATTCTTACAAGTAGAAGCTGAACTTATTATTGAGGAAGATGCTTTTCTCACACCGGAAATACAAGCATTAATGAGAAACCTATTATCAATGTTTGAACAGTACACAAAGGTTTCTAAAAAAGTTTCAGCTGAAACGTTAGCTTCCGTGAAAGATATTCATGAAGCAGGACCATTTGCTGACGTCATTGCTGCTAATTTACCGTTAAAATTAGCTCAAAAACAAGAGCTGCTTGAAATGCATTCAATTAAGGCTCGCTTACTTAAATTAATTGAAATACTTAACAATGAACAAGAAGTACTCGGTTTGGAAAAGAAGATAAGCCAACGTGTGAAAAAGTCAATGGAAAAGACACAAAAAGAATATTATTTACGTGAACAGATGAAGGCGATCCAGAAAGAACTGGGTGATAAAGAAGGTCGTACAGGAGAAGTTTCAACATTACGAGAGAAGGCTAAAGAAGTAGAAATGCCTGAGTCCGTGAAGGAGAAATTTTTTAAAGAGCTTGATCGTTATGAAAAAATGCCTGCAAATTCAGCAGAGAGTTCTGTACTACGTAATTATTTAGATTGGCTCATTCAACTACCTTGGACATATGAAACCGAAGATCAATTAGATGTGGTCCGAGCAGAAGAGATCTTAGATGAAGATCATTATGGGCTTGAAAAAGTAAAAGAACGTGTTCTTGAATACCTAGCCGTTCAACAGCTGACTCGTGAGTTAAAAGGGCCAATTCTTTGTTTAGCTGGTCCTCCAGGGGTTGGTAAAACATCGTTAGCGCGTTCAATTGCGCGTGCATTAAATCGAAAGTTTGTCCGTATCTCCCTTGGTGGGGTTCGTGATGAAGCGGAAATTCGTGGTCATCGTAGAACATATGTCGGGGCAATGCCTGGACGTTTAATTCAAGGGATGAAAAAAGCGGCTTCAATAAATCCAGTGTTCCTTTTAGATGAAATTGATAAAATGGCCAATGATTTTAGAGGGGATCCTTCGTCTGCTCTTCTTGAAGTACTTGATCCGGAACAAAACAATACGTTTAGTGATCATTACATTGAAGAGCCTTATAATCTTTCTAAAGTTATGTTCATCACTACAGCAAATAATATCGGTACGATTCCGGGTCCGCTTTTAGACCGAATGGAAATTATCTCGCTAGCTGGTTATACAGAGCTTGAGAAAATTCATATTGCGAAGGATTACTTACTACCCAAGCAAATGAAGGATCATGGACTCAGCAAAGGAATGCTACAGATGAAGGATGAAGCGATACAAAAGGTGGTTCGTTACTATACTCGTGAAGCAGGGGTTCGTAATCTTGAACGCCAGCTCGCAACCCTTTGCCGAAAAACAGCGAAGAAGATTGTAACCGCTGAAAAGAAAAAAGTCATTCTTACTGCAAATACGGTAGAAGAAATGCTTGGAAAACCAAGATTCCGCTACGGGATAGCAGAAGAAGAAGATCAAGTTGGAGCAGCGACAGGGCTTGCATATACAACCGTTGGTGGCGATACTTTGTCCATTGAAGTGTCAGTAGCACCTGGAAAAGGTAAGCTTACGTTAACTGGTAAGCTTGGTGATGTTATGAAAGAGTCGGCTCAAGCAGCATTTAGTTATATTCGCTCACGTTCGGCTGAGTTAAATATTGACCCTGAGTTTAACGAAAAAAATGATATTCACATTCATGTTCCTGAAGGGGCAACACCAAAGGATGGTCCTTCTGCAGGGATCACAATGGCTACTGCACTTGTATCAGCGCTATCAGGACGAAAAGTGAAGAAAGAAGTTGGAATGACGGGAGAGATTACACTCCGAGGGCGTGTTCTTCCAATCGGTGGCTTAAAAGAAAAATCGATGAGTGCTCATCGAGCAGGATTAAAAACAATTTTAATCCCTAAAGATAACGAAAAAGATTTAGAAGATGTACCAGAGAGCGTGCGAAAAGACTTACAGTTCATTCTTGTATCTCACCTAGATGAAGTCTTAAAGCACGCGTTAGGAGAGTAGAATGAAAGTAACAAAATCAGAATTAGCCCATGTGGCAGTTAAACCAGAGCAATATCCAACGTCGCGCTTACCTGAAATAGCCTTGTCTGGTCGTTCAAATGTTGGTAAGTCATCATTTATAAATAAAATGATTAACCGAAAAGGCTTAGCACGCACGTCACAACGACCAGGAAAGACGCAAACGTTAAATTTTTATGAGATCAATGAAATGCTTTATTTTGTTGATGTACCCGGCTATGGTTTTGCGAAAGTACCAAAGCCAGAGCGAGAAGCATGGGGACGAATGATTGAAACGTACTTACAAGATCGTGAACAATTAAAAGCGGTTGTGCTTATAGTGGACCTTCGTCATCCACCATCTGCCGATGATAAAATGATGTATAACTGGCTTAAACACTTTGATATTCCCGTCATTGTCGTTGCAACAAAAAGCGATAAGATTCCAAAAGGAAAATGGGAGAAGCACTTGAAAGTGATAAGAAATGATTTAGAAAAAGTCGAGTCAGATCCATTACTTGTTTTTTCTTCTGAAACAGCACAAGGAAAAGAACAGGTGTGGAAAACGATTCAGTACTATATATCGCAGTAACAGTAATAGCTAAAGAGGTTTCTAAAAAAGGTATGTACCTTTTAGAAACCTCTTTTTTTGTATGAGAAAAACCTTTTTAACAGATATTATTATTGTTTTAAAAAATATAAGAAGGTTGATAAAGGAGGCAATTACTTTGTACTTTTATAGAGAAGATCTTATTAACATGATTGTTCCAGATAAGCCCGATCCAGTAGCTGCAAAAGTGTTACAAGAAGCGTTAGGTGGACGCTTTGGAGAGATGAGAACGTTAATGCAATTTTCTTTTAAAGTGCTAACTTCCGTGGAAAAGCAAAGCAGTATCGTGATCTTATTCGCGGAGTGTTTCTAGAAGAATTAAGTCATGTAGAATTAGTTCAATCAACGATCAATCAGCTTTTAAATGGATCGGGCGATGATGCAGTAGGAGCAGAAGGACCAAGTGGTGCACCACTTGAGGATGCGATCAAAGATGCCAATCCACATCATTTTATTATGGGGGCACAAGCCTCTCTACCTGTTGACGCAGCAGGGAACCCGTGGACAGGTGCTTATGTGTACAGTCATGGAAACTTAATTAGTGATCTTCTTGATAATGTAGTTCTAGAATCATCAGGAGTATTGCAAAAGTCGAGAATTTATGAAATGAGCTCAAATAAAGCGTTCAGAGAAACACTCGCTTTTCTAATTGTACGAGATAACGCCCATCAAAATGCATTTGCGAAAGCTTTAGAAACGTTAGGGGTAGACTGGGCAAAGCTGTTTCCAGTTCCTAATTATGATATTAATAAGTATCCTGAATGTAGAAAATACGTTGAAATGGGCTTTCATAACGCCCAATTTAATTTTAGGCTTGATGATACAAGAATAGGAGAAATTTTCCAAGGAGAAACTCCAAGTAGAAATGGTGGCCAATTGGAGGTAACGCCTCCACCACAAGGTCATCCAGTACCTGACCTTCCAGATATGCCTAATGAGCATAGCCCAGGGTTAAGTGATATGAATTCATGAGGCTGTCCCAAAATTCGGAACAGAGTTGGCAATGGCTCCGTTCGCTATTCACCGTGAGTGTGTAACACACTCCTCTCAAGGCTTTTAAAAGATGTAGCGACTGGCGCCTCATTGCTTTTGGGGTGTCTCAAATGGTCAAAAACAAACCATTTGAGACACCCTTTATTTACGTTTCAGAAGTAAAAACAATCCTACGGCAATAAGAAAAATAGGCCAGAGGGAACTAAGGAAGGAATAAGCATCGTATAACCAACTAAATGGATTGATAGATGCGAAGCTCAGGAGGGAAAAGATAATTAGTAGTAAGCCTATGAGCATCCCTTCTTTTTTCTGCTTTCTAGCAGAAAGAATGAAGGCTAGACCGACAATACTCGTATAAATCCCCCAATGGTTCGGCCACCAGTTTACAAATGATTGAAGGTGAAAGTGAATAGCTAATCCAAATAAAATAGTCCCAGGAAAAATCATCGAATATTCACGGCCTATGTAAGCTTGTAATAATAGGGCAAGGCCTAGGACAAGTAAGATAGAGGGCCAACTTAAAAGCTGTTGATCAAAAGGTAAAGAGATTTGCTGTAGCAAATAATAGCAACCGACACCTATAAGTAGGACACCAGGGAAGATACGCTGTGTCTTCATTTGTCTTCTCCTTTCTTAAGTGCAATAAAAATGGGAAAAAAGCGACCTTTTTAATGCACTCCTTCAGTAAGACTATTCGTAGTCGTAAATAGCTTTTCTTTCAAGTGAATCACTTGTTTGTATTTCGCAATTTTAGACATTTATTCATACATATCAATTAAATTGGATACAATAATCGATAAAGGTAGAGTTTGGCTTAGTAGCCAATACGTTGTAACAATACCATCATGATAGCATATGCTTCATGATCTGTTCATAATTTTTTTTGGACTCCTACATTAGACATGTTATAATGTACTGAGTTATACTGGTAGGGTCAATTCAGTATGTTGTTTATGAATAAAATAACTTTTATAATAGATATAAAGAGATATGAACGGATATTAAAAATGGGGGTGAACGTCAGGATGCATATTCTTGTTGTCGGATTTAATTACAAAACAGCTCCTGTCGAATTAAGAGAAAAGTTCTCGTTCCAAGAAGGAGAGCTACCGAATGCATTAGCACAGTTGCGAAATATGAAAAGCATTCTTGAATGTACAATTATCTCTACCTGTAACCGGACAGAAGTATATGTTGTGGCCGACCAATTGCATACGGGTCGTCACTTCACGAAAGCGTTTCTTGCAGAGTGGTTTAACTTACCTAAGGACGAGTTCATCCCTTATTTAGATATTCGGGAAGATCATCATGCAATTGAGCATTTATTCCGTGTTTCCTGTGGGTTAGATTCAATGATCCTTGGAGAAACTCAAATTTTAGGACAAGTGAGAGATAGTTTCTTATTAGCGCAAGAACATCAAGCAACAGGAACGATCTTTAATCAGTTGTTCAAACAAGCTGTAACCCTTGCGAAAAAAGCTCATACAGGTACTGAAATTGGAGCTCATGCTGTGTCTGTCAGCTATGCAGCTGTAGAGCTTGGAAAGAATATATTCGGGGAATTTTCAGGAAAGCATGTTGTGATTTTAGGTGCTGGGAAAATGAGTGAACTTACAGCGAAGCACCTGCATGCAAACGGAGCAAAGAAAATTACAGTCATTAATCGTACGGAAGCAAAAGCGGTTGAACTCGCAGCTCGTTTTCTCGGACAAGCGCGTCCTTTTGAAGAACTTCAGCAAACATTAGCAGAAGCAGATGTGATTATTAGTTCAACTGGTGCTCGTGACTTTGTTATAACGAAAGAAATGATGCAGGGTTCAATGAAAAAACGTAAGGGGCGTCCGCTTTTTATGGTGGATATTGCTGTCCCACGTGATCTAGATCCTACGATAGCTGATTTTGATGACGTATATCTATATGATATTGATGACTTACAAAATATTGTAGAAGCTAATTTGGCTGAACGTAAGCGTGAAGCAGAGAAGATTGAAATTATGATAGAAGCAGAGATCGATGAGTTTAAGCAATGGCTGAATACACTTGGTGTCGTACCGATTATTTCAGCACTTCGAACAAAAGCACTTGCTGTACAAGCTGAAACGATGGAAAGTATAGAAAGAAAGCTCCCAAACTTATCAGAGCGCGAAATAAAAGTGTTGCGTAAGCATACGAAAAGCATTGTGAATCAACTTTTACGTGATCCAGTAACAAGAGTAAAAGAGCTAGCTGCTGAGCCTGATGCGGATGTAGCATTGGAACTATTTACGAAGATCTTTGCACTAGAAGATGAATTAGCTTCACAAGAAGAAGAACTTCGAATTGAAAAAGCCGAGAAACATTGGGAGAATCAAAAACAAGAATACGTAAACGTATCAAGACAACATACAGCAGTTGTCCGTTCATAGGGAAGAAGGGACAAACGTATGAATTGGATTTATCCTATTACGATTGTTTTATACAGTATTAGCTTAATTGGTTATTTCGTTGATTTCTTACAGCACAACCGGAAGGTCAATATAACGGCCTTCTGGTTGCTTTCTATTGTTTGGGTACTTCAAACGGTTTTTTTTGTTATAAGGGCTATAGAACTAGACCGTGTCCCGTTGTTAACACCTTTTGAAGGGTTGTTTTTCTATGCATGGTTAGTCGTTACACTTTCACTGGCTATCAACTGGTTTTTTCGCGTAGACTTTCTTGTTTTATTCACAAATGTCATAGGGTTTAGTATGATGGCCTTTAGTTTGTTTACACCTGATGGTGATGTTCCTGAATCACTTTCCGCTCTATTAGCATCAGAGCTCCTCATCATCCACATTTCGTTCATCCTGCTCTCCTATGCAGCCTTTACTTTCTCATTTGCATGTCAAATTATGTACGCCATTCAACATCAAATGTTAAAGCGTAAAGTTTGGGGGAAGCGATTGCTTCGATTTGGAGCACTGTCAAAATTAGATTCGTTTTCTTTCATAGCGGTTATGATTGCTTGGCCTTTTTTGTTAATCGGACTCATATTAGGATTTATTTGGGCTCATAGCCAGCTTACATACGTTCCATTTTTCGATTCGAAAGTAATAAGCTCTTTAATTGTCTTAGGGATTTATGCTGTTTTTATCTACCAGAGAGTCGTCAAACTAGTAAGAGGCTACAACATGGCCTTACTTGGAATCGCCGGATTTTTAGTCCTTCTCATAAACTATTTCCTATCCGGCCAATACTCCTCGTTTCATATATGGTATTAGCAGTAACAGAAAAAGGACGAACTACCCTTTTTCTGTTACTGCTAAGCAATGAGCGAAGCCGCTGCCATGTTTTAAGCCTTTTATGAGTGGGTTTCTCATAAAAGGCGCGCAGCGAGTGGAGCCATTGCAACCTATGTTCGCACTCTTTATGATTATGATAAAGCCGCCGTTGTCTTTTAAGCCTTTTGAGCGATCTTCTCAAAAGGCGCACGGCGAGTGGAGCCACTGCAACCGAGGCACCAGCAAACAAAGGAAAAAGGACGAACTACCCTTTTTCTGTTACTGTCTATCAAATAACCTTTTAAGATAAGAATAAATAGACCAAAATGTAAGTAAAAAACAGGAGGATCTTATGCGTAAAATTGTAATTGGATCAAGAAAGAGCAACCTTGCTCTAGTACAAACGGATTGGGTAATTGAACAACTGAAGAAGACAGGATTACCTTATGAGTTTGAAGTGAAGAAAATTGTCACAAAAGGGGACAAAATCCTTGATGTGACCCTTTCTAAAGTAGGCGGAAAAGGGTTATTTGTAAAAGAAATTGAACAAGCATTAGCGGATGGGGAAATTGATTTGGCTGTTCATAGTATGAAAGATGTCCCTTCTGTTTTGCAAGAAGGTTTTGCGCTTGCCGCCATTACAGAGCGTGAAGATCCGCGTGATGCATTCATTTCCAATAATCATGTTAAATTAGCTGATTTGCCAGCTGGTTCAATTATCGGTACGAGTAGTTTAAGACGCTCAGCTCAAATTTTAGCTGCTAGGCCTGATCTTGAAGTGAAATGGATCCGTGGTAATGTGGAAACAAGATTACGAAAGCTTAAAGAAGAAGACTTTGATGCAATCATCTTGGCAGTAGCTGGTATTAAACGTCTAGGATTTCCAGAAGACTTAATCACTGAATATCTGGATGAAACAATGTGTGTTCCAGCTGTTGGACAAGGTGCTCTAGGATTAGAATGTCGTTCAGATGATGAAGATTTAATTGAACTGTTACAACATATTAATAATGACCATACAAATCGAACGGTTACAGCTGAGCGTACCTTTTTAAATCGAATGGAAGGTGGCTGCCAAGTACCTATTGCAGGGTATGCTACTATAACTGACAGCAATGAAGTGCAGCTTACTGCTTTGGTTGGTTCACCTGATGGAAAGGTATTGTTAAAGGAAACCGTAAGCGGAACAGATCCAGTTACTGTAGGAGAACTAGCATCTCAGTTGTTACTAGATCAAGGAGCGAAAGAAATACTTGATCAAGTGAAGAAAGAGCTAGATGAAGGATGAAAAGTGGACCTTTAGCTGGTAAAACGGTTCTCGTTACACGAGCAAAGGAACAAGCGTATAATTTATCAAGGTTGATTGAAAGGCAGGGAGGAGAAGCAATTGAAGTTCCTCTGATTGAATTTCAATCAACCAATCATGATCAAGTTCAAAAAGTGCTAAACGAATTACAGGAATACAAATGGCTTATTTTTACGAGTACAAATGGAGTCCGCTTCTTTATGGAACAGGTTCAACGCTTGGAGCAAGAGTTCGATTTTACAGCATTGAAAATAGCTGTCGTAGGAGAGAAAACGGAAAAAAAACTAGAAAGCTTTGGTCTAAAAGCAACGAGCATCCCAAAGGAATATGTTGCTGAAGGGCTGGTGGAAGCTCTAATGGGGAAAGTTAAAAAAGGTGAGCGGGTCATTGTAGCTCGAGGTAACTTAGGGCGAGTTGATTTGATTCATCAATTATCTCAAATGGGGGCAATGGTGACGGATTTGTTTGTTTATGAAACAGTTTGTCCGAAACAAGCAAAAGAGCAGTTATTTAGAGCATTGCAAGCACATAAGCAACTAGACTATATTACCTTTACTAGTTCTTCAACTGTTCGTCATTACATAAAACTATTCAATCTCCTAAAACATGAACATAAGGATTTTCATCCAACGGTTGCATGCATTGGGCCAATCGCAGCACGTACTGCAGTCAACAACGGATTGAACGTAACGATTGTTCCACATACATATACGATTGAACATTTAGTAGAACAAATTGTTATTCATTCAAGAGGAGGAAAGTTATCATGAAAGATCTATCATTTCGCCGCCACCGCCGACTTCGACAATCGGCAAGTGTCCGCAATATGGTTAGGGAAACTCATTTACATAGTGAAGATTTTATTTATCCAATCTTTGTGACAGAAGGTTCAAATGAAAAAAATGAAGTACAATCAATGCCAGGTGTATATCAATGGTCTCTAGATTTAGTAGATACTGAAGTAAACGAAGTAGTAGAGCTCGGAATTCCAGCGATTATCGTATTCGGTGTTCCGAATTCCAAAGATGATGTAGGCTCCTCGGCTTTCCATGACCAAGGAATTGTTCAAAAAGCGATTCGTCAAATTAAAGAAAATCACCCTGGTTTAACGGTCATTGCTGACACATGTTTATGTCAATTTACGGATCACGGCCATTGCGGAGTAATTGAAGAAGGCAAAGTATTAAATGATCGTACGCTTGACCTGCTTGCAAAAACGGCAGTTTCTCAAGCTGAAGCAGGAGCAGATATCATTGCCCCTTCCAATATGATGGACGGCTTTGTCGCTGCGATCCGTCATGGACTAGATTCAGCAGGATATAAGGACATACCGATTATGTCTTATGCAGTCAAGTACTCATCTGCTTTTTATGGTCCGTTTCGTGATGCTGCACATAGTTCACCAAAGTTTGGTGATCGCAAAACGTATCAAATGGACCCAGCAAATCGATTAGAGGCATTACGTGAAGCCGAGTCAGATATGGAAGAAGGAGCCGATTTTCTAATTGTAAAGCCTGCCCTTTCCTATTTAGATGTGATCCGTGAAGTGAAGGACTTTTCGGGTTTTCCAATTGTCGCTTATAACGTAAGCGGTGAGTATTCAATGGTCAAAGCAGCGAGTCAAAATGGCTGGATCAATGAGAAAGAAATTGTTTTAGAGAAGCTCACAAGCATGAAACGTGCAGGAGCTGATTTAATTTTAACGTACCATGCTAAAGATGCCGTGCGTTGGTTACAGATAAATAAGGAGGGAGCAGAATAGTCATGCGTACATATACAAAGTCAAAAGAAGCATTTGCAAAAGCAAAACCAGTAATGCCAGGTGGGGTGAACAGTCCTGTTCGTGCTTTTAAATCGGTAAAGATGGATCCAGTATATATGGACCGTGGAGTCGGTTCTAAAATTTATGATATTGACGGTAATGAATACATTGACTATGTGTTATCATGGGGCCCTCTTATTTTAGGTCATGCTGATGAAAAAGTTGTTGCATCCCTAAAAGAAGTGGCGGAAAAAGGGACAAGCTTTGGTGCTCCAAGTGAGCTTGAGACAAAGCTAGCAGAATTAGTAATCGAAAGAGTACCGTCAATTGAAGTTGTGAGAATGGTTAACTCAGGGACGGAAGCAACGATGAGTGCTCTTCGCTTAGCAAGAGGTTATACAAGTCGTAATAAAATTTTAAAATTTGTTGGCTGTTATCATGGACATGGTGATTCATTACTTATTAAAGCAGGTTCTGGTGTAGCTACACTTGGATTACCGGATAGTCCAGGAGTACCTGAATCAGTTGCTAAGAACACATTAACAGTTCCATACAACGATCTAGAAAGTGTTCGTTATGCTTTTAAGGAATTTGGTGATGATATTGCGGGTGTGATCGTTGAACCGGTTGCTGGTAACATGGGTGTTGTACGTCCAGAACCAGGTTTTCTTGAAGAACTTCGCAAGATTACTGAAGAAAATGGTACCCTGCTCATTTTTGATGAAGTCATGACAGGATTCCGTGTTGGCTACAATTGTGCCCAAGGGAAGCTTGGCGTAACACCTGATCTTACTTGTCTTGGAAAAGTTATCGGTGGTGGCTTGCCAGTTGGAGCTTATGGTGGGAAGCGTGAAATCATGCAACAAATTGCACCAAGCGGTCCGATTTATCAAGCGGGAACGTTGTCAGGGAATCCACTTGCAATGACAGCTGGTTATGAAACATTATCTCAATTAACGGAAGCCGATTATGATCGTTTTGAACAGCTTGCCGAGCGTTTAGCAAATGGATTATCCAATGCTGCAACAAAATATGAAATTCCACATTCCATTAACCGTGCGGGTTCAATGGTTGGTTTCTTCTTCACTGATGAGAAAGTGACCAACTTTGAGAAGGCCCAAACATCGAATCTTGATTATTTTACGAGCTATTTCCAAGAGATGTTGAATCAAGGTATTTCGCTTCCACCATCTCAGTTTGAAGGGATGTTCTTATCAACAAAGCATACAGAAGAGGATATCGATGAAACGATTGCCGCTGCAGAAGTAGCATTTTCAAAATTAAAATAGAGAGAGCAGCCTATTCATTAATTGCAATGAATAGGCTTTTTTTAACTTTATTTTGCATATTGCCAGAGAACTTGTCATAGAGTGATATTGTACTGACTATGAGCGTAGCAGAAGTTAGAGAATACGATGAGGAGGAATGCAACGTGACACAAGAACACCCATCTAAGTTATCATTTTCGATTGAGGAATCAGTTTGGCTAAATAAAGGTCAAGAGGTAGAGGAAATTTTAGGTATGTCTCTTGAGCCTGAAATTGTTATCGAAGAAAAAGATCATCATGTATTTATTCGGGGTGGTTTACGTCTCGTTGGGGAATATCGTCCTACAGGTACGAATAAATCTAGTGATAATAATCAATCGCTCGAACAACAAGTTTCCTTTCGTTCTGCAGGCGATGTAACAATTGCAGCAGACGGCTCTGGACAAATCAAACATTTTTTCCCGATTGATGTGACGATCCCGTTAAGTCGAATCCAAAATCTCGACGATGTCTATGTTGAAGTGGACTCGTTTGATTATGATCTACCAGAAAGAAGCTGCATTCAGCTAACGGCTGATATTAGTATTTCAGGTATGACACAGCATCAAGAGACTGTTGAAAAACGTGTTGAAAAAGAAATTGAAAAAGCAGCAGCATTGCAGCAACCTGAACCTGAAGAAAAATCTGCACCTACAGCATTTTCGTTTGAGGCAAAAAGACGCCCAGAACCTGAAGTTCCAGCTCAAACTGAGCCAACTGAACAAGTACCTGCAGTAACCCCAGTGAATCAATATTACAAACCTGAGGAAAAAACACCTGCAATGGCCGGGTCTCCAACAGCAAGATATGAGCAACCGAAAGAGGAGGAACCTACATTGACACCTAATGAATCACGCAAAGAATTATCTACAGATGCTACACCTGAAGTAGCACGAGTAGAAGAAGTAGAAATAGAACAGGTTGAATCTACTGAACCAGTTCTTGAAGCAGTTGAAGAGGTAGAAGAAATAGAAGAGGTAGTTGAAGAAGTAAGAGAGGAACCAGCACCACCAGAAACAAAAATCAATCTTAACCCATTAAAAGAAATTGCTGAACAACCGGTTTTAGAAGATCGTCCTGAGGAAGAAGATCCGGATGAATCAGAGAGCAAAGCACCAACTCCTCGTGAAGAAAATGCTCTATACTTAACCAAAATGCTCTCAAGAGGAGAAGAGAGATTTTCAAAATGGAGAATGTGTATTATTCAAGAAAATGAATCATTAGACACGATTGCTGATCGGTATGCAATTAGCACAAGTCAAATTGTAAGAATGAATCGCTTGCAAGGGGAGCAAGTAGAAGAAGGACAAATCCTTTATATACCGGTTAGCACAGAGTCTTAAAAAAAGGAGTTACAGCATGGAATTGTTGGATTGGCTAAAGGAGAATTATCAATGGCGAAACGTCAAATTTGTAAATGAAGCTTTGATAGAGACAGACCATGGTCGAAAAAGGTTGCGCTATTGGTCCGATAAAGCCCTCCTTGATTGGCATATTACGTGGCGTGACAAATGTAGTGTCACGCCATATATGCTCACCGACCGGATGATTAGAAATAAGGAGCAAGAGCCAGCAATTGAATGGAAAGATGGTTGGGTAACGGTTCACGATGAAGTCGATCAACCATTGCAAGTAGTATCAAATGAAGACAAAATCGGAAATATGATCGGTAATATGATACATTATGGTCTTCATTCTACAATGGAAATGAAACCGAAAAATGTAAAGGAGCCTATGTTTCATTCTCTTTACTCTCATTTGTCTTACTTTAATGAGCAACAAATGACTTTTGTCCGTTCGCTGCTCCATGAATCCGATCATCGAATGAAGAAAGTAAAGATGCTACAGGAACAAGTTAAGGAAGAGAAAATGCCATTAATTGACCCGATCTCATCAACAGATCAGGTAAAGAAAGTGTATGACGTCATCATTTGGTATGGAACAAAACATCACCCTGAGCTAGGTTATTATTCATTAAGAGAATTTTTAGCAACTTGGTTAGAACAACATGGGAAGGATTCTGCTACACGATTAATATCAGCAATCGTTGAACACGAAAAGGTGTCAAGAGATCAAGCAATGTTGTTACTAATTGAGTGTTTAAAAGCGTATGAATTAGACCGACTTGTGGCAGTTGTGAAACGAGATGTAACCGACAAGGAAATCGAAGAAGAGTTACAAAGAGTAACGAGTGAATGGGAACGTTCAAAAGAGCTTGTACAAGTAATTAGCTCACTCATAGAAAAGAAAAAGAAGGTGTTAACCCAATGATTCAAGCACAATCGCCTTATGATTCTGTGCTCTTTTATTATGATCTTTATCCTCAATCAGTTGAAGATTTTGGGAAAATAAAGAAAGTAACAACTAATCATGGTGTGTATGCTTTAAAAGAGACAACGATGGGAAAACAACAAGCTGATGGATTTATTCATGCTCTTAGAAAATTAACAAAGCTTGGGTATAATAAGGCAATCCCCATTCTTCCAACGAAATATGGAGAGTATACAATTTCAACAGGAACACATACGTATTACCTTATGCCATGGATGGAAGCCAATGAATACTCAGCTAAAGAATCGCAAGAGCAGAAGCTAGCGTCTCAACTTGGTATCATACATCGCTTAACTGTAAAGACTCAGCCTTTTGTAAAAGAGAATGTAGAAGAGGCATACCAGCAACTACTTCACCGCTGGGAAATGCGCCAGCTTGAATTAAAACGATTTGCTGATCAGGCTGAACAAAAGACGTATATGTCGCCTTTTGAATTAACATTTATAACACATGCTTTTATGCTCGATCAAATGGCGGAAGCTGCAAAAGACCATTTAAAGAAATGGTATGATAAATGTTTACAGAAAGAGAAATATCGAACTGTTTTATGTCACGGTAGGGTTAACCGTTCGCACTCCTTTTTCTCTCCGGAAAATGAACCGTTGTTGCTCAATTTTGAGCGAGCGGGTATTGATACTCCATCAAGAGATTTGGCTAGCTTTTGCAGGTATAGTTTCAAGTATGCATATTGGGTGGAAGAAGAAGTCCTTCAATGGTTTATCAATTATGAACGACACTTGCCACTATTAGAAGAAGAAAAGCACTTAATATGTGCCTATTTAAACTTTCCAGAGCCAATAGCTTTTGCAGTCGATTCTTATGTGGCAAGCAAAGGATCCATGAGAGAATTTGAGCATGTCCAAAGATTAGAGAAGCGTCTTACGTCAATGCGCAGAGTACAGCGACTGACGCAAAAGCTTATTATCATACAAGAACAGCAAGCACAACAGACAGATCAAGCATAGAGGTTGTCTCAAAACTAAGTTTCAGACCCCCGAGTAGACCATATAAAAATATGCTCTATACAAGTGAGTGTACATATACTGTACGTCACGATGGGGGCAGATCCATATGAGACAACCTCTTTTTCATATGAGACGTAATGTGATTGAAAAATACGTCACGACCATAATGGTTAGCAAAATTAGATCAAACGTAGTCGGAAAGATCAGAGTACGTAATAACTGAAAGCAGATGAGTGGAACAAGAATTTGAGCAAAAATGGCCTTTATTTTTAACCACCAGCGTGGGCTTTTATGGTGGTAATGATGATGGCAACGCCAAGAACGTCGACGCATCGTAACACCTCACTTTCAATGAGCTCCTTACTATTACAGTATGCAGCAAGGGAATAGTTGTGCTAGCTCTTTGGTCACTGCCCAATTACAATACAAAACGTATATAAAAGAAAAAAATAGGCGATGCTTTTATTGACGAATGAGCTCGATTCGAGCTAAAATATAACCACAATAATGAATGCATTGAATAGGAAGAGTAGAATCAGAACCTTTCAGAGAGAGAAATCAATAGCTGAGAGATTTCTTAAGATGTATGATTCGAATGTCGCCTAGGAGCAGCTATCCTGAAAAATTCTTAATTCGTAAGTTTAGCCGGCAACTGACCGTTATCAGATTGAGTGTGTAGTACGTAAGCTTTTTTGTGCTGCAAACAAAGGTGGTACCGCGAGTGAACTCTCTTCGTCCTTTGGATGGAGGGGTTTTTTTTTATTTGTTTGATTTTAAGGAGGAAGAAATGATGAGTGATGAAAAGCTAACGATGCCAACAAAATACAATCCACAAGAGACCGAAGCGAAATGGTACTCTTTTTGGAAGGAAGGAAAATTTTTTGAGGCAACAGGTGATGAGTCGAAACAACCGTACTCGATTGTAATCCCTCCGCCTAACGTAACAGGGAAATTGCATTTAGGTCATGCGTGGGATACGACGTTACAAGATATTCTCGCACGTGTAAAACGAATGCAAGGCTATGATACGCTTTGGTTACCTGGCATGGACCATGCAGGGATTGCGACCCAGGCAAAGGTAGAAGGAAAACTAAAAGAAGAGGGACTCAGCCGTTATGATTTAGGGCGTGAAAAATTCCTTGAAAAGTCATGGGAGTGGAAAGAGGAGTATGCATCGTTCATCCGCAACCAGTGGTCTAAAATGGGACTTTCATTGGATTATTCTCGTGAGCGCTTTACCCTTGATGAAGGACTATCAAAAGCAGTTCGTGAAGTATTTGTTAAACTCTATGAAAAAGACTTAATTTATCGTGGAGAATACATTATTAACTGGGATCCGCAAACGAAAACAGCGTTATCAGACATTGAGGTAATCTATCAAGATGTTCAAGGGGCATTCTACCATATGAATTATCCTTTAACAGATGGAAGTGGGCATATTGAAGTTGCAACAACCCGTCCAGAAACAATGCTTGGTGATACAGCTGTGGCCGTTCATCCAGAAGATGAGCGTTATAAGCATCTCATAGGCAAAACGATTACTCTCCCTATTACGAATCGTGAAATTCCGATCGTTGCTGATGATTATGTTGATATGGAATTTGGTTCAGGGGCTGTAAAAATTACTCCAGCTCATGACCCGAATGATTTTGAGATTGGAAATCGACATAACCTTGAACGCATCCTCGTTATGAACGAAGATGGAAGCATGAATGCGAAGGCTGGAAAATATCAAGGAATGGACCGCTTTGAATGCCGTAAGCAACTAGTGAAGGATCTGCAAGAGGAAGGAATTCTCTTCAAAATAGAAGAACATTTGCATTCTGTTGGTCACTCAGAGAGAAGTGGTGCGGTTGTTGAACCGTATTTATCAACACAATGGTTTGTCAAAATGCAGCCATTAGCTGATGCAGCCATTGACCTTCAAAAATCAGAAGAAAAAGTAAACTTTGTTCCTGAACGCTTTGAGAAAACATACTTACGCTGGATGGAAAATATTCGTGATTGGTGTATTTCAAGACAGCTTTGGTGGGGGCATCGTATTCCAGCTTGGTATCATAAAGAAACAGGAGAAGTGTACGTTGGTCATGAAGCTCCAGAAGATGAAGCGAATTGGAAACAGGACGAAGATGTATTAGATACATGGTTCAGCTCCGCACTATGGCCGTTCTCGACTATGGGCTGGCCAGACGAGTCTTCTTTCGACTATGATCGTTTTTATTCTACAAATGTATTAGTAACAGGTTATGATATCATTTTCTTCTGGGTATCTAGAATGATTTTCCAAGGTCTTGAGTTTACAGGCAAACGTCCATTTGATGATGTATTAATTCACGGACTTGTACGTGATTCGGAAGGACGTAAGATGAGTAAATCACTTGGTAATGGTGTTGATCCAATGGATGTTATCGACAAATATGGCGCTGATTCATTACGATTCTTCTTATCTACCGGTAGTTCCCCGGGAAATGACTTGCGTTTTTACTGGGAAAAGGTCGAATCAACGTGGAATTTCGGAAATAAGATTTGGAACGCTTCACGATTTGCGTTAATGAATATGGAAGGATTAACGTATGAAGAAATTGATTTAAGCGGTGAGAAGACCATTGCTGATAAATGGATCCTTACTCGTCTTCAAGAAACGATTGCTGATGTAACACGCTTAATCGATGCGTATGAATTCGGTGAAGTAGGACGCCTTCTGTACAATTTCATTTGGGATGATTTCTGTGATTGGTATATTGAAATGGCGAAGTTACCGTTATACGGAGAGGACGAAGCGGCTAAGAAAACAACACGTTCTGTTCTTGCCTACGTATTAGACCAAACGATGCGATTACTTCATCCGATGATGCCATTTATTACCGAGGAAATTTGGCAGCATTTGCCGCATAAAGGCGAATCAATTACCATTGCTGCATGGCCTAAGAAGCAGGAAGCATATATGTTCGAAGAGGCCGTAGAGGATATGGAACTGCTTAAGGAAATGATTCGTTCTGTTCGTAATACGAGAGCGGAGCTAAACGTTCCAATGAGCAAGCAAATTGAGTTACTCGTTCATGCTAAAGATGATCATGTGTTAGGGAAATTAACACGAGGCCAAAGCTATATTGAAAAGTTCTGTAATCCGAGTAAGCTTGATATAGGAATAGATGTGAAGGCGCCTGAAAAGTCAATGTCACAAGTTCTCTCAGGTGTAGAATTATTTTTACCTCTTGCTGGGTTACTAGATTTAGATGCTGAAATTGCTCGATTAGAAAAAGAACTGGATAAATTAAATAAAGAAGTTGAACGTGTTGAAAAGAAATTAGGAAACCAAGGCTTTATTGCAAAAGCACCTGCAAAAGTGATTGAAGAAGAAAAAGCCAAGCAGGCTGACTATATCGCTAAACGCGAAACGGTGCAAGAAAGAATAGCTGAGTTAAAAGCATAATGAAAAAGAAAGAAAGCTCTTTGGGCTTTCTTTCTTTTAAGTTTATAATTGGTGAGATCATTATTTCTTTTAAAAAGATGATCGCATTTCATTCAATAGGCTTCTAAGGTACTATTAAGAGAAGATTTTTCGAAAGAAGGTTGGGGTCTACAGTGAAAACAGGAACAGAAGTGATTGAATGGATCCATTCGTTGCTCCCATTTGGAATAAAACCAGGATTAAAACGAATGGAGTGGATGCTTGAGCGTCTTGAACATCCTGAACAAAAAATAAAAGCAGTTCATATAGGTGGAACGAATGGCAAAGGCTCGACTGTAAGCTTTATGAGACATGTTCTCGAACAAGCTGGTTATAAAGTAGGAACTTTTACATCCCCGTACATTGAGTGTTTTGAAGAACGGATTTCGATTAACGGAAACCCTATTGAGGAGGCAGCACTAGTTGAAGCTGGAAAACAAATTCGACCGTTAGTTGAAGAATTAGCGAGTACCGAACTTGGAAGCCCTACTGAATTTGAAGTCATCACAACGATTGCTTTCTATTACTTTGCTACGATTGCTAAGCCAGACATTGTTTTACTTGAAGTCGGTTTAGGCGGTAGGTATGATTCAACCAATGTTATTACTCCATTAGTGTCAGTCATTACATCAATCGGGTTTGACCATATGCACATATTAGGGGAAACGCTTCCTGAAATCACATCTGAAAAAGCAGGGATTATAAAACCAAGTGTTCCGATCGTATCAGGTGTCTCGCAAAAAAAGGCTCAGGAGATTATAGGGGATGTTTCGCGCAATGTTGGGGCTCCTTATACGCAACTTGGAATTGATTTTAACGAAACCTTAATTCGAATTGAAGGAAGATTTCAAGTTTTCTCTTATGAAAGAATGAATAACCAAATAAATGATGTAACCATTCAAATGTCTGGGCCACATCAGAGAGAAAATGCGGCCGTAGCGATAAGAGCTTTGGAAATATTGGTGGAGAATTATAATTTTGGTATTCCTATGTCTTCGATTTGCAAAGGATTACGTGCAACAACTTGGATAGGGCGTTTTGAACAAGTAAGCGAAGATCCACTTATCGTGATTGATGGTGCGCATAATAAAGAAGGGATGGAATCGCTAGAAAAAACGCTCACGCTTCATTACCCAGAACAAACATATCGTTTTTTACTTGCGGCAACGAAAGAAAAAGATATGGGTATTTTATTAAAGCCGTTTGAACGAATGAATGCCTCGTTTACATTTACTAGCTTTGATTTCTTCCGAGCAGCTACTAGTAAGGCATTATACGAACAAGCATCTGTAATAAATAAACGTTTTGAAGATGATTGGCAGAAAGCTTTAGAAGAGGAAGTACAGGCATTAAAAAAGAATGAAATGCTTATTGTTGCAGGTTCTCTATACTTTATTTCTTCTGTAAGGGGTAAGTGGTTGAAGGAGTAGAGTGAAAAGGGGAAAGGAGCTCACTAGGTAAAACTAGTGAGTTCTTTTTTTGATAAGGGCAAATAGGTAAAAAGAAGGAGAGGAGATTTAAAATTGCTGAAATTTTTGGAAAAGTGTGACGAAAGTCCAGTTTAAATATTGACAAAATTGTTGAAAGTACTGGAATGTTGCCGTTTAGTAGGATAATAGTATTGACATTAAGACACTATGAAATTAAACTAAGTTTAACAATATTACATATTTGGAACGCGATGAAATATGACTTGTATGTGGGCACCTAAGTCGTATAGAGCAACTGGTGCAACCGACCTTGATTTTGCTAATTAGTAGTAAATGAGGTCTTTTTTTATGCCAAATATGCTGTTATTGGATAAAGGTGGATATTTTTGTGGTCGAAAAAGCACGGTGGGCCCGCCTGCTTTTGACATATATTTATAAGGTGAAAAAGGGGAGTAAATAGAATGAGAAAGCTTATTCAAAAACGTCTTAAAAATCAAAAAGGTTTAACACTTATTGAGTTATTGGTTGTTATTGTTATTTTAGGTATTATTGCTGCGATTGTTATTCCGATGGTGATGTCGGGTACCGATGAAGCAGATCTTAATACTGATGTAAGGAATGTCCAATTACTTCAAGATGCAGTTAATAGATATCTAATTGATCCTAATAATGATTTACCAACGGCAGCAGCAGATAGGGAAGCTTTAATTACTAATGAGTCACCTTTAGTTCCAGAGTATTTATCTGATATCCCTAGTTGGCATGTTATTACTAATGTTACATTAACTAATAGTGGTACTATAACATATAGTACTCCTTGATCAAGAGTATAGAAAGTTATATTTGATAGCTGTCGTCCTATTTACGACAGCTATTTTAAAAAAGGGGGAAAGTTTAATTTGTTTATTATGGATTTTTACGTTTTTTGTATAGGACTACTACTCGGCAGCTTCTTCAACGTCGTTGCCATTCGTCTATTAAAAAAAGAATCGATTGCTTTCCCTCCTTCTCATTGTCCACATTGTAAACATAAGCTATCAGCTTTTGATCTAATACCAGTTTTCAGCTATCTCTTTTTAAAAGGGAAATGTCGTTATTGTAAAGTGAAGATCTCTCCTTTATATCCATTTGGAGAGCTGTTGACAGCTACATCTGTCTTTGTTGTCTATACGTTTGTTGGGTTTGAATGGGAGTTGATCCCTGCTCTTATCCTTACCGTTTTATTAGTTATTTCCGTATTAACGGATATTCGGGAACAACTGATCCTTAATGTGGTGACTATACCAATGTTTGTTGTTTTACTCATTAGTCGTTTATTTATTGGAAGTGAGCCATTTTGGTATTATCTAGCTGGTGGGGTTGTTGGTTTTGTATTGTTACTAGTAATCGCAATTGCCAGTCGTGGCGGCATGGGTGGTGGCGATATAAAGCTTTATGCAGCTATTGGGGTTGCACTTGGTCCTTGGCTGACGGTCATGAGTCTTGTGCTTGCTTCATTTGCTGGTGCTGTTGTTGGTGGAATTTTGTTGCTGACAGGAGTAGTGAAACGGAAACAACCGATTGCCTTTGGACCTTTTATCTTTATTGGAACGATAGCTGCCTATTTATTTGGATTTGATATTTGGAATTGGTATACAAGCTTTTGGTAGGGAGGTAGTAGGATGGGAGATGAGAAAGGTGTAACGTTAATTGAACTGCTTGTGGCGATTGTTATAGCTGGAATCATCCTCGTTCCTCTACTAACGATTATGACAGGTACGTTTTCTCGTACTGTCAGTCAAGACCAAGATACACGAAATGCCTATATTGCTCAGACTGTAATCGAACAGGCCAGGTTAAATGACTCAGACGGTGGGTTTCATCATGAAGGCGTGTATTGTTGGAATAGTGAAGGTAAATCTGCAGCTTGCTCAGATGCTGATTATAGCTTACCTAATATTTATAAAGAAAACTTGAATAGTTCACGAGACTATACAATTGAGGTAACGGTCCTTCCATATTCGGCTAATCTCAGCTTTAACGAAGTTTCAGTAAAGGTATCCAATTTTTCTCTTATCTCTTCTGGGCCTGAAAGTGGTATGTTTACGAAGTTGAATGAGGTTGAACTAATAACGGTGGTGAAGAAAGATGCTTTTTAACAACGAGCGCGGTGTAACGTTAATTGAGCTTCTTGTCACTATTGTCATTATGGTTGCTGTCACAACCCCAATTGTCATGATGGTTTCATTAGCTATGAATACAGAAAGAGAAGTTTCAGTGCAAAATGATCTACAACGAGAAGCGCGTTTTATTATGGAAAGGATCACAGAAAAAATGCGTGATAAAAATGTTGTTTGGACAAAAGTTCAGTCAGCAAATAAATGGGAATTGGTTTGTATTTCTGAAAATGATGTAGAGGAAAATAGGTGCTCTGATGTTTATTTAACGTATGAAGAAATAGACGGTAAGGGTACGATGAGACTTGGTGAAAATGGCAACATTCTTTCTGAAGATATCAGTAAGTTTGAGATCATGGAAGGTGACAGCGACAGACCTAATTTGGTTGAGGTCATTCTCGCAATTGAAAAGTCAGGAAGAAGTATCGAACTTACTAGTACTATTTTTTATAATCGGTTTAATTGAAAAGGATGAAAAAAATGAATAAGCATATTCAATCTGAACAAGGGGCTGCTTTAATCCTCATTCTTTTTGTGATTGTCTTTATATCGATTGTTGGTCTGTCCATGTTAACTCAAACTACATACAGCCAAAAAACAATTGCTCAAAATGCGTCAGTCGAAAAGGAATTTTATCTTCTTGAAGGTGCGATAGATTTGTTTCTTGATGATATAGAAACTGCGGAAAAAAAACCTATTTATATTTTTGAAGAGTTTCAAACAGAGGATGTATTTCAAGAATACGAAATTGCCTCTGAAACGATCGTTATTAGAGTGTTAGCAAAACTAGTGGAAGAGTCAGAGAATAGTGAAAATGAAGAAACCATTGAAGCGACGGTAACAGCAAGTTTGAAGCAAGACCCCCAAATAAATCGTGAAATTACGATACATGCCTCAAAGCATAAAGAAATCGTCAGCAGGTATTTTGGACAAGGAGCAGCGATTAACTTTATAGGTGGGAACCTAAATGCTGAACGACAGCAAGTAGAAGTAGGTAGTGAAGATATTATTCAAATAACAGAACCGCAATTCGAGAGTGTTTGGAATAAATATAATTCAATAAACACTGATTTTGGAGGTTTGACTGTTTTTAGACATACCAATCTTAGGCAAAGTTCCCTGACCATTAAAGAAAATGAAGTCTATGTTGTAGACAAATTAACGTTACGAGGGAACGATAGGATCACGGTAAATGGGTTATTAATCGTTAAGGAAATTGACCTAAATGGAACCCCTATTCTTACTGTTAATACAGGTGTGATCTCTAGACACTTTGAATTACTCCCAGGGAATCCGCTGAGGGTGACAGGGGATGTCAATGGAATTCCATGTGACCTGCTAAATGATACGAAATTAGATTGCAATAAGGTCCATCCTGGTCACGTTACGGTTGAGTATGGTGAAGAATGGGATTATGACGAGGAAGTTGTCTTTTATCGGACACTAAGATCGAGAGAGTGAGGTGTTTTTATGTTTAACAAAAAGTATTCTGGCATAGACTTTCGGGACAACAAAGTATCATTTGCAACAGTGAAAATAGATAAGCCAGTACCAGTGTTAGAAGATCTCTATGAAACAAGCATTGATGAAAATGTGATAAGCAATGGAGCGCCATTGGATATTGATCGATTATCAAGTACACTTCGTTCCTATTTACAAAATAATAAACTAGCTTCGAAACATGTTCACATTGCAATTCCTACTCAAAGTACGTTAATTAGAAAGATAGATACGTTACCAGATTTAGAGGAAAAGGATTTGGCTAAAATTCTACCCTTTCAAATTGGGGAAAGCATTCATCTTCCTTTTGAAGATCCAATTTACGATTTTGTTAAAATTGATTCGATTCAACCGGTACAGAAAAAATTGGGAGAGCATGAAGATTTTACGTTAGAGGAATTAAACAATCGAGACGTGCGAACGCCTCGGAGTGAGGTTCTTTTGTTTGCAACGTCACGTGCCGTGTCAGAAGGTTTATTAGATGCGTGCGAAGATGCAGGTTACAAAACGTTAACAGCAGAAATTCGTGGATTGGCACTTCAACGTTTGTTAATGAACGTCCAGCCACGTTGGTTAAGAGGAACAGAGATGGTCATTGATGTCGGAGGAGACGAAGTTGATATTCATATCTTCAAAAATGAACTGATCGTTTTCTCAAGAACAATGGCAATTGAAAGTGAAGAATTAATGGAAGATGCTTCAACATCTGAAGAAGAAGTGTTGTCTTTTGACATGGATTCATTTGAGGGAGAACGTGAAATAGCGGCTACAAAGGGAGCATCAGATTGGCAGCAAGAAAATTATATGAACGCTCTAATCAATGAGATACAAAAGGCACAAAACTTCTACCGCTATTCGCTTGGAGAACGTGAAAGTGAGTTCAATAGAATGATCATTACTGGCGAAGATGCTCGTAATGTCTTTGATAGCTTAAAAGAAAGATTGCCGATGGAAGTGACGCGAATCGATTATCGTTCCATTTTAGTGAATGATGAGTTTGACAATGATGTACTAGATGCATGTAGTGTTGCAATTGGACTTGCGTTACGAGCAAATGAAAAGCCTAATAAAAAGAAGAGGCAATAGTCGTAGATTGGAGAGATAAACGTGAACATTAGCATTGACTTGCTCCCAGAGCGATCAAGAGTAAGTGAAGGGACTTTTCCTGTTATTCCAGTTGCTGGGCTTGCTGCGATCTTTGTAGGAGCTATTGTTCTCACATACACATTTTTTGATACACGTAATCATGTTCAAGCACTTGAAGACCAAATTGCGCTGCAGACAGATGTACGAAATGAAAAAGAATTGGAGTATAGCTCGATGACCCAAGGGGTAACAGAGTATAACTATGTTGATCATTATATGACACTCGATAGATTTTTAAATGATATTTATAAAGGGACTGTAGATATTAAAGATCGAATCTATATTCTTCTACCTAATAATGCAACTGTGGATTACTTTAACTATACTAATAATGGAGAGTTACATTTGACTGTATCAACTTTTTCAAAAGGAGATTCAGCCATCTTTTTAAATCGTTTATTAAGTGAAGAAGTCGTTATAGGGGCAGAGCTTAATTCCATTTCCGTAATAGATGAAGAAAATGACCTAGCCTATACCTCTCAATATACATTAAGTCTCCAAACGTTAGTAGGTGATGGATTTGAGTGAATGGTTAGTTAGATATCAAAAGCCGGTATTATACATGATTATTTTGTTATTTCTAGGCCTTGTTTCTTTTTACTTGTATCAAGTGCGTCCTTTACAGACGGAGAAAGCAACTCAGCAAAGAGAATTACAGTCGATTAATACAGAAATCTCAAATTATGAAGCTCAGATTTCTCAATTGAGCCCACAAACATTAACGCTACAAGACCAAAAAAGATTGCTTACTAGCTTACCGTCACAGCCTAATGTCGAACAGTTAGTTGCCGATCTCGAACGTACGGAATTAGAAACAGGTGTATTTATTAAAAATATTTCTAGCACGATCACTCCTAATGAAAGTGAGGAGCAGTTATGGAGTCATATCTTGCCAGATGAAGTGTTAGACATTTTAGACGCACGTGTCAAAGACGTTGATTTCTTATCTGTATCTTACACTGAACTTAATGTCGATGTAACAGGAGAAGAGAAAGATGTTCATATGTTCGTTGAGAAAGTTGAAAACCTTCCACGAACAGTTCATGTACAAGATTATACGTACGACATAAGTGTGGCTGACAATTTAGAAGAAACGTTTAATGGTACTGTCACAATAAGAGCTTTTTATAGTAAAGACTTTGCCGAGTATATCGAGGCGCTTAATGAGTTTGAATTAGACTATACATTTGATAAGGAGAAGTTAGATCAATATATAAAACGGGCTGAAGGCAATCTGGATGATATTGATGAAACAAACGGCAATACAAAAAATATCCCTACTGAGTCAAATGACAGTAGCACAGGCAAGGAAGCTGATAGTAATAATAACAACACAACAACTGGCGGGACATCAAGTGGGAATACATCGACTGGACAGACTGGTGGAACAACAGGTGGGTCGACAGACAATGATGTAATGAAACCGGGAAATATAACGTTATCTCCTATATATCCAAAAGAAAGTTATGATAAAAAGCAAGGGGTTGCGAGTATTGAATTATATTACTTGCCATCTGGATATGATAAGACGGTAAAAGAAGGTGACTCGGTTTTTTATCTCGTTCAAACAGGTGCTTATAACACGGATGTTTATTTTTCAAACCAATTATTTAGTTTGCTTGATGCAGGAGTGTTTCCACGAACAGTTGTAAGAAAATATGATCCTGCATTATCTAGTTTAGTCATTAATACTAGTATTGCACACACACGTGATTCAGCTACGGAAATTGTTGATTATCTATACAAGATTGACAAAGAGTTTCATTCTTGGGTAGAAGCCGTTCCATTTCGTCTGCCGACTGATGAAAAGGAGAAGTTATTGCCAGAAGCGATAGAGGCAATCACATACGTTAGTGATGCTGCTGTCAAAGGTATTACTAGTAACGATTACAAGTTGACAGAAGAACAGCTGTCAATGATTCGTTCAAAAGTTGAAGCCTATGAAATGAAAGCAAAAGAATCAATAAAAGATTCAGAAGAAATCGAACGAAAAGTACAGCTTCAGGATACAATCATTTTTCTACAATTAGCGTTACAAACAATAGAAGAGTTTAAAGAAACGAATGATGTAAAAGTACTTTGGCAGACACAAGGAGTAATGCTTGATTTCGTGTATTCATTAAATGGTTTTGTGCGCTTCGAAACTAAGTAGCTCTATTTACAGCTTGATTTAAAAAGGAGATACACGTATGGTCACGCAAAAACGAAAACGGTTAGGCGATTTACTCATTGAATCAGGAATAATTACGCAAGCTCAATTAATGGATGCTCTTCATGAGCAAAAAAAGACAAAGGCTCGCCTAGGCGATCAGCTTGTTACGATGGGGATAGTAACCGAACAGCAAATCATTGAAATACTTGAGTTTCAACTTGGGATTCCTCACATTAATCTTTATAATGAGAAAATTGACCAGAAAACGATTGGGATTATTAATGAAGAACTTGCGCGCAAATATCAATTAATTCCGGTTGAACGAAATGAAAATCGCTTAACGGTTGCGATGGCAGATCCGCTGGATTATTTTGCCTTAGATGATCTAAGGCTTAGCACAGGTTTTCAAATTGAGCCTGCGATTGCAAAAAGAGAAGAAGTTCGTTTAGCGATAAATCGTTATTATGGAATACAAAAGTCAATCGATCAAATGTTGGACGATATTACAACGAAAACAGATGATGAAACACTTTTGGAAATGCAGCAATCGGATGATTCGCCGGTTGCAAAAATGATAAACCAGCTTATTTCTCAGGCTGTTCAAGTAGGAGCAAGTGACATCCATATTGATGCATTAGAGTCGGAAACGATCATTCGCTTTCGTGTTGATGGAATCCTTCGTCAGGAGCGGACGGTTCCAAAGAACATGCATAATGTTCTCGTATCAAGGGTGAAGATTTTAGCCGATTTAAATATTGCAGAAAAACGTTTGCCTCAGGATGGCCGTTTCAAAATCGATTTAGACCTTCGAAAAATAGATTTACGTGTATCGATCTTGCCAACGGTTTTCGGAGAGAAAATCGTTTTGCGTATTTTGGATACAGGAAATGTCTCGCTAGGAATTCATAAACTTGGGTTTTTAAGTAAGAATGAAGAAAAATTCCAAAAAATGTTAAGTAGTGCATATGGGATCATTCTTGTTACAGGCCCAACCGGATCAGGAAAATCAACAACGTTATACTCAGCTTTAACGAACTTAAACTCTCCCGATGTTAATATCATTACAGTGGAGGATCCTGTTGAATATCAAGTTCAGGGAATTAATCAAGTTCAAGTAAATTCAAGCATTGGGATGACATTTGCTGCTGGTTTACGTTCTATTCTTCGTCAAGATCCCGACGTGATTATGGTCGGGGAAGTTCGGGATACCGAAACAGTTGAAATTGCGCTTCGCTCAGCTTTAACAGGGCATCTAGTTCTAAGTACATTGCATACAAATGATGCCATTAGTGCAATCAGTCGATTAATTGATATGGGGATCGAGCCGTTTCTTGTCTCATCAGCGCTTACGGGAGTCGTTGCCCAGCGTCTTGTTCGTCGTGTTTGCCCAGCTTGTGCAAAAGAATATCAGCCAACAGTTGAAGAGCGATATCTTTATGAATCACGTCGCTTACCGGTTGAAAAGCTTGTAAGAGGAGTAGGGTGTGCAAACTGTAACAATACGGGCTATAGAGGACGTATTGCCATTCATGAAGTGGTTGTTATAGATGATCATTTACGTGAGCTCATTACACAAAAATCATCTGATGCAACATATCGGCAATACATTAACGAGCAAGGCTTTGTGAGAATGTCTGAAGATGGCTTAATAAAAGCTTCATTAGGTCAAACGACGATTGATGAAGTATTTAGAGTAACTGTCGAATAGAAGGTGAGCTGCGTTGGATATAGAAAAATTGTTATACTTTGCTTTTCAAAATAAGGCATCAGATTTACACATTACAGTAGGGGCACCGCCATGCCTGAGAGTAAATGGAAAGTTAAAAAAAGTTAATTCAGATGTGTTAACGCCAGAATTAACACTATCCATGGCTAAACAACTCATTCCAGAGGATCAATTCTTGAAGTTTGAGCAAAACGGTGAACTAGACTTTTCATACGCGATTCAAGGCGTTTGTCGCTTTAGGGTAAATGTGTTTCGTCAAAGAGGGTCAGTAGGAATTGTTTGTCGTGTCGTCGATGGAAATGTTCCAACACTTGAGGAATTGGGCCTTCCGTCAATTTTAAAAGATTTTGCGAAACAAACACAAGGTATTTTGCTTGTAACAGGACCAACCGGATCTGGAAAATCTACTACGTTAGCAGCGATGATCGATTATATTAATGAAACGATGAGCAAACACGTATTGACGCTTGAAGATCCAATAGAGTTTTTGCATAAGCATAAAAAAAGCATCGTTAATCAACGTGAAATCGGTCATGATAGCAAGGCATTCGCCATTGGTTTAAGGGCTGCCTTACGTCAAGATCCAGATGTGATTTTCGTTGGAGAGATGCGTGATCTTGATACAGTCCAAACGGCGATTACAGCAGCCGAAACAGGCCACTTAGTTCTTGGGACACTTCATACTCAAACGTCCTCTCAAACGGTTCACCGTATCATTGATGTGTTTCCTGCTGAACAACATCGGCAAGTCCGTATGCAGCTTGCTAGTTCCTTACTTGGAGTTATTTCGCAACGCCTTTTGCCGACAGCGAATGGAAAAGAAAGAACGGCTGCTTTGGAAATTTTAGTGAATAACACAGCAGTTGCTAACTTAATCCGAACAGATAAAATTCATCAAATTTTGTCCGTATTGGAGACAGGTCGTAATAGTGGCATGCAAACGATTAATAGAGCCGTTCTCAATCTTGTACAAAATGGTACTGTCACACGTGCTGTTGCAGATGAATTTGTACCAGGTTGGGATAAACACGAATAAGAGGAGGAGGAAAATCAGTGGTTTTTCTCTACAAAGGAATTGACTCAAGAACCGGGAAAGAAATAAGGGGTAAGGTTACAGCCAATTCTCAAGAATCAGCTGCTACGGAGTTAAAAGGAAAAGGCCTTTTTATTTCCGACCTTCGTGAACAAAAGGAAACGATCTGGAATAAAGACATTAATATCATTATTGGAAACCCGGTAAAGCATGCTGAGTTTGTCATCTTCTGCCGGCAATTAGCAACGTTGCTTAACGCAGGGACAACGATCGTGCAGTCAATTAAGATCCTATCTGAACAAGTGTCTTCGAAACAGTTTCAAAAAATATTAAATGAAATATATACTGATGTACGGTCAGGAACGTCTTTTTCCGAAGCATGCGCAAAGCACCCGAAAGTTTTTGATAAAGTTTTCATTAATATGGTGCGTGCAGGAGAGACGAGTGGAGATTTAGAGAAAGTGTTAGATCGTTTAGCAACCTTTTATGAAAAAGAGCGAAGAGTTCGCGAAAAGGTAAAATCAGCTATGATGTATCCGATTGCGGTATCGGTTATTGCTGTAGCTGTTGTCATTATTTTATTAACACTTGTCTTACCAAGTCTATTAAACAATTTAACTTCTATGGGCGGAGAAATACCTGGGCCGACACGAATGGTAATGGCAGCATCGAATTTCTTGATCCATCAGTGGTATATTGCGCTTCTAATAGGTTTTGTTTTGACATTTGCTTTTATAGCGGTGAAGAGAGATCCAAAAGGCCGTTATATGCTTGATTATGTAAAATTAAAAATACCTGTATTCGGACTACTGGCACAAAAAACAATCATCGCTCGAGTGACTAGGACTATGGCTTCATTGTTTGCAAGCTCCGTCCCCGTTTTACAAACATTAACGATGAGTTCGGATATAGCTAATAATGAAGTAGTGAAAAAAGTGTTGGGAGACTCAAAAGAGTCATTACGTGCAGGGGAAAGTTTATCAGAACCGTTAAATAATAGTTGGGTATTTCCGAAGTTAGTAAGCCACATGGTTAAGGTTGGGGAGGAATCCGGGCAACTTGATACAATGCTTGAAAAAGTGGCTGATTTTTATGAAGAAGAAGTAGAGCAAATGGCCTCTCGGATGAGTTCGATTATTGAACCACTAATGATTGTGATCTTAGGAGTTATAGTAGGTACGATTGTTCTTGCCACTATTCTACCAATGTTCACAATTTACAATGATTTTGGAGGCTAACATCTAGAAGAAACATCTATGTAGAATAGAGGTTTCTTTTTTTATTTCCTCTTAGTAAATTTTTCAGTAATTTGTTCTATCTACCATTATTGTTTAATAGAATAGGATTATAAGAAAAAGATGAGGGAGGGAGTGGTTTACATGGAACAAGACAAATATAAAATATCGGTCCGCTTAAATGGGAAGGAGCAAAATATTGAAGATCGCACTCGTGAAGAAGATTCTAGACAAAAAGTACAAGATGTTTCAGAAGAAATTGTAGCGGCCCGTGACAATATAGCAGAAGATCAATCTGAAATCATTCCTCAACCAGATAACATCATAGATTTTGGGAGTAAACAAGAAGAAAGAAAAAGAAATGAACAGCCTTATTGGGATGATGGCTTCAGTGAGAAAAGCCCGAAGCTGCCTTTTAAACGGAAGAAGAAATCGTACCATGCTAAAAATAAACCGAAGTTTCCGGTTATGTTGGTGGTAGCCTTGTTTTCTGCCGTTGTTGTAGGTTTAAGCTTGGGCTTCATGGTTTTAACTGTCTTTACTGGAAATGGAGCTAGTATAGCAGGTGCAGGAGAAACTGTTACCAGTGCGATTCCAACGGCTGATGAAGCTGGGGGACAGGCTCTCCCAGATCTGACGTTAGAAGTGGTGCAAGGGGGAGCATTTGGTGAGCAATCTACAGGACAAGAGATTGTCACTAAGTTACAAGAGCAAGGATTAGCGGCGACATTAACACAGTCGACAGATCCGATTTATATGTTTATTGGAGCTGGTGGGGACCGAGCTCAGGCGACAAAAATAAGCTCTTTATATGAAGGGTATGGCCAAGATACGTATTTAAAGACGTACCGTGTTGATGGTCAAACGGTATCTGGACAAGCAGAGGAAGTAACAGCTTGGTTTGCAAATGCCATCGCTCATTATAAGGAACTATTGCAGTTAACTGTTGATGGTTTTGGTGGAGGCTCTTTATTAACTGCCGAACGTATTGAGCAAGTTGAAAAGACAACTGCTAGCTTGCAAGCAGACCGAGATCAAGCTTTCGCTAATATGACTCAGCCAGTACAAGATCAAGCACTAGCACTTGGAGATAATCTGGTCCTCGCTGGAGATAAACTTTCGTCATATGTGAACACAAAGGAAGAGAAGGCTCTTTGGCAGTCACAGCAAGCTCTTTTGGATGCACTTGTTAATTATGAGCTAGTCGTAGAAGAGTTGAAGTAATAGCAGATAGGATGGAACTTGCTAGAGAATTCGAGGGCACTGAAAAAGTCCTTTCTAGCGGATTCGAGGAAGCAGCAATGGCTCCACACGTTGCGCGCCTGCTATAAGAAACCCACTCATAGCAGGCTTTAAGACAAAGCAACGGTTCCGCTCATTGCTTAGAGGCCACTGAAAAAGGTCAAAACCGTACCTTTTTCAGTGGCCTCGAGAATTCACCTTTTTTAGTTTTTAAAGAGGGCAGGAAAAGGGACAATTGCCTTTTTCGTGCTCTCAACGTGGTAGTTTATCTATCAAATGAATTGTTGAAATAAGAAGAATTTGGTATTCTACTTTTGAACCTGTACAATAAAAAGAAAACATTGTAGAGGTGACCCCTTCATGAAATCTTTCATTTTAGCCTCAGGTTCCCCGAGGCGCAAAGAGCTACTCGAACAAGCTCATTATTCTTTTTCCATTCAAACAAGTACAGTAGAAGAAGTTGTAAAGGAGGGATTGTCTCCTGCGGACGTTGTACAGCAACTAGCCAAGCAAAAAGCAGAGGATGTATGGTCAAAAGCAAAGGATGCTGTTGTTCTTGGTTCGGATACTGTAGTCAGCCTTGAAGATAAAATTCTTGGGAAACCAGAAAATGAAAAGGAAGCAAAAGCAATGCTCCAAATGTTATCAGGGCATACTCATAGTGTTTATACAGGTGTGTCTATTTGCTCAAAAGAAGGCGTAATGACTTTTTATGAGAAAACGGATGTAGAGTTTTATCCTTTATCAGAGGAGGATATTACGATGTACATTCGCAGTGGTGAACCGTTTGATAAAGCAGGTAGCTATGGGATCCAGGGTTTTGGCGCTTTTTTAGTGAAGCGTATTGTTGGTGACTACTTCGCTGTTGTCGGACTGCCTCTTGCTAGAACGATGCGAGAATTAAAAAAAATCGGCATAACCCCAAACATGTAATGGATTGTTCCTATGTTAGAATGCGAGTTGCGTGTTTAATCTTAACCAAGTACAAACGCGATGGTTTTCCCTTTTTTAAAACTTCATAAAATCTCCATTTATGTGCAAAGTAGAAAGGAGTGTTTCCTTTGTCCCATTCGTCCTTCCTTATTCGAGATGTCCCTGTTCGAGAAAGACCACGTGAACGCTTGTTGCAAGAAGGTCCTCAAGCGTTGACGAATCAAGAAATCCTCGCCGTTATCCTTCGTAGTGGTACGAGGAAAGAATCGGTTTTACAAGTAGCTCAACACCTTTTAGCGAAGTTTGATGGATTAATGTTATTAAAAGATGCTGCAATTGAGGAATTGTGTACGGTTAATGGTATAGGAGAAGCGAAGGCTGTTGAGCTGGCAGCTTCCATTGAGCTTGGTAGGAGAATTCATAGCATGCAACCAGATGAGCGTTATGTGATTCGCTCTCCTGAAGATGTATCCAACTATGTAATGGAGGATATGCGCTTTTTGCAGCAGGAGCATTTTGATTGCTTGTATTTAAATACGAAGAACCAAGTCCTAATACGTAAAACAATTTTTATTGGCAGTTTGAATGCTAGTATTGTTCATCCGCGTGAGGTGTTCAAGGAAGCATTTCGCCGTTCAGCGGCCTCGATTATTTGTATGCATAACCATCCCTCTGGCGATCCGACACCGAGTCGCGAGGACATTGAAGTGACAAAAAGGTTATCAGAATCAGGCAAAGTGCTCGGGATTGAGCTCCTTGATCATATTATTATTGGTGACCGTAAATTTGTTAGTCTGAAAGAACAAGGATATGTCATATAATGATTTGGCAAAGATGATTTATAAGGATGTGAGCCAATAAGAGGATAGCGATCTGGGGAAGAGAATGGTAACATAGGATTGTTGCCTTTTTCTTTGGTATGTACCATTTGGAATGGGCGTAAGGATTATTTTTGAGAAATGTTCATGAAAGTTTTTTGATTCGTAGACTTTTACGAAACTTGGGGAACTTAAGGCTATTTTTTTTTATGATTATTCGTTATAATGAAGGTTATGATTTCGGATTTGTATGAAGGGAGATACATAGATGTTTGGTGGGTTCTCAAAAGATATAGGAATTGATTTAGGAACAGCAAACACGCTCGTTTACGTTAAAAGCAAAGGCATCGTCGTTCGTGAGCCGTCGGTTGTTGCACTAAGAACAGATACAGGTTCCATCGAAGCTGTCGGTAACGATGCAAAGAATATGATTGGTCGTACGCCAGGCAATATCGTGGCTGTTCGTCCAATGAAAGACGGGGTTATTGCTGACTTCGATACAACAGCAACCATGCTGAAATACTTTATTCAACAAGCTTTAAAAAACCGTTCGATTTTCACACGAAAGCCTTCTGTGATGGTTTGTGTACCATCTGGAATAACAGCAGTTGAAAAGAGGGCTGTGGAAGATGCAACAAAGCAAGCTGGTGCAAAAGAAGCATATACCCTTGAAGAACCTTTTGCAGCAGCGATTGGCGCGGATCTTCCTGTATGGGAGCCGACTGGTAGTATGGTTGTTGATATTGGTGGAGGAACAACAGAAGTAGCCATTATTTCACTTGGTGGAATTGTAACGAGTCAATCGATTCGTGTCGCAGGGGATGAAATGGATGAATCGATTATCCAATACATTAAAAAGAAATATAATTTAATGATTGGCGAAAGAACATCAGAAGCATTGAAGCTCGAAGTTGGTTCTGCTGGCGCTCCAGAAGGTGTTGATGACATGGATATCCGTGGACGAGACTTACTAACGGGCTTACCTAAGACCATTACAGTCACAGCTGAAGAAATTGCTGGAGCACTTGCAGATACTGTGGCTACGATCATTGAATCAGTGAAAAATACATTGGAGCAATCTCCGCCAGAGCTTGCAGCGGATATTATGGACCGAGGAATAGTCCTAACTGGTGGAGGAGCGCTTTTGCGTAATCTTGACCGTGTGTTAAGTGAAGAGACGAATATGCCAGTGTTAGTTGCTGAGAATCCTTTAGATTGTGTTGCGATTGGGACTGGTAGAGCGCTTGAGAATCTACATTTATTCCGTTCAAAAGCGGGGATCACATCACGCTCAGATAGAAAATTGTAAGTAGGTGTCCGGCATGCCATCCTTCTTTTCTAATAAAAAATTAATTATTCTTCTTGTCAGCATCATCATATTGGTCGGGTTGATTGGATACTCACGTACAGATAGAGAGCAAGTCACAGGACCAGAACAAGTCATCAGAGATGCTGTTGGATGGGTGCAGACCACTTTTACGAAACCCGCATACGCTGTAGCGGGTTTCTTTGAAAATGTCCGGGACATCCGTCAAATTTATGAAGAGAATAAACTATTAAAAGCAAGACTTGAAGAATATGCACAAATTTCCGTAGAACGAAATTTGTTACGAAATGAAAACAATACGTTAAAAGATATGCTTGAGCTAGATGAAAGCTTAAATGATTATTTAATGAGATCAGCAGTCGTTATACATCGTAGTCCTGACCGTTGGACTGATTATATTGGCTTAAACAAAGGTTCTAATGATGGAATTGAACCAAACATGGGTGTTATTGATTCTAAAGGCGGTCTTATAGGTAAGGTAAAGCAAGTAAGTGAATTTTCTTCGAGAATTCAACTTTTATCTGATAATGATCGAACGAACCGCGTGTCAGCAATGATTTCAATGGAACAACCTGAATATGGCTTTATTGAAGGGTATGATGCGGATTCAGGGTTATTAATTATGCGCAAGATCGACATTGAGGCAGAGATTGAAGAGAACCAAATGGTAATGACGTCTGGAAAAGGTGGCGTTTATCCGAGTGGGTTATTAATTGGTGAAATTGTACGAGTTGAGCCCGATGAATATGGTTTAACTCAAAATGCCTACATTGAACCAACGGCTGATTTTTATGCTTTAGACTATGTCTATATTATTGAACGTACGAGTACATCACTTGATCCTGAATTGCTAGAGGAGGAACCATCGTGAGCCGCTTCTATATTCCTTCATTCGTCTTTCTATTGTTGGTTATAGAAGGTACTCTGTTTCAAATTATTTCGCCGTCTCATCACGATATTGATGTTACGTTAGTTCCGCGATTTCTTGTCGTGATGATTGTTTTTATTGGTATTCATTTCGGTCGATATAGTTCTATTGTCTATGGCCTTGTTTTTGGTCTCATTTATGATATTGTCTATACTCAATTACTTGGTGTGTATATGTTTGGATTTGGTTTGATCGGATATGCATTTGCTTATACATATAAACAAATCCAGGATTCTTTATTACTTCATCTGTTATTTGCAACTGTGGCTGTGTCTTTATTTGAATATTATCAGTATGGACTATACAGACTGATTGGATTAGCTGATATGGGGGCAGTACTTTTCTTTCATGAGAGGTTCCTACCAGGGTTAATGGTAAATGTCTCGTTTGCCATTATTATTTACTTTCCTGCCAAAAAATTATTTTCCCATGTTCAGAAACAAGCTAGTCTCCGCGAAAGATAAGAATATGACAAAATATGCGGTGTTTTTCTACATCTTCTTACATAAGGAAGAAGGGTTTTCGATGCGTTATGTTGAATAACGTAATATCACTGTTTTCTCGTTTTACTCGGGTAAAATGAACATACTATTGAGTAGCAACGAAGGTGAGTGAGGCTGAGGTGGACACAACAATGGTTCAAAAGAAGCAATATGTTACAATAAAAGGTACAAAGGATGGGTTAATCTTCCTATTGGATGATAGCTGTTCTTATGAAAGTTTGATAGAAGAATTGATCGAAAAGTTATCCTCAAAGCATTATCAACAATCAGAAGCCCCTGATGTTCTCGTAAAAGTCGATATTGGATATCGCTTTCTCCAAGAACATCAGCAGGCTGAACTAGAGAACATTATTACAGAAGGACGTAATTTAGCTGTTGATTATTTTGAATCTCGTGTACTATCAAAAGAAGAGTCTGAGAGATTACGTCAAGAAGAACAAACGGTAACGTTAATGCGAATTGTTCGCTCTGGTCAAGTGCTTCATGTCAATGGAGATGTCTTATTAATAGGTGATGTTAATCCAGGTGGAACGTTGATCGCTAACGGCAATATTTATGTGATGGGTGCTCTTAGGGGAATTGCTCATGCTGGTTTTGAAGGCAATAAAAAAGCCGTCATATCTGCTTCTCTTTTAGCTCCTGCACAGTTAAGAATTGCTGATGAAATCAAACAATTTGATACAGAAGAAAGAATTGAACAAATGATGGCTAGTGCATTTTTAACTGAACAAAAATCTTTTCAGATTGGACGAGTTCAGCAACTTGTACAATCCCATCCAGAACTTGCAAAAAATGAAGCGCAATTACAAGTGTAAAGTATGTTTAAAGAGGATAGTCTATCGATCGCAAACATGTTTTACGGTTGAAAACTATTAATTTGAACGTAGATTATAGAAAAGCGTTATAGAAAGGGGTCATCAGCGTGGGAGAGGCAATCGTCATTACAAGTGGAAAGGGTGGCGTTGGGAAAACGACAACGTCTGCTAATATAGGCACAGCCCTTGCGCTTTCGGGGAAGAAAGTTTGCTTAGTGGATACAGACATCGGGCTCCGCAATCTTGATGTTGTCATGGGACTTGAAAATCGAATTATTTATGACCTCGTTGATGTGATAGAGGGGCGTTGTAAGTTGAAGCAAGCATTAATCAAAGATAAACGCTTTGATTGCTTGTACTTGCTACCTGCTGCACAAACGAAAGATAAAACTTCTGTTGAACCTGAACAAATGAAAGTCATTGTTGATGAATTAAAACAAGAATATGATTATGTTCTAATAGACTGCCCTGCAGGAATTGAACAAGGCTTTAAAAATGCAGTTGCGGGAGCAGACCGCGCAATCGTTGTAACGACACCTGAGGTTTCCGCTGTTCGCGATGCCGATCGAATTATTGGTTTGCTTGAGCAAGAGGACGTTGAAGCTCCAAGGCTAATCGTGAACCGTATTCGCGGTCATATGATGAAAAACGGAGATATGTTAGACGTTGATGAAATTGCCTCCATCTTAGCGATTGATCTTCTTGGTATAGTTGTTGATGATGAAGAAGTAATTAAGCATTCCAATAAAGGTGAACCAATCGCGCTTCATACAACAAGCAAGGCTTCGATTGCCTACCGGAACATTGCACGAAGAATTCTAGGTGAAACTGTTCCATTAATGGCACTCGAAGAACAAAGGGGCATGTTTGCTAAAATCAAAAAGCTATTTAGCGTAAGGTGAAAACGATGTAGAGCAAGTGACCAATGTCAGGCACTTGCTCTTTTTGATGCTCTAAAGCACTACGTTCCGTTTCTAATATTAAAGTTCATATTTTGGCATTATTCTTGATAATTATCGAGCAACTAGGATTAGGAGCGGTGAGTAACGAGACGCTTCTTTTCATTCACTTTCTGAGCTCCGCACCAATTATTTGGCAGACTTCGGTAACAGAGGAAGAAGGCTATGTTATGATTGTTTTCAAGAATGTGGTTTTTAAAAATAGGAGGCCAAAATACATGACGATGATGGAAGAACATTTGGAAGAAACTACAAAGAGTATTCGTTGTATGGTGTTAACGGTAACGGATTCGTGTTCGTACGAGGACGATGAAAGTGGAGCATTGATTAGGTCAATGTTAGAAGAAGAAGGACACTGTGTGACAGAGTACCAAATTATTAATGCAGAATATAGCTTAATTCAACACTGGATTAAAATTGCTGCGATTCGTGCAGATGTGGATGCTATACTAATTACAGGAGGAACAGGGATTGCCCTTCATGATACGACGCATGAAGCTGTTAGAGATAGTTTAGATAAAGAGATGCCGGGATTCGGAGAGTTATTTCGCCATTTAAGTTTTAGAGAAGAAATCGGTACAGCTGCGATTTTAAGTCGTGCAATTGCAGGTGTACGTGACGGGAAGGCGATCTTCTCGATGCCTCGACCAACAGGAGCGATTCAATTAGCAATGGACCGAATTATTCTTCCTGAAATCGGATCTGTCATGAAAGAAATACTTATGGATAAAGTAAGAGTGTGATAATTAGGTAAGAAAGGCTGCATAGAGATTAAGGTCTCGGGCAGTCTTTTTGTTTTTCGAATAAAATTCGAAAATAATAGAAAAAAGGCGAGGGACTGTCCAAAAGTACAGAATAGAGGTGGCAGGGTTCCGTTCTCTACTTTCCTTTAGAGGAGAAACTCACTCCTCTAAAGGCTTTTAAAAGATGTAGCGACTACGCTTTGATGCAATCGAACTGCTTTCTAGCGATGCTGCTCATATCGATCTTGTTTTGTTGCTTGTTTCAGCCAAGCAATTTCATCGGCTGATACATCAAATGATTCGATGGAACGTATGTTTTCTTTTACTTGCTTTGCACTGCTTGCTCCGGATACAACGGAAGCCACGACTGAAGAGTTTAGGCAGTATTGTAAAGCTAGTGCTTGGAGCGGACGACCATCGAGTAACTCATGCTCCAATTTAGAGCGTAATGATACGAGCTCTTCGTATGAATAAGTAAGGTAGCCTTTTTCTTTAATGGAATCAGCCATTGTCTCAAGCTTTCGATCAGTAAGTAATCCTTTAGCGACAGGCCCTCTAGCGACAACACTTACCTCGTTTTTTTCTAGAAAAGAAAATAACTCTTCTGGTCGACGATCAAGTAAACTGTACTGCATCATTATGCTGACAATGGATGAACGCTTTACATATTCGCGAATGACATTGGGACGAATGGAAGAAATACCGTAATAGCGGATGACACCCTCTTTCTTTAGCTCCTCAAAGGCATCTATTGTCTCATCAATATTGTCTTCAATTGTTCCTCCGTGAAGCTGGTATAAATCGATATAGTCGGTTTGAAGTCTACGTAAGCTATCTTTTACAGCTGCCATTATATGTTTTTTTGAAGGGTCCCAACTCCAGCCCTCTTTTCCTTGTTCAAAACGATTACCTGCTTTTGTAGCAAGAATAATATCGTTTCGTTTGCCTTTAATAACCTCACCGATAAGTTCCTCGTTTATCCCTTGATAGTACAAATCAGCAGTGTCTAAATAATTGATGCCGCCATCAAGCGCCGCTTCAATGACTTTTCTTGCGTTACTTATCTCAGTTCCAATGCTCATACAGCCAAGGCTAACTTCACTAACATACAAATCAGATCGACCAAGTTTACGTGTTTTCATTATCAGGTCTCCTCTCGGCGATATGTTCTTTCGCTACTAGTTTGTTTTCCGGTTCTTAAAAGAATAAAACATTTAAAAGAACATCCCCAGTGGCAATGGCTTCGCGCGCCGTGCGCCTTCCCGCGAAGTGCACTCAAAAGGCTTAAAACAAAACGGCGGCTCCGCTCATTGCAATAGAGATAGATAAAAAAGGAAGACCGCCTTTTTTATCTATCTCTATTATGTCATAACACCTACGGACAAGTCATATAGTTAAGTAAACTAGTTTGAAAAGGATGGGGGAGCATATGTCCAAGGATATAAATAAGGTACGTAGAAAACTAGAAAATAGACGGCGTCAAATCAACAGCAATGTCAAACAGCGTGAACGGACGGTGCCGATGCTCTTAAATCGACATGAGGATGCGAGAGAAGAGCCTGACTTTTATGTGCCACCATCTACAAATGATGAAGGAGCGAAAGTACATGTTCCGAAAGGGGATTTTTTCCTTTTTCGCTTAATGGCATCCGTTTGTATTTTCTTAATGACGGCTATTCTTTTTCAATCAACTGTTCCACAAGCAGAAGGTGCAAAACGTTTTGTACAACAGACGTATGAGCAAGAAATTCAGTTTGCGGCAGTGGCTAATTGGTATGAAAATCAATTTGGGCGACCATTAGCTCTCGTGCCAGCAAACCAGGATATGGCCCAAGGGGACCCGAATGATCAAGTAGAAATGGTGTATGCGGTTCCGGCATCAGGTACAATCAGTCAGGATTTTGATCATGATGGAAGAGGGATCTTAATTGAGACAGGAATGAATGCTGAAATTGAGGCAGTAAAAGGTGGACAAGTGAGCAAGGTTGGAGCCGATGATGAGGGGGGGAATCTTGGGAAAACCGTCACTGTAATCCATTATGATGGTACAGAAGCAGTGTATGGGATGCTTGATCAAGTGGAAGTGAACTTGTATGACCATATCCAACCAGGCTATAAAATTGGTTTAGTCTCTACGAATGAAGAAGCACAAAAAGGGGTTTTCTATTTTGCGTTAAAGGACGGCGACCAATATATTAATCCTAGCGAAGTTATTTCTTTTGAGTAATTATGAGAGAACTGGCAGCGAAAATTAAGATTAACCCATTATTTTGGTTCGTCCTTGGCATCGGTGTTTTTACAGGGTACTTTAGAGAAGTGTTGATGATATTTATGATTGTGTTCATACACGAAATGGGACATGCGATTGCGGCATACATCTTTAAATGGAGGATTCATAAAATTGAATTATTGCCATTTGGTGGAGTGGCCGAAGTCGAAGATGTCGGGAATAGGCCTTTTCACGAAGAACTGATTGTTATTATCGCAGGGCCACTACAACATATTTGGATGATGGTTCTGTCTTATTGCTTAGTTCAAACGTCATTTTGGACTAGTACGGATCATCATCTTTTTATTTGGCATAATATGATGATTCTTCTATTTAACTTGATCCCGATCTTACCTCTTGATGGAGGAAGACTTGTACAACTATGGTGTACGTATCGCTTTCCTTATGTTCGAGCGCTCACTGTTTCTAGGTGGATTTCTTGTTTTGTTTTGTTAGCGATTATTTTAATAAGCTTGATTTGGTTCCCTTATCATTTGAATTTATGGGTTGTCATATCATTTCTACTCATTACAAACTATCTTGAATGGAAGCAGCGGCATTATAGATTTATGCGCTTTCTTATGGCTCGCAGATCGGATAAAGGTGGTGAGACGGAGCAACCGTCAATCATAGCGGTGCGCGATTCCCTTTCGCTACGAGAAGCGATGAAGTTACTTAAACGTGGGCGTTATCATTTATACAAAGTATTCCAAGTGAAAAAAGGAACAGCGTGCATGATTGAAGAAAAAGAGTTATTACAAATGCTCTTTACGACCAAAAAGCCACACGTTCCCCTTTCACAGTTGCTTCATATGATAAAAAAGTAGGGCAAGAAGTCGTAAACCATAGATGGGTACGACTTTTTGCATTGAAACTGGTACAATGAAGAAAAGATTCAATTAAAGGGGCTTTTCTCATTGAAGAAGATATATTTTAATATGGCGACAAGGGAAAGAAGAGCGGCTGTTGTCGAGAATGATCGTGTCGTTGAATTAATGGTTGAGCGTACACTTGAAAATAGAATTGTTAGCAATGTGTATAGAGGAAGAGTTGTAAATGTTTTACCAGGGATGCAAGCAGCTTTTGTTGATATTGGACGTGATAAAAATGGCTTCCTTTACCGTGATGACTTACTCTCCTTTCATTTATCCAACGAAGATGAGGATAAGAAAAAAGAGCGCAGTATCTCGGAATTTGTGAAACAAGGTGAAGAATTGTTAGTCCAAGTAACAAAGGAAGGATTCGGTTCAAAGGGTCCAAGATTAACAGGGGTTGTATCTTTTCCAGGACAGTTTCTTGTTTATATGCCAGAAGGTGATTATGTCGGGGTATCTCGTCGTTTTTCAAACGAGGTAGAGCGGGAACGTTGGAGAGAAATTGCAGAAGGAATTATTGAGGATAAAGAAGGTTTAATTATTCGCACATCTTGTGAAGGGAAGCAAGCGGAAGTTATTACTCAAGAATTTCATTTTTTACGTAAATTGTGGAAGGAGCTCTGGAAAGAAGGTAAGAGCAAAAAAGCTCCAACGTTAATTCATCAAGATTCTGGATTGATCGAACGAGTTGTACGGGATTTTTCTTTTACGGAAATTGATGAATTGGTAGTTGACTCTATTGATGATTATAAATTACTTAAGGAACTTCTCGAACCATTTCCTAAACTGCAGCAATCGCTGTCGCTTTACCGTGAGAAGGAAAACCTTTTCTCAGCATTTGGAATTGAAAAAGAGCTTGAACGTGCATTACGACGCCAGATTTGGTTGAAAAATGGGGCTTATTTAATGATTGACCAAACAGAAGCACTCACGGTAATTGATGTAAATACTGGGAAATTTACAGGGAAAACAAACCTCCATGATACCGTTCGGAAAACGAACAGCGAAGCAGCGAAGGAAATTGCACGACAACTCCGTTTACGTGATATTTCTGGAATTATCGTCATTGATTTTATTGATATGAAGCGAGAAGAAGATCGTAATTATGTTCAAAATGTATTTGAAAAAGCGTTGAAAAACGATCGGACGAAAACAAATGTCCTCGGCATTACAGGGTTAGGCTTGTTAGAAATGACAAGAAAAAAAGTAAGACAGAATCTTCAAGCCAGTCTTTCAAAGACGTGTCCAACATGTACAGGTAAAGGGGTCGTTCTTTCAGATGAAGCCCAGGCGTTTAAGATTGAACGGCAATTATGGGAGCACCGCGGAATGGGTGAAGAAGCAATTGTCTTGGAATTGCCAGCTGTTGTTTCAACTGTTCTTTTTGGACAAAAAGGCGAGCATTTAAAACGGCTAGAAGAAGCACTTGGCTTCCGAATTCTTGTCTACCCAAATAAAAGTTTGCAGGAAGAGAGATTTTCGCTTCGGTATATTGGGAATTTAGATGAAGCCATTGCGCAACTTGAACGATTGAAAGCGAAATAAACACGTTGACATAATTCAAGAAAATATGCTACAATATCGCTTGTTAGTTATTTGGTCGCACCCAAACAACTATAACCGCACAGAGCAGGTTTTACAAAGGTTTAAACCTACCTGGGATGGCGAGTCTGAGTATATGAGGAGGTGCAAGTATGTACGCAATTATTGAAACTGGTGGTAAGCAAGTAAAGGTTCAAGAAGGCCAAGAAGTTTACATCGAAAAATTAGACGCAGAAGCTGGTGAAACAGTTAGCTTCGATAACGTTTTATTCGTAGGTGGCGATGAGGTGAAAGTTGGTGCTCCATATGTAGAGGGTGCTACTGTAACGGCTAAAGTTGAAAAGCAAGGTCGTGCGAAGAAAATCATCGTTTGGAAAATGAAAGCTAAGAAAAACTACCGTCGTAAGCAAGGTCACCGTCAACCTTACACGAAAGTGGTAATCGAGAAGATTAACGCTTAAGTCATGATTACGGTTGAGGTTACACGTAACGATGAACGTAACATTGTCTCTTTTACGATGAGTGGACATGCAGACTCTGGTCCGCATGGTCATGACCTCGTTTGTGCTGGAGCTTCAGCTGTCTCTTTTGGATCTGTCAATGCGATTGCTGCCATTTGCGGTGTAGAGCTAGACATTGAAATGGAGGGTGAAGGTGGATTTCTCCGCTGTCACGTTCCAAACGGTTTGGATGAGGTGACACTTGAGAAAGTACAGCTTCTTCTCGAAGGGATGATCGTATCCCTTCAGTCGATCGCTGAAGAATACAGCCGTAATATTCAAGTTAACGAAACATTCGGGAGGTGAATTCCATGTTAAAAATGAACCTTCAATTTTTCGCATCGAAAAAAGGGGTAGGTAGTACAAAGAACGGACGTGACTCGATCTCTAAGCGTTTAGGCGCTAAGCGTGCTGACGGTCAAACTGTAACAGGTGGTTCAATCCTAGTACGCCAACGCGGAACACGCGTATATCCTGGTGTGAACGTAGGTAAAGGTGGAGACGATACACTATTTGCGAAAGTAGACGGCGTTGTTAAATATGAGCGCGTTGGTCGTGATCGCAAGCAAGTGAGCGTATACCCTGCATAATAATGAAAAAGTCTCTTTATAGCAGTTAGCTATGAGGGGGCTTTTTTGTTTTTATCAAAAGAGACCTGAGCCTTTTATAAACGAAATAACAGTACTATTCATCAACCAAAAATCATTGTATAGTGAGAATATAATTCGTTTTGCGAAATAAAAGAGGTGACGAACAAATTGAAAGCTTTTGTAAACGGAACAATTCTAATCGGAACAGGTAAAACGATCAAATTAGGTACTGTTCTCATAAATCAAGGAAACATTATTGCTGTTGGAAGCGACATTACGATTCCAGCGGATGCAGAAATAATCAATGCAACTGGAAAGTACATAACTCCAGGTTTAATTGATGTTCATACACATTTAGGTGTGTTTTCAGAAGGTTTAGGACAGGCTGGACATGACTTTAATGAAACAACCGACGCAGCTACACCATACATTCGCGCGATTGATGGAATTAATCCATTCGATCGAGGGTTTGAAGACGCGCGGATGGCTGGCGTGACAACCGTTCAAATCATGCCGGGCAGTGCCAATGTCATTGGCGGAGAAATGTCTATCGTGAAAACGAAAGGAACCGTCGTTGATGAAATGATCGTTAAATCACCATCTGGAATGAAAGCGGCGTTCGGAGAAAATCCAAAACGTGTTCACGGAGGAAAAGGGAAATTGCCTGTGACGAGAATGGGTGTTGCAGCTTTATTCCGACAGCAGTTTATGAAAGCACAAGACTATAAAAAGAGTTTAGAAGCTGGAGAAGTTAAAATGCGTGATCTTGGTATGGAACAACTTGTAAAAGTATTGAATAAAGAGATTCCATTACGAGCTCATGCACATAGAGCAGATGATATTGCAACATTGCTAAGACTTATAAAAGAATTTGATATTGAAGCTACCATTGAGCATTGTACGGAAGGTCATCTGATTACTTCCTACATAGCAAAGCATGATGTTCGAGTATCTGTAGGACCAACAATGACCTCTCGCACGAAGCAGGAATTAAATAACAAAGGTTGGCACACTCTCATCGAGCTAGAAAAGCATGGGATACCTTTTTCCATTACAACAGATCATCCAGTCGTTACCATTGACCACCTCATAACATCAGCGATAACAGCGGTGAAATTTGGCTTGTCAGAAGAAGCGGTATTTCGAGCAATAACGGTTCGAGCAGCCGAACATTTAGGGATTGACCACCAAGTAGGAAGTTTAGAAGTAGGCAAGGATGCAGATATTGTCATTTGGAACGCTCATCCATTAACAGCTCAAGCGATTGTGGAAAAGACGTTTATTAATGGAGAATGTGTGTATAATGAATAAGGGATAGAGGCTAGTTAAAGAGGGTATTGAAAAAGGGGCGGGTTTTCCTTTTTCAATACCCTCGAAGCCAATGCTGCTTATTTAAATATCTGTACAATATTAATGGTATGCTGAAAATGGGAAAGGTGTTAAAGGTGGAAAAAAATAAAGAACAAGAAAAAATAAAGCGATTACAAGAGTGCGCGTCTGATGCAAAACATGAAGGCGAGCAAAAGAAGCTTATGACAGAATTGGCTATCATTATGGAAAGAGAACGCATTGAAGAATGCAATCAATCTCACTCTACTTGGGGAAGTGAGGAGCAATGAAGGTAACTGTTGTTGGTTATTGGCATGCCTACCCAGAACAAGGAGAAGCTACATCGGGGTATTTGGTTGAAGAAGAAGATTACAAAGTATTGCTCGATTGTGGCAGTGGAGTGCTCTCATCCTTGCAAGCTTATTGTCATGTTACGGAGCTTGATGCGATCGTTTTGTCTCATTATCATCATGATCATCAAGCAGATATTGGCGCATATCAGTATGCTCAAATTGTACATAAAGGTTTAGGAACAACGATGAAGCAACCAACCATTTATGGACATATAGAAGATGATCTAGCTTTTTCGAAGCTTGGATATAAAGATGTTGTAAAGGCGGTTGCCTATGACGACCGGCAGTCGTTACAGATCGGACCGTTTACGTTTTCGTTTTTGAGTACGCATCATCCTGTCCCTTGTTTTGCAATGAAAATAGAAAGCAAAGGGAAAACGTATGTATACACAGCTGATTCTAGTTACTTTCCGGAACTAGCTAAGTTTGCGACGAGAGCTGATTTATTAATTGCAGAATGCAGTGGATATAAAGGGGATCAAATCGCACAATTTGGCCATATGACAAGTGAAGACGTTGGTAAACTTGCTGACATAGCGAAGCCAAAACAACTTATCTTAAGCCATCTTCCACACTTTGGGGACCATAATAAATTAGTCAAAGAAGCGGCTGAGCATTTTTCGGGTGAAATAGTTCTGGCTTCTAGTGGCTTAATAAAGGAATGACATCACTAACTACTTAGTGGTGTTTTTTGTTTCATTTCTCAAGAATGTCAAAGTTTGAAAGTAGCAATGATTTTTGAATATCTGTATAATGAATCTAGTAGAGTCTATTCAAACAGGGGAAAATCACCCTGTTTGAACAGACTCTAGTAATTTAGAAAATGATAATGAGGTAACAAAAATGAGAAAACAAGTAGAGAACTTGACCATCGTAGCATGGGTAACATCGTTGATAGCAACACTAGGTTCATTATACTTTTCTCAAGTGAGAATGTATGAGCCTTGTACTCTTTGTTGGTATCAACGTATCTTTATGTATCCGCTTGTAATCATATTCATCATAGGAATTATTAAAAAGGATGCAACGGTTGCTCTGTATTCAGCTGTCTTATCGTTGATCGGAATTGGTCTATCAAGCTATCATTACGCGTTACAAAAAATTCCGTTCTTCACTCAGAATGCCCCTGCATGTGGTCGTGTTCCGTGTACGGGTCAATATATAAATTGGTTTGGATTTGCGACAATCCCGTTCCTAGCATTGACTGCTTTTACGATTATTTTTATATGTAGTTTAATGATCTTGAAGTTATCTAAGGAGGACTAATAATGAAGAAAATTATAATATTCGGTAGTATTGTTGTTCTGATTTTTGTTGCTTTAATTGTTGTTTCAAATTTAAATCAAGCACAAAAGGCAGCAGGAAATCCTTATGGGAAAGATCGACTGCACCCAGCAACTGTTGAATTACTTGATGATCCTAATTATCAAAACATCATTCTACCAGATGAATTAGAAGAGAATCTCGTTAACGAGAAGGCCGTTACTGTTTATTTCTATAGCTCAACTTGTCCTTATTGTAAAGAAGCAACACCAAGGTTGGTTCCATTGGCAGAAGAAAATGGCATTAACTTAGTTCAATATAACTTACAGGAGTTTGAAGAAGGCTGGGATCAGTACAACTTAGACTCTACCCCTACGGTCATTCACTTTGAAAATGGGACGGAAGTGGGGAGAATTGTAAGTGCAGTATCGGATAACGAGTTTCAACAATTTTTTGACGAATATGTCTTAAGTGAATAAGAGATTATATGAGGGTAAGTGAAGAGTAGTTCTTTACTTATCCTTTACTTTTTCTTTACATAAAATTAATTGCGTATATAAGCATATGGTTATATAATTGGATACATAAAGAAAGGACTGATGTGAATGAGTAATACGATTTCTACTGTCGAGATTGATGTAGCAGCTAAAATCTTAAAGCTTCTTGGAGACAAAACGCGATTAGCGATGATAGCGATGTTGTCAGAAGATGAATGCTGTGTGTGTGAGTTTGTAGAGTTATTTCAAATGAGTCAGCCTTCGATTAGCCAGCATCTCAGAAAACTAAAAGATATTGGCCTTGTAGAAGAAAACAGGAAAGGTCAATGGATTTTCTATCGTATTAATACTGCACACAAGGGATACCCATTCGTTCAATCACTACTTGCTCATCTCCCAGAGCAAAAGGGAAAGCTGATTGAATTGGAACAACGCGGGTTACGAGTATGCTGTGACTAGTTGAGAGAGAAAGAAGGAGTGAGAGAAAATGAGTAATGAAAGCGGGAAAGGAATCGGTTTTTTTGAACGATATTTAACGATATGGGTTATTATCTGTATTGTTGTAGGGGTTGCAATTGGACAATTCCTTCCTTTAGTTCCAGAAACCTTAGCAAGGTTTGAGTATGCGCAAGTGTCAATTCCAGTTGCCATTTTAATTTGGTTAATGATTTATCCTATGATGGCTCAAGTTGATTTCAGCTCCATTGTCAATGCAGGTAAGAAACCAAAAGGATTAGTCATAACCATTATCGTTAACTGGGTAATTAAACCTTTTACAATGTTCTTTTTTGCTTGGTTGTTTTTAAAGGTGATATTTGGAGGAATCATCCCTTCTGATTTAGCGACAGAGTATATTGCAGGTGCCGTATTATTAGGAGCCGCACCTTGTACAGCTATGGTATTCGTATGGAGTTATTTAACCAAAGGGGATGCAGGGTACACTCTTGTCCAAGTAGCAATTAATAACTTGATCTTATTAGTTTTGTATGCACCGATTGTGATGCTGCTTTTGAGAGTCGGAAATGTGAGTGTGCCGTTTGATACAGTTTTACTTTCTATTGTTTTATATGTGTTAATCCCCCTCATTGCAGGGTATTTATCTAGAGTTTTAATTATAAAAAAGAAAGGGAAAGAATGGTTTGAAAATGTGTATTTAAAAACAGTTGGTAAGTTTACGATTGTTGGACTATTGCTAACGCTTATTATTCTATTTTCATTCCAAGGCGATGTTATTATGAGCAATCCTCTTCATATTGTTCTTATTGCCATTCCATTAACAATACAGACCTTCTTTATTTTTGCTATTGCCTACTTTTGGGCAAAGTATTGGAGAGTAAATCATAGTGTGGCAGCTCCAGCTGCTATGATTGGCACAAGTAATTTCTTTGAACTTGCCGTTGCCGTTGCTATTGGCTTATTCGGCCTTCATTCAGGTGCTGCATTAGCTACTGTTGTTGGTATTTTAGTGGAAGTACCGCTAATGCTCTTTTTAGTCAGGATTGCAAATAACACTAGACATTGGTTTCCGGCAAAATCGGTTACTAATTAAATCTAACAATAAATTCACAAGGAGACGAGAAAAATGACTCAATCAAAACCAATTATCTACTTTTTATGTACAGGGAACTCATGTCGAAGCCAAATGGCAGAAGGATGGGGAAAAAAATACCTAGGAGATAAATATGATGTTTATTCTGCTGGAATTGAAGCACATGGAGTGAATCCAAATGCAGTAAAAGCAATGGCTGAAGCTGGCGTTGATATTTCTGGTCAAACTTCAGATACGATTGATCAAGAAATCTTAAAGAACGCTGATTTAGTAGTAACATTATGTGGTCATGCGAATGATGTATGTCCAGCAACACCTCCAAACAAGGACCGCGTTCACTGGGGCTTTGATGATCCAGCAAAAGCAGAAGGTACAGACGAAGAGAAATGGGCGTTCTTCCAACGCGTACGCGATGAAATTGGCGACCGTATCAAAACATTCGGAGAGACTGGGAAATAAAGAGGTTACTGAAAAAGGTTGGTTTGTACCTTTTTCAGTAACCTCGAAGCAATGTGCGGAGCCGCTGCCATTTTTTATTAAAGCCTGCTATGAGCGGGTTTCTCATAGCAGGCGCGCGGCGTGTGGAGCCATTGCTACTTAATCAAGGCATTGAAAAAGGTTGGTTTGTACCTTTTTCAGTAACGTCGATAAAGAGGGGTCAGACCCCTCTTTATTTCTTTACATCATTAAAGGAGGAAATGGCTATGTCTAAAATAAGAATTTATGATCCTGCGATGTGTTGTGCAACGGGAGTTTGTGGGCCAAGTGTTGATCCAGAATTAACTCGTGTCGCTACAGCTATCTTTCTGTTAGAAAAAAAGAATGTAGATATTGCTCGTTATAATTTAGGCTCTGAGCCACAAGCTTTTATCGAAGAAGCAAAGATTCAAGAAATTTTAAATACAGAAGGAACGGATGCACTTCCTGCTGTTATCGTCGATGGTGAAGTAAAACTAGAAGGACGTTATCCTACGAATGAAGAGTTTGCTGAGTGGGCAAGTATTCCTGTAAGTGAGCTTACGAAAAAAGAGGAAAAATCAAAAGGTTTCGAGTTGCTATGACGAGAAAATTTAAGCCAACATCAATGAATGTCACTCCATATTTATTTTTCACAGGAAAAGGAGGAGTAGGAAAAACGTCAACGGCTTGTGCTACAGCAGTTGCTCTTGCAGATGAAGGAAAACAAGTATTAATAGTCAGCACAGATCCTGCTTCAAATTTACAAGACGTATTTGAAGTGGAGATCGGTTATGAAACAACACCAATTCTAAATGTACCTGGACTATCAGCGATTAACCTAGACCCTGAAGAAGCGGCAGCTGCCTATCGCGAAAAGGTTGTAGGGCCATACAAAGATAAGCTCCCAGCTCCTGTAATTGCACAAATGGAAGAACAACTATCTGGCGCTTGTACAGTCGAAATTGCGGCATTTGATGAATTTGCTTCTATTTTAACGAATCCGGATCGTACGAATGAATATGACCATATTATTTTTGATACCGCCCCTACTGGTCATACTCTTCGCCTGTTGCAACTACCAACTGCTTGGTCAACGTTTCTTGAAGACAGTACTCATGGGGCTTCATGTCTTGGACCTCTTTCAGGACTTGGGGAAAAGAAGGAATTGTATTCACAAGCTGTGAAAGCATTAGCAAATTCGGAGCAGACAACACTAATTCTTGTTTCTAGACCTGATGAATCGGCGCTTCAAGAGGCTAGGAAAGCTGCAATGGAGCTGCAACAAGTTGGTTTGACCAATCAGCTTCTTTTAGTAAATGGTAAGCTTCAAAGTTATGTAGAAGGAGATCAAATCTCTACAGCCTTTTATAAGAAACAAGACAAAGCTTTAACAAACATGCCCAAGCAATTGACTACACTTACAACGTACGAACTTCCCTATGTTCCGTATCAATTGACGGGCGTTGAGGCGTTGCGAACATTATTCAACGATCAACAGATGATAAAACTAGATAGAGAAGAGAGCGTTAATAACATAGATACAAAGGCTTTGAAAGAAGTTGTCAAACAAGTAGGTGCTAAAAAACAAGGTGTAATTATGACAATGGGCAAAGGGGGAGTCGGAAAAACGACAGTTGCTGCAGCAATTGCTGTTGGACTAGCTGAACTCGGTCATTCTGTTCATTTAACTACAACAGACCCTGCTGCACACTTGTCCTATGTTCTTGGAAAGCAAGTTCATGGAGATTTAGTTGTCAGTCGAATTGATCCAAAAGCAGAAGTAGAAGCGTACAAAAAAGAGGTGCTTTCTAAGGCAAAAGAAACAGTCGATGAAAATGGGATTGCCTATTTAGAAGAAGACTTAAATTCACCTTGTACGGAAGAAATTGCTGTCTTCCGAGCTTTTGCCGATGTCGTTGATAAAGCCAGCGATTCTTTTGTTGTCATTGATACGGCTCCGACTGGACACACGCTACTTCTTTTAGATGCAGCACAATCCTATCATAAAGAGTTAGAACGAGCGAGTGGAGAAGTGCCAGAAGCCGTTTCGAAGTTATTACCGAGGCTACGAGATAAGCAAGAGACAGATGTCGTCATTGTCACGTTGCCAGAAGCTACTCCAGTTCATGAAGCAAGCCGACTGCAGGACGACTTGGCTCGTGCTGATATTACGCCAAGCTGGTGGGTTGTGAACCAGAGCTTTGCTGCATCTAATACAATGGATCCGGTCTTAAAAGCTCGCTCACGTACTGAACTAAAATGGATGCGGCTTGTTTCCTCAGAAAAAGCGAATCAAGTAGCTGTAATTCCGTGGCAAATTGATTTAGCAACAGGCTATGAACAATTAAAAAGGTTAATAAATTAGGTTGTCTTAAACATGGGTGTAATTCTGTGTATCTTAAGACTAAGCGAGTAATGGAAATCTTCCTAACTCGCTTTTTTTCTTGCACTTTTATTCAAATTTTAAATATACTAATAATCAAATGAATGTTTGAATGAAGTGGAGTTGATGAAGATGAGTGAGCAGAAGCAACAAAACGATATGTGTGAAGTGTTTTCCTACGATGAAAAAGTAGTAGGAGAGGTAAAAGATCAGTTAGCGAATCAACGTTTTGACGTCCTTGCCGATATGTTTAAAGTCCTTGCCGATGAAACACGGGTCAAAATAGCGTATGCACTTTGTCAAGAAAGGGAACTTTGTGTCTGTGACGTTGCTTCGATTATCGGTACAACAAATGCAACGGCATCTCATCATCTCAGACACCTAAAGAACCTCCGCATTGCAAAAAGTGAAAAACGAGGGAAACTCGTTTTCTATTCTCTTGATGATGAACATATTAGAACGTTATTAATGACGGCGATTGCTCATCTAAATGAGGAGGTAGGCCGATGAGTAAGGAAGCGAAGTACCAAGTACAAGGATTTTCCTGAGCTAGCTGTGCTGCTCAGTTTGAGCAGAACGTAAAAAAAATACCTGGAGTCACGAAGGCTGAAGTGAACTTCCAAGCATCAACGATTACGGTAGTTGGAAATGTAACGAAAAAGGCTGTAGAAAAAGAAGGAGCCTTTGAAAATCTAAAACTATTTCAAGAGAATGAGCAAATCGAACGTAGCTCTAAGTGGAGATCACCAGCTACTTGGAAAACCATTATCTCTGGGCTCCTTTTACTTAGTGGATTTATTATTCAAGGGTTGTATGGGGAAGGGTTACTTGCCATTTTCTTTTATGCATCATCAATGGCAATAGGGGGCTATCGTCTTTTCTTACAAGGATTGAAAAATCTTTGTCATGCACGGTTTGACATGAAAACGCTAATGACGATTGCCGTTATCGGAGCAGCTATTATTGGTGAATGGGGTGAAGGGGCTACCGTTGTCTTCCTCTTTGCTATAAGCCAGATGCTTGAAACATACTCAATGGACCGAGCACGTATGTCTATTCGTTCACTTTTTGAAAACACTCCAAAAACAGCTAGAGTTTGGCGAGAGGGATCTTGGATCGATGTTGATGTAAAAGAGCTAGCTGTCGGAGAAGTTGTTATGATTCGGCCAGGAGAAAAAGTAACTGTAGATGGCAAAGTGATCAATGGAGCCTCGACGATTAACCAAGCTGCGATTACAGGAGAATCGATTCCTGCTGAAAAACAACTAGGGGATACCGTTTTTGCTGGAACTATAAATGAAGAAGGTCAATTAGAAGTAGAAATTACAAAGCGTAATGAAGACTCAATTCTTTCAAAGATGTTGAAATTGGTTGAGGAAGCACAGGCGAAGCGAGCATCAGCAGAAGCTTTTATTGATCGCTTTGCAAAAGTGTACACACCGATCATTATTTTGATTGCCATTCTTGTTGCGATCATTCCACCACTTGCTTTTGGTGGGGAGTGGAGCAGCTGGGTCTATCAAGGTCTTGCTGTCTTGGTTGTTGGTTGCCCCTGCGCCTTAGTCATTTCGACACCTGTTTCAATTGTTACAGCTCTTGGGACTGCAGCTCGTAATGGAGTGCTCATCAAAGGTGGAATTCATCTAGAAGAAGCAGGACGAATAGAAGCGATAGCATTTGATAAGACAGGGACGTTAACAAAAGGAAAGCCAGAAGTAACAGACATTTGGGTCTCAAAAAATGAAAATGAATACAAATTCTTAAAAATAGTGGCATCACTAGAGCAAAATTCAAAACATCCACTTGCTATGGCGGTTGTGAAACATGCAGAAAGTAAGATTGGTCAAGATTTTGTGAATGTAACAGATTTTCAATCAGAAACAGGTAAAGGAATTGTGGGGAAAATTGAAGGGGTAACATATTACGTAGGCAGTGATTCGTTTATCAAACAGATGACCAATATAACATACCAAGAACTAGAAAAGATTCGCCAATTTAAGGATGAAGCTAAAACGGTCGTTCTTCTTGCGACAACGGATCGGGTACTAGGCTTGCTCGCTCTGGCAGATTCTCTACGTATGGAAAGCAAGGATTTGATCCAATCTCTTCATAATTTGGGTGTTCGAGAAACGATTTTGCTAACGGGAGACCATGAAAAATCTGCTCATACGATTGCGCATCAAGTAGGAATGACAAATGTAAAAGCAAATTTGCTGCCAAATGAAAAGGTGTCGTATGTCGAATCTATACGTGAAAAAGGAAATCACGTTGCGATGGTTGGAGATGGCGTTAATGATGCTGCTGCATTAGCCACAGCTAATGTCGGGATGGCAATGGGTGGAGCTGGATCTGATGTGGCGTTAGAAACAGCTGATATTGTATTTATGAAAGACGACTTATCTAAGCTTCCTTTTACGATCCAATTAAGCCGTAAAGCGCGAACAATTATTAAGCAAAATATTACGATTTCCCTTGTATTAAAGCTAGTAGCGTTACTACTTGTTATCCCTGGATGGCTTACGCTTTGGATTGCGATTATTGCTGATATGGGTGCGACGCTGCTTGTAACGTTAAATGGGCTGAGATTGTTAAAAAATAAAAAGTTATAGTTTTTGAATGGAAAACATACCAATCTATCCTTTAGTTGGTATGTTTTTTTTTCTATGTTCTTCGACCAATTTACTCATTTTAATAGTAAAATAAATTTGAATTGAGTATGTAATTTATACATGAGGAGATACAAATGCTAGTTTTAATATTATTATGCTTATTCATGGGTGGTTTGTTTATTCAATTAATACAAAAAGCGTTCTTAAGAAAAAGAAAACCAAATATTGAGCAATTATGGGAAGAGTTAGAAAAGGAAGATTGGTTTAGAAAATTAATAGAAAATCCAAAAGTGAAAGATTGGATTGACTCAGATAAGGAAAACGGTTTATTAAACGATCCGTATTATGTTCGAAAAATTATTGATAAGGAAGTTCATAGAGATTGTTTTATTAAGTATGTAATGGAGAAAACATATTAACTTTTTATAGAGATACCCAATTGAGGTATTTCTTTTTTTGCATAGGAAACTATGTAAATGTCGAAACATTTATTTGATTATGTGTTATGCAATATTTAGTATGGGCGATTTTATGACATTTTTATTGGAATTGGAGAATGATAGAGAAAAGCTAAGATTGGTTGAGTAAATAAGTTGTGATTAACGCTTACATAGGAGTTTTAAATTTTGTGGGATGGTGGTAAGATACGTTTGTTAACAACGGACCCCGACTTTTGTGAGAGTCAAAAGTCGAACTAAAAAAACTTAATAGGAAAGAGGTGTTAGATTGAACATTCAATCTATTAAACAAGAATGGTTTGGGAATGTAAGAGGCGACGTATTGGCCGGATTAGTCGTTGCACTTGCACTCATTCCAGAAGCGATTGCCTTTTCAATTATTGCCGGTGTTGACCCAATGGTTGGGCTTTACGCTTCATTTTGTATTGCTGTTGTAATTGCTTTTGTTGGTGGACGTCCAGGGATGATTTCTGCTGCAACAGGTGCGATGGCGTTACTAATGGTAACACTTGTTGCTGAATATGGTCTTCAGTATTTATTAGCAGCAACGATTCTAACAGGTATTCTCCAGATCTTATTTGGGGTATTTAAGCTTGCTAGAATTATGAAGTTTGTTCCTCGCTCGGTTATGGTTGGATTTGTTAATGCATTAGCCATTCTCATTTTTATGGCTCAGCTTGAGCAATTTGTTGACGCAACTTGGGTGATGTATGCATTAGTTGCTGCAACATTGTTTATCATTTATGGTTTGCCTCGTATTACAAAGGCTGTTCCATCAGCTTTAGTGGCCATTGTTATGATTACAGCACTCGTTATTTTTATGGGAATTGATATTCGTACGGTTGGTGACATGGGTGCATTATCTCAAGCTTTACCAATGTTTTTAATTCCGCAAATCCCATTTAACTTAGAAACGTTAATGATTATTTTACCATATTCTCTTGCACTTGCCATTGTTGGTCTCCTTGAGTCACTTTTAACAGCGAATATCGTTGATGATATGACAGATACTGAGAGTGATAAAAATAAGGAAAGCCGTGGACAAGGAATTGCCAATATTGTTTCTGGTTTCTTTGGAGGAATGGCTGGTTGTGCAATGATTGGACAGTCGGTTATTAATGTGAAGTCTGGAGGACGAGGACGCCTTTCTGCTTTAGTTGCAGGTGTGTTCTTAATGTTCTTAATCCTTGTTCTTGGAGGACTAGTCGTTCAAATTCCGATGGCTGCATTAGTTGGGGTTATGTTTATGGTAGCGTTCAGTACTTTTGATTGGAGTTCTGTTCGCAACATTAACAAACTTCCTCGAACTGATGCCGTTGTTATGGTTGTGACTGTAGCTACAGTTGTCATTTCACATAACTTAGCATATGGTGTATTTGCTGGTGTTCTTTTAAGTGCGATCTTCTTTGCAGCAAAGATCTCAAAAGTTCATGTAGAGAAAAGCTATTTGAACCACTTAAATAAACAAGTTTATAAAATTCACGGTCAAATCTTCTTTGCTTCTGTAACAGACTTTGTTAATAAGTTTGATTATAAACAAGATGTGAAAGCAGTTGAGATTGATTTAACCAATGCTCATTTATGGGATGACTCAGCCATTGGTGCTCTTGATAAGATTGAAGGTAAGTTTGAACAAAATGGCATTAAGGTTGAATATGTAGGGTTAAATGCAGAAAGTGAAAAATTAAAAGATAAAATAGGTGGTTTATCTAAAGCATCAGGACACTAATAAGACAGAGGTGAGAGCCTCTGTCTTTGTTTTTTTTTAGATAAGTAGAATCCAAGAATTATATTTACATCTTTCATAAATTTGATTACGATAAAAGAAATAAGGAACGTATTGGCAGAGGAGGGCAATGAAATGTTTAAAAGTATTTTACTAGCATCAGATGGGTCTGAACATTCGCTTCGTGCAGCTGAAAAAGCGGCGGGTCTAGCTAAACTCAATAATGGGAAAGTGGATGTCGTATATGCTGTCGATGGTTCTACTTCAAAAGCAGATGTACTAACGAATAATAGTAAGTTTGAAATCGAGAGAAAACGGAAAGAAAAGCTAACTCCAATTGTAGATCTTCTGAAAAAAGAAGGTGTTGAATATAACGTACATATCGTTCAAGGTGAACCAGGTCCTACTGTTGTTAATTTTGCTAATAAAGGGGAATATGACTGTGTAGTGGTTGGTTCGCGTGGATTGAATAAGCTACAAACAATGGTTTTAGGCAGTGTTAGTCATAAAATTGCAAAGCGAGTGCAACTACCTGTTTTAATTGTAAAATAAATCATATTCAAGATTCATTACTAAGTTTTCTTAGAATGGATCTTTTTTGTTCTTAGAAGGTAATCACTAAAAAAAGGAGAATATCTGGGAGGTGGCAATTATAATTTTAAATATCATAAAAAAATGACTCGCAAGGAGCGATAAGTTTGGATATCGTAACTATTAAAGAAGATAAGTATTTTGAAGCAGTTCGATTATCAGAATATGCCTTTCAATATAATGTCCCGAAAGATGAAGTGAATGAACGAATTGAACAAATGAAAAAACATCATCAAGTTATTGGAGTCGTCGAAGATGAGAAGTTGATTGCTAAATTGCATTTTCTTCCTTTTGAAGTTTTTATAGGTGAAAAAAAGATAACTATGGGTGGAATTGCCGGTGTTGCAACTTACCCTGAGTATAGAAGAAAAGGCTTAGTAAAAGGAATGCTCACTCATATTTTAGAGAAGATGAAAGCAGAGGGGTATCTAGTTTCGATGCTATATCCTTTTTCAGTGCCTTTCTACCGTGAGTATGGGTGGGAGTTGTTTGCTAACAAGTTAACGGTTTCAATGAAAAAGTCAGACTTGAAATTTCAGGGAGAAACACAAGGGGCAATAAAACGTTTTTCGAATACAATGCCAACATCGAATTTGAATATCGTTTACGAACAATATGCAAAAGGGTTTGCTGGGATGTTAGTTCGTCGAGAAGACTGGTGGGAAAAAATACTTAAAGGCAATCATGTATCTATGTTTTTTGATAAAAATAATGAAGCTAAAGGTTATATGATTTATACGGTAAAAGAGAAGAAAATGAAAGTTGAAGAGTTTGTTGCTTTGGACTCACAAGCAAGAAGAGGTCTTTGGAATTATATTTGTCAGCATGATTCCATGATTGAGGATCTTGAAATGATTGTAGATGATAGAGAACCTCTTTTGTTTTCGTTACAAGAGCCGCGAGTAAAGATGGAAATTACACCTTATTTTATGGCGCGTCTTGTTGATGTTGAAGCGTTTTTGAAGCAGTCAACGTTTACCTGGAATAGTATACAAAGAGACGTGGTCTTACAAGTCAAAGACGACTATGCACCGTGGAATAACCAAACATTTCTATTAAAAGGTGGGTCTGTTACAACTCTTGACACAATTGGAAATAAGGAGAGGCAAGCTCGTATCATCCACTTATCAATTAATGCACTATCAACCATTCTTTTTGGTTACAAAAGGCCTGTTGAATTAATGGAAATTGGACAGCTAACTGGGGATGTGGAATCAATTCGTGAATTTGAAAATATGATTCCAAGAACCAAGCCATTCTTCTATGATTTCTTTTAATGGGAAGAGGTTAGATGCATAAAATTAATGGATGATAGATTTGGTGTATTTGAAAAGGTAGTTTATGAGCATAAATTGTTACAAGGAATGAATTTGATGTGTTTTAAAAGTGTGATTAAGCACATGAATTACTCGAAGTAATAATTCGTGTATGAAAAAAGTTGTTTGTTTATGAAGACTTGAGGAAGCTGTCATCCCTCAAGTCTTTTTCTTTATAAAGAGAATGTTGCAAAAAAACTCAATAAGGAATAACCTCATTTTAAAAAAAGAGTGCGACAAAGAGCCATTACCCAAAAGGGGACTGATTCTTTGAAATATGAAAGAGAGCGAACATGCTGCGCTGGCTCCACGCGCCGTGCGCCTTTTAAAAAAATCGCTTAAAAGGCTTAAAACATAACGGCGGCTCCGCACAGCGCAAAGAGCCATTACCAAAAGGGAAACCGCCTTTTGGTAATGGCTCTTTTACAAAACCTTTACATTATGACCATACCGGCTTAACATTCCTCTACTATACTAGCAATTGTGAGAGGGAGTTGGTTCCTCACGAAATCCAATGCAGATAGAAAAAGGGAGGACAATGAAGTGAAGAAGCTTTTATTGTTTGTAGTAATGGTAGCACTAATGGTTGTGGCTGCTGCTTGTGGTAGCGGGAATGAGGAGACAACAACAGAGGCAAACGAACAAACTGCATCTGAGCAAACAGAAGGAAGTGACACAGCAGAAGAAGCTGCAGCAGAATTAGAGGGCAGTGTGGTAGTGGATGGTTCAGGTACAGTATACCCTCTAATGTCAGTAGTTGCTGAAGAATATATGTATACAGAGCAAGAAAATGTCTCTGTTGAAGTAAGTCGTGCTGGGACAAGTGCTGGGTTTGGCCGATTCTTAGTAGAAAACGGAACAGATTTTAATAACGCATCACGTCAAATTAAAGATGAAGAGGCAGCGGAAGCAGAAGCTGCTGGTTTTGAAGTAATGGAAATGAAAGTGGCTTTAGATGGCTTAACATTCGTTATTAACAAGGAAAACGATTGGGCAACAGATTTAACGAAAGAAGAACTAATCTCTATTTTCCATCATGATGGTGGGGTGAAAAAATGGTCTGATATTCGTCCGGAGTTCCCTGATGAAGAAATTCATGCAATGGGACCAAATGAAAATCACGGAACGTATGAGTTCTTCTATGAAGCTATTCTTGAAAAAGAAGATTTAGTAGACAGAGTTAACTTACAACAAGAATACTCTACACTCGTTAACCTTGTTTCAGAAGATGTAAATGGAATTGCATTCTTTGGTTTTGGTTATTACGTGAATAATCAAGACAAATTACAAGCTGTAAACGTTGATTTCGGAGATGGTCCTGTAGAACCAACTCTTGAAACAATTGGCGAAGATGCTGAATATGCACCATTTACACGTCCAGTGTTCACTTACTTGAATGTCGATAATGCGGAAGCAAACCCACAAGTTTTAGATTTTGCACTATTTGTAGCTAATAATGTGAATGAATTTGCTGGTCAAACGGGCTTTGCTCCATTACCAGAAGAGGAAGTTCAGGCGTACGTTGAAGTTTTAAAAGGACTAAAGTAATTTTTGTAAGATTGGGAGGATGAGGGCATTTCGTTGTTCTCATCTTCTCCTTTATTTAACTGAGTCATATGGGCTAAAAGGGGTGCAGATGATGGAAGCAAACAGCGCTTTAAAAAAGGGGAACGCTGTTAATGTTAGAGAGATGATTGAGGAAAAGAAGAGCAAGAGAAGCATCACCAATGTGTTAGAAAAGGTTATGCCGAAAGTACTTCTTGTAATTGCAACTATCTCTGTTTTAACAACAGTTGGAATCATTTTTACATTGTTAAGTGAAACAATAGAATTTTTTAGTAGAGTTCCTTTCGTTGACTTTTTCACAGGAACAGTTTTAAGACCACTTAGTCAAAATCCAGAGTTTGGTGTTTTGCCTTTATTAACTGGTACGATTATTTCTTCAGTTATTGCTATGTTTGTAGCGGTTCCGATTGGTCTTATGACCGCGATTTATTTAAGTGAATATGCATCTGATAAAGTAAGAAGAGCATTAAAACCAATGCTTGAAATTTTAGCTGGGATCCCAACGATTGTGTATGGATTCTTCGCTTTTACATTTGTAACACCGATACTGCGAGAGTTCATTCCAGGACTCCAAGCAACTAATATACTAAGTCCAGGAATTGTAATGGGAATTATGATTATTCCAATGGTCGCATCATTATCTGAAGATGCTATGAGTTCTGTTCCTAATTCGATGAGAGAAGGAGCCTTAGCTCTTGGATCAACGAAGTTAGAAGTGACTCGAAAAGTCATTATGCCTGCTGCAATGTCTGGAATTATCGCTTCATTCGTTCTTGGAATTTCACGTGCTATAGGTGAAACGATGATTGTCACAATTGCAAGTGGAAGCTCCAAAAACTTTACTTTCGACATTACTCAATCTATGCAGACGATGACAGCATATATTGTTGAGGTTTCTAGTGGGGATGCTCCTGCTGGATCTACTATATATTACAGTTTATACGCTGTGGCCGCGACGTTATTTGTATTTACATTCATGATGAACTTACTAGCAAGATATATTTCTCGTAAGTTTAGGGAGGAATATTAATTATGAAATATGTTGACACAGCGCTCGTTCAAAAAAGAATGAACTCACGTTTATTATTAAATACATTTGCTAAAACAGTGTTTCTTTTATCAACATTATTTGGTCTTGTCGTCCTAGCTGTATTGATTTTCAGAGTTGCTTCAGACGGAATGGGTTGGATTAACTTAGATTTTCTAACAGGTAGACTCTCAACAAATGCTGACAGAGCAGGAATTATGGGAGCTATCCTTGGTACGCTCTGGCTCATGCTCGTCGTTGCACCTGTTACGATGTTTGTAGGTGTTGGAACAGCAATCTATTTAGAATGTTATGCAAAAAAAGGACGGATCCACTCTATTATTCAAACAAATATCTCGAATCTAGCAGGGGTACCGTCAATTGTGTTCGGTATTTTAGGATTAACAATTTTTGTACGTGCAATGGACTTTGGAAATGTTATTTTAGCTGGTGGTTTGACGATGTCATTATTGGTATTACCAATTGTTGTTGTTGCAAGTCAAGAAGCTATTCGTGCGGTACCAGCTCACTTAAGTGAAGCTTCATTTGGAATGGGAGCAACAAAATGGCAAACAATCAAAAACATTATTTTGCCTGCAGCATTGCCTGGGATCTTAACAGGGGCAATCCTGTCATTATCCCGAGCAATTGGTGAGACAGCTCCACTCGTTGTGATTGGAATTCCGGCTTTATTGATTCCCTTCCCTGGTGGAATAATGGATCGGTTTACGGTATTACCAATGCAAATTTATTATTGGACGCTTGACTCATCACTTGTAGCAGAGTATGCGAATTTGGCTGCTGCGACTATTGTTGTCTTGCTCGTTGTTCTATTCTTATTAAACTCAATTGCCATTGTGATTCGAAATAAATTTCAACAAAGGTATTAATTTTTTAGGGGGTAAAAATGATGGCTTTGTCACAGAAAGTGAATGTAGAATATAAACCAAATGGTGGTTCAGTAGAAAATCCAGTGCCAGATAAAAAGGTTGTTTATGAAACGAAAGATTTAAACCTTTGGTATGGGAAGGATCATGCGTTAAAAAATATTAATCTAGCTATATATGAAAAAGAAGTTACAGCTATTATTGGTCCTTCAGGGTGTGGAAAATCAACCTATATTAAAACATTAAATCGCATGGTTCAATTAGTTCCATCCGTACGCATTTCAGGAGGAATCTCGTACCGTGGGAAAAGTATTCTCGATAAATCCTATCATGTAGAAGATTTACGTACCCGTGTCGGAATGGTATTTCAAAAGCCCAATCCATTCCCTAAGTCCATTTATGATAATGTTGCATATGGACCTAGGATTCATGGAATTAAAAACAAAAAGATTTTGGATCAGATCGTGGAAAAAAGCCTTCGCGGTGCTGCCATTTGGGATGAAGTAAAAGAGAGACTTCATGAGAATGCATATGGTCTATCTGGAGGGCAACAACAGCGACTTTGTATTGCTCGTTGTTTGGCAATCGAACCAGATGTGATTTTAATGGATGAACCGACATCTGCTCTTGATCCTAAATCGACTCTGAAAGTAGAAGAATTAATACAAGAATTGAAAAAACAATATTCGATTATTATTGTTACACACAACATGCAGCAAGCTGCTCGTATTTCTGATAAAACGGCATTCTTCTTAAATGGAGAAGTCGTTGAATACGATCAAACCGATCTGATTTTTTCAAATCCATCAGATAAGCGTACAGAGGACTATATAACAGGAAGATTCGGATAAGAAGGTGAACCATGGCTATTCGCGAAAGTTTCCATTCACAACTTGATTTAGTCAAAGACCATCTCCTAGAAATGGGAACGCGGGTTGAAGGTGTAATTGATCAAATGATTCAAGCATTTGCCTCTTCAGAGATAGGACATATGGAACGAATTATTCAAGATGATTACCTTATCAATCAGTTAGAGGTTGGCATGCATGATCAAGTGACAAGGTTAATATCTAGGCAGCAGCCTGTTGCAACAGATTTACGTAAATTAATTGTCGCATTAAAAATATCGAGTGATTTAGAACGGGTAGCAGATTTAGTAGTTGATATCGCAAAACAATCAAAACGGATGAAAAGAGATAGTCTCCTGCCTTATCAAGTAAAGATTGTAGCTATGTTTACAATCGCTCAAGAAATGATTCATAAATCGTTACAATCATATAGAGAGACGGATTTATTGCTCGCCCAAAAAATCGCTGCGATGGATGATAAGGTTGATTCGTTATATGGAGAACTAATTAGAGAGCTCTTTAAATTAAATGAAGACAATATAGAAATTGATCAAATTACTCAATTGGCTTTTATTGGTCGCTATATTGAACGAATTGCTGATTATGCGACGAATCTTGCTGAGTGGGTCGTTTATGAAGTAAACGGAAAGCATTTTGACTTAAATTAATCTCTTAACAAAGGGTGAAAATAATAAATTTATAATCATAAACCAGCGATTTTTGTCGTTGGTTTTTTCCTATTATCTTTTTGTTTACCGTGTGCCATTTTAAAATAAAAAGTACAGTTGAAACAATTGATTAATCTACGTAAAATAACTATGATAGAAGTGTAAATATTTTGTAAATAGGATTCATATTTCGATAACAAAGAAGGAAGGATCTTTAATAGGGAGAGGATGTTTTTTGAATTCTATATTGGAATCCGCGCCAAAGATTGCGCTAGTGGAAGATGAACCGTCTCATGCATTATTAATCCAGTATAATTTAGAATCAAGAGGAAAAGAAGTTTCTCTTTTTGAGAGCGGGGACCAGTTTTTACATGCGGAACTCTATTCATTCGACCTAATTATAATTAACGTCGATCTTCATGATATAGACGGGTTAAAATTGTGCGATCAGTTGAAAAATAAAGGAGTTACAGCTCCTATCTTATTTGCTACGACAAATCCAAAGTTAGAAGAAGGGTGTTGTCACGGAACTCAAGTTGAATACATAATAAAACCATTCTCGATTAAGGAGTTGGTTACTAAAGTTGATCATTTATTAACCAAGCAATATGTAGTAGTCTGTAAGTAATGCTATTGCACTATGAAATAAAAGTTAGTAAATATAGTTGATACATATAAAATCTTGCTGTAAAGTCATCAATGTAAATTAATTACCTCGTTAGGTGAGGCTCCTGTGCTGGAGATACGCAGCTGCCCAAAAATGTCCAAAGACGCCAATGGGTCAACAGAAACCATTCACATATAATGTAGTTGGAATTTTCCTATGTCGCACAGTGCTAAGCTCTACGAATGGAGGAAGCTAAAAGGCTTTTTTGCTGTGTCATCGTGATAATGCAGTTTGTTATCCTATGGTACTGCCTTATTTTGTCATGTCAAAGACACCTTCATTCGGTTGAAGGTATCTTTTTGTTGTTATAAGACATCTCAAAGCGAGGCAAAGATTGAAATAAATGGCTCTAGTCTGGGGGTAATATGAATTGGATAGTAGTCCTGAACCTGAATCTTGTCAATTATATGATTGTTATAAGGATGTGACATCCATTCATGTCACAGCAAGCAGGGCTTAGGAGTGAGATGAATAACGCTCAATTTATGACTAATGCACCCTTCCGTTTGTGATGGTGTTTTTATTATGTTTTGATTTGGAGGTGATGTGGAATGGATGAGGAGAGTAATTCAACTAAAACAAGATGTATATGTTACCAAAACAGAAAAACAATTAGCGTAATGGAAGTCCATTCCCTTCACATGGAAAAGGGTGTATGGGATTCATGGCATAAGGAGGAGTTACAATGGTTAGATTAGATGAACAAAATCGTGAAGAATACGAAAAGGTAATTTTAGATACATTGCAAGCTGAAGATTGTGAGCAATTTCGTGACACCTTTTTAGAACTACACCCTACTGATCAAGTCGATATCTTTGTGAAATTAGAGGAAGAAACTCGTAAACGAGTGTATGACTATTTATCTCCAGAAGATTTTTCTCATATTTTTGAGGGGTTAGAAGTAGAAGATCAAAAGCGCACCTACCTAGAGCTAGATGAGGCATATTCTTCTGAGATGTTTAACAATATGTTTGCAGATGATGTAGCGGACTTTTTAGCTGAAATGACAGGTGAAAAAGCAGAAGATATCTTGATGAAAATGAACAAAGCTGAAGCAAAAGAAGTAAAAGAGTTAATGTCGTATGCACCGGAAACGGCTGGGGCAATTATGACAAAGGAATTTGTCAGCATTTCATCAAGCGATCTTGCTTCAAATGTAATCGAGAAATTACGTAATGATGCACCGGATGCTGAGACGATTTATTACTTATATGTTGTTGATCAATTAGAGAAATTAGTAGGTGTTATTTCGTTAAGAGATCTCATTACGGCTCCTGCAGATGAAGTGATTGAAAATATTATGAGCACTCGAGTCGTAGCTGTACAAGATGATATGGACCAAGAAGATGTCGCAAAGCTTATCAAGAAATACGACTTCTTAGCAGCACCAGTTGTTTCGAAGCAAAATCATTTAATTGGGATTGTAACGTTTGATGACGTGATCGATATTCTCGAAGAAGAAGCAACAGAGGACTTAGGAGAAATTTCAGCAGCCAAAGGGGCAACAGACGTCAATGTTAGTGCTTTTACAGCTGCTAAAAAACGTTCGCCATGGATTGTCATGTTAATGTTCTTTGGACTGATTACTGCTGAAGTGATTGGACAATTTGAAGAAACGTTAGAAGCTATTGTTTTACTAGCAGCCTTTATTCCGCTAATTATGGACTCTGCTGGGAACACTGGAACTCAGTCACTAGCTGTTGCAGTACGAGGTCTTGCGCTAGGCACAATTAAAAAAGGCAGTATTGGAAAGATGGTAAGACGTGAGTTTGGAACAGGGGTAATGCTTGGTCTAATTTGTATGGTTGTTTTAGGGATCACTGTCACACTTATTCACGGTCACTGGATTTTAGCATTAATCGTTGGTTTTTCTATCTTCTGTACATTAAGTATTGCAACTGTGATTGGTGCTACGGTTCCACTTGTCATTAATAAATTAAAGCTAGACCCAGCTATAGCATCAGGTCCTTTTATTACAACAGTTAACGATATTCTTGGTTTATTAATTTATTTCTCTATTGCTACAGCACTACTTGATTTCTTGTAAAAAGAATAATGAACCGAAAAAAACACCCTGGATGGGTGTTTTTTTATCCGCATAGCAATGAATGGCATAGTGAATACTTTAAAATAAAACTGAATTGTAGGAGTTTCCAATTATGTCACTTGATGTGTTTATTATGGGTTTTGCTTTCATCCTCATTCATCTATTTGCAAATGAAATGATTCCATCTAATCGAATTAAAAGGTTAAAGTGGTTTTCATTTTCAGGGGGCTTAGCTGTATCTTATGTTTTTGTCTATGTTCTTCCAACTTTACACAAAGAACAAATTCTAGTGAAAAAATATGGTGATTATTTCACAATGGAGTCTGAGTTGTATTTCATAGGTTTATTAGGTGTGTTAATTTTCTATGGAATACAAAAGGTTGTTAGAAAAGCACAGCTTAAGAATAAAACAAACAAAGCAAGAGCACTTTTTTGGCTGCAGATTCTGTTTTTTGGCTTTTATAATATGCTTGTAGCTTATACCGTTATCTCGCATAATGTGTTAGGTATTCAAGCTGTATTCTATGGTCTTGCTGTGGGGATGCACTTTGTTGCTGTTGCCCATGACTTGTGGAGGGAATACGAAGACATTTATAATAAAGTCGGTAGGTATGTTCTGGCGCTAGGAATTATTGCAGGCTGGATCATGGGGGTTTTGGTAAATTTATCACCATTAACAGAATCGATAATCTTTGCTTTTGTTTCAGGGGCTATGATCTTAAATGTATTAAAGTATGAACTGCCACCTGATGATGAAGCTCATTTTGTTACCTTTACAATTGGAGTTATTTCATACACAGCTATTACGATGTCGTTAAAATTTTTCTTTCAATGGTAGAGTTGGTAACAATAATTAAAGATTCTATGAAAAAATAGCGATATGTTATGATTTTGCTCTCAATTCGATTATAATAGTTTGGAATGTATTTTTAAAGGAGGGCTTTATTTTGCTTACTGGTATGTACCATGCGCACGTTGATTCATGGTGGCTACTTATTGTGTTATTTTTAATCACATATTTCTTACTGAGAGCTGGCAAGAACAAAGGTGCGAAAATTCTACATATGATTGTACGGTTATTTTACATCGTAATGATTTTCTCCGGTGTTGTGTTATTGTTTAATTGGAATTTCGCGATTGCTTATGTAATAAAGGCGATTTTGGCAATTGTACTTATTTATGCAATGGAGATGATCCTTGTACGGACGAAAAAAGGAACGCTTGGATCGAAAGCGCCGATGTATTGGGGATTATTTGTTGTTTCACTTATTGTTGTAGTCTTGTTAGGGATGAGAATAATTACATTCTAAAATGCTAGCTAGGGAGAACCCTAGCTAGTTTATTTATTTAAAAATGAATTAATTCGTTCAATGTACTTTTTTCCAGTTATAATCGACAAGACTATCCCACCTTCATTTGGGGTTCTTCCTACTTATATGCCAAATAGAAATGAAATTTCCTATTTTTTATGCCAGGAAATCATTTGTTTGTTTTTCTTTTTAGCGTTCCTAGCGTAGTGGTAAAATAGACAGAGACTATACTGAGAGGAATTTTGTGTAATGAACTGGACGGTAAAGAAATTTGATGAGTTATTAATTAGTGAATTGTACGAATTGATTCGTTTACGAATAGAAGTGTTTATTGTCGAGCAGGATTGTCCTTATCAAGAACTAGATGGAAAGGATCAAGAAGCCTTTCATTTGTTAGGCCGAGTGAATGGAGAGCTCGTGGCTTATAGTCGTTTGTTTCAAAAAGGAACCGTTGCTGCAGATGCCTCTATTGGTCGTGTCATTGTTAAAGAAAGTGCAAGAGGAAAAGGGTATGGACAAGCATTGTTAACAAAGTCGATTGACTATTTAGTAACCGAGTTACATGAGAAAGGGATTCTCATTCATGCCCAGCAATATTTGCAGCAGTTTTACGAATCGTTTGGTTTTAAACCAATATCAGATATTTATTTGTTAGATGGTATTAATCATATGGATATGCGAAGGGAGGGCTGTGAATGAACGAACATGTTGTCTACGGTACAGATGTAAAGGACGTTGCCGATAAAGAAAGATTAGAACATGCGTTTAAGCTTGCAAAAGAAAAAAGTGCCGTTTTCTATGTGCTGCCATCTCAGATGTGGTTGCAAGAAGCACGAAGAAAAAGGCCGGGGTTACTTATTACCACTTTTGACGATATTGCCAGCTTTATCTTAAAACAAACAGGTATTTCTTATATTTCTTTGTCAGAAGAAGAACGAACTCTTTTCTTTCTTCAATTTGTAAGAGAAGAGGTAACATTTCGTGAAGAGGAGGTCGTCTCAGGGAAAGCTCGTGCTTATGCTGACACTTACGGACAATTGAAGCGGCTAGGGTTGAGCGTATCCGATATACCACAATCACTTATGCCAATAAGTGAGCTATTTCAAAGATATGAAGACCGTGTCGTTTTAGATAGAACAATGTTAGACCCAGAAAATATTATTTTGCATGCAATCAAACAACTGAAACAAGTTCCTAATCAAATAGAAATATCATCTATTGTAATTGATGGATACTATGATTTTAGTCCTCTTCAAATGTTGTTCATAGAAGCCTTAAAGCTAGCAGGGATTGCGGTAACAGTCTTTGTCCCAAATCATTCTCACTTTAATATTGTTGAACAGACTGTAAAGGAGCTTTTGTCGATTGGATTTATCGATAAGAGAGTAAGCAGGGAGGAGACGAATGTAGATGTTGAGCAAAGAGAATTAATCGCTGCCTCTACGAACGAAGAACAGTGGCGTGGAGTGATGGAAGAGATTCGATTATCTGACCTAGCCTATGATCAAATGGGGATTTTGGTCGTTGATGAAAGAAATGGTATGAATGAAGTGACGAAATACGCTGATATGTATGATGTACCTCTGAATAAAGCAAAAAAACGCAAACTGTCTACAACGTCTAGCCATGCATTTTTGCAAACTGCTTTAAGAAACACAACGGTCCCTACTTCAAAATGGGAACAACTCTCTCTAGTGGAGCAAGTTTTACGTCTCTATCAAGTGAGTGGATTAGAATTTGCAAAACAAAAGCAGACTTTTTTACAAACGGGTGAGTGGTTTAAAAAGGAACATCAGGAGCTGTTTGAGGCCATTACTCAACTTCAGTGGAAAAAAGGTGAACGATTTATTGATTATATTAGCCAATTGCGTAACGTAATTGAGAGGTTGCCATTTTTCACATACTGGGAAGAACAATTCAGAGTAATGGAAGATGTTAGTAAGTTAAAAGAAATTGCAGGGGAATACAAAGCTTTAAAGAAATTGGCTGAACACCTATATCAATACGAGGTGTTACTCCATGATAAAGGGTTAGAAAGCTTAATGATGACTCATGATTTATTTATTGAATGGGTTAATGAGCTTGGGGAAAGTTTGCAGCTTTTTGAGGAGAGAGCTTCGAAGCGAGGAATTTCCATTTATACGTGGCGAGATGTGAGTTTGTTTCGCGGAGAAAAACTGTTTGTTGTTGGGATGAATGAAGGCTCGTTTCCTGCTCCACACCATTTAAGTGGCTATGTTCATGAACGAGATTTACTTGGGAGCGCAGTTCGCTTTAGTCCACCAACAGGAGAGCATTTCCGTTTGAAGCAGCAAGCGTATTTTGAACAATTACGTTATGTTGCTAAATCGATAACATTCACGTATGTAAAAGGTATAGATGCGAACCATCCGTTATTACCATCCACGTTACTAGAAGGTATAGAAGAATCTCATAGTTGGACATGGGAGAATAGGATGGGAAGCGAGTATGCCTTCTCTTCTAGAGATCAAATAGAGAAAATAGCCTATCATGTTGGAAAAGGATGCTTAGTAGAAGGCCTTCCAGATGAGGTGAAACAGTTAACGAAAAGACTTTCGCGTTTAGAAAAAGGAAATGAGCCGATTTCACTTTATCAAGATCAATCTGTAAAGCCCGTTGTTTCTGTTACCGCTCTTGAAAGTTATGCAAGATGTCCGTTTCGTTATGGAATGGAAAGAGTGTTACAAGTTCCTGAACCACAAGCTATTCAAGAGCAAGTTTCACCACTTGATATTGGCGATTTAATGCATTCCATTATCGAAGAAATTTATAAGGAATTAAAGGCCGTTGGTCAATCTTTTGCTGTAATAAGAGAAGTGAGTTCACATATTCCAGAACGAATAGACGAACTCTTTGAAGAAAAATGGGAGCAAATTGAAAAGCAAAGTCCAGAAATATCTCGTTTTGACTTACAAATAACAAAGCAACAATGGCAAAAACGGCTACGACGTTGGTGGCAGGCAGAGCGAAAACATTTCTTTGATAATGCCCACCTTGAACAAATGCATATTATGGCAATAGAAAAAACGATTCGATTTGAATTGCCGTTATCAAATGACAAAACATTGGTACTAACAGGGAAAGCAGACCGAATTGATCGTTTAAAAAATGCCATCGTTGTTTACGATTATAAATCAGGTCAAGCGAGTGTAAAAATGGAAGATGTCCAATCTGGGTTAAAACTACAACTACCATTATATGCGTTTGCGATACGTGAGGAGATCGAGCGGTTAGAAGAAAAAGCCGTACAAGCTGATGGTGCGACCTACATCTCTCTTAAAGAGCCTAGCAAGCGGGCAGGGAATGGAATGTGGCGAACAGAGCATGTAGGAAAATCATCGAGATACAATGTATCTTCATTTTGTCGTAATCGAGAAGATGAATTAGGAACAGAGCAATTTCTTATTGATCATCAACTAAAGGAGCGCATAACCGAAATTTGGGAAGGGATGCAAACGAACTTTCCAGTAGAACCGCTTGAATGCTCATCATTTTGTTCATACCGAACGATCTGTCGGGTAACGGATGAAAAGCGAGAGAAAGCAAAAAGGTAACGAATATAAGAAAGAGAGGGGGAATTATATTATGCAATTTAATGATGCTCAATTACAGGCGATAACGAGTGAGAAAGCATTAATTTTAGTTTCAGCTGGAGCTGGTTCGGGGAAAACTCGCGTATTAACAGAACGGTTTATTCATTTATGTGAACTTCGTTTAAAGTACCCTGATCATCCTGTTGGGGCTACAGTTGATGAGCTCGTTGCAATTACATTTACAGAAAAGGCAGCTAGAGAAATGAAGGACCGAATTCGAAAAAGATTGGCAGAAAAAGAAAGGGAAGCAAAAGAGCAGCTTGAGCAGTTATTTTGGTTTGAACAAAAGGAAGCAATGGAGCGTGCCAATATATCGACTTTCCATAGCTTTTGTCAACGATTGCTTTCCCAACATGCGATGGCAGCAGATTTAGTTCCGCAAAGTCGTGTAATTGATGATGTAGAAGCACGTAGACGCAAACGCCTGATCATGACAAAGCTTTTGGAAGAGCGAGCATTTCATGAAGCGACATGGCCTTTTCTTAGAATTATGAGTAAGAACCAATTGTTTGAATTAATTGAACAAGTACACAATGACATTCGAGAATTTGTTGTAGGAGAACAAGCTGTCGCCTCCTTAAAGGTGGAAGAAATGCTTGAAGCGCAAAGGAAAGCAAAACAACAAGAACAAGTAAACTTAGTTCAAGAGTTTCATGCTAATGCCAAACGGTGTATTGTTGACTTTCCGCCAGTGGACGACCTTACGAAAGCTCAAAGAGGTCACGTGGAGAAGATTACCGCTGGTTTTGAATCTCTGTCCATTCCAGATAATCCAAATACCTATGTGGAGGTAGTAAGCAAAATTATGCCTTCAAGGTCAGATAAGCGCTGGAATGAAAAAGCTCCAGCACTTTTTGATCTCTATACAAAGCACTGGAAGCCATTAAAAGATTGTTGGTGTGAAATAGGTGGAGAAGTAGCTACTAGTGAAGAGACAAAGGTATTATTAGAGAAATTCATCATTCTTCTAAAAGAGTTCTCAATTCGATATGACCATGAAAAGAAAATGGCAGGAGTTCTTGACTTTTCTGATTTGCAGCAAAAAGCAGTAGCTCTCCTTGAGAATAAGGTAATTAAAGAAGCTTGTCAGAGACAATTTCGGCATATCATGGTCGATGAATTTCAGGATACAAACAAACTTCAGCTTGAAATGTTAGAGCGAATCGATCCGCAGTTTCAATTTATTGTAGGAGATCAGAAGCAATCAATTTATCGGTTCCGTGGAGCCAATGTTTCTTTAATGAATGCACGAGAGGAACTTGCTGCAACAAGAAATGATGGAGAAGTCATTCTAATGAATGAAAATTATCGGACTACGGCGCCAGTTATTGAATCTGTAAATGAACTTTTCTCTAGTGCGATGGTACAGGAACGAAAGAAAACGTATGAAACGGTTTATGCTCCACTTCAAGCTAATCGTTCTGGCCAATATGAAGAGGAAAAAAGGGTGGAGCTCATAACCCTAGGAGAGAATGAAGAACAAGAATTATCGAACTATGATGTGTTAGCAAATCGAATTGTTGAGATGGTTGAAACGAAGGCACCTTCTGTTTACAGTGGTGAAAAATGGACTGAGCCTCGTTTTGGAGATATAGCTATATTAATTCCGGCACGCTCTCACCTTCTTTCTTTAGAGAGGTCTCTAATAAATAAAGGAATACCTTATGTTGTAAGTGGTGGTGTAGGATTCTATGAAAGGCAAGAGGTGCTAGATTATATAACGCTATTAAGGTGGTTAAATCGTCCTTTTGAAGAGCTGCACTTATTAGCTGTTCTTAGAAGTCCGATGTGTGGTCTTTCCGTCAATGACTTCTTGCTTTTAAAACAACAAGTAGAAGAAACAGAGCCGTTATATCAGCTAATTTATGATGAATCGCATCCAGCCTATGAACAATTACCTGAAACGATTAAAGAAGCATGTGAGATTGTCCGAAAATGGCTGTATAAGTGGACACCTTTCCGTACTGAACAGTCATTAGATCATACATTAAGCTCAATTTTTATGGAGACAGGCTTGCAAACTACACTTATGCTTCAAGCGAATGGTTTACAAAAAGTACGAAATGTAGAGAAGCTTATTCAAACGATTTTAGAAAGCAAAAAAAGCGATCTAGAAACGATCTTAGCGGAATTAGACGAGCGCATTGTTTTAAGTGAAAAAGAAGGAGAATCAGAAGTAGAGCGTGTAGATGGGGATCTTGTGCAAATTATGACAGTTCATGCTTCTAAAGGATTAGAGTTTCCTATTGTTTGTTTACCGCAGTTAGAGAGGTCTGTTCAAGGTGATAAAGGAAGCATACGTTTTCATCCTGAGCTAGGTGTTGTCATGAACCTTGAAGAAGAAGCAACAGAACTTGATGGCGAAAAAATATTGTATCAAACCCCAGGATTTACTCTTGTGAAGGATCAAGCGAATCTAGAAGCGAGAGAAGAGGCTAAGAGGTTGTTTTACGTAGCGATGACTCGAGCACGTGACTATCTATATATGATGGGTGAGGAATCTAACACGTCTCATACATGGCTTTCCTTAACAGAAACTGCTTTGCAAGAGACACATCTATCTGAAAAAGTAATTAGAATAGAGGAATGTAAGGAGCAGGCACCAATGTTAAAAAAGTCAGAACCTTATTCGAGTCCAATGGTGGTAGAGTCTCCAAATGTGCCGCTCACGTTATCTGTTTCGGAAGTTATGCTTTTTATAAAAGATCCGGTCGCTTATTTTCATCGCTATGTCATTGGTCTTCCGGATACAACAATGGTCGATAAAAGTGAAGTAGTGAAACAAGAGACTACTTCAGTTTCGATCGATTCGTCCAAACTCGGAACACTGGTTCATCGGGCATGTGAATTACGAGATAATGGATTAACGAACGAAGCAGCGATCAGAGAAGCTGTTCGTGAAGAAGAAGAGCAAGGGACCAACATGGCGGTGTATGAGCAAGAAATGAATATACTTATGAATAGTTATACTGATGAAGTAAAACAGGGACTTGGAGAGACTCTAGAAACAGAATGGTCGTTTGCTACTACGATTGAAGGTGTAGATATTATTGGTGAAATTGATAAAGTGACGAAAAAGGATGGCAAGTGTCATATTGTTGATTTTAAAACAAATAAGATCTGTCAATCAGGAAGTGAACTACTTGATCGCTACTCGCCACAACTGTATCTATATAAGATGGCATACGAGCAAGAAACAGGTGAAGCGATTGAGACAATGTCGTTATTTGTGTTTCGAGATAAACAATCACCGCTCCATACGTTAAGGAAGAAAGAAGAGGAGGTAGAAGCTGTACGAAAAGCAATACGATCCATACATACACTTCGATTAAATCAGGCGACAAAAGCAGAGTATGAGGCGTTTACACTATAAAAAGAAGGGTCAGATGGGTAAACATATTGTTCAAATTGGAAAAGCTTACGATGTACAAAAGGATATTGTTTTAACTGTTGATCCGTTGACGTTAATGGTTTCTGATGCTCATCACTGGGAGCGGTCACAATTAAGTCCAACTGAAATAAAAAAGCTGTTTAACGGTCAATCCCTTCTATTACTTCGTGTTTTAAATAAGAGAAAGCCAACTTCTACATGCATGAATTTTTTAGAAGTTGGCTTTCTTTATGGTGAAAATGTATTATATATGGATATAACGATAGAGAATGTTAAAAGAACAGAAACTATTAGACAATAAAACTATCTCTTATTTCCTATAGATTTAGATTATTCAATAATAAAATTATGATATGATGAAAAAAAGCTCACAATAAGTCGAAGTTATATAGAGGTGAATGGCTTGATAAATGCAGAATATTTGGATGTTTTTCTTGATGAGAGTCAAGAGCATCTACAAGCGATTAATGATAATCTTCTAAGGCTTGAACAAGCCCCAGATGATTTATCGATTGTCGGAGAAGTATTCAGGTCAGCCCACACACTTAAAGGAATGGCTGCAACTATAGGGTTCGAGGATTTGGCTCATTTGACGCATAATATGGAAAATGTTCTAGATCTCATACGGAATGAGAAGCTTGAAGCTGCGTCTACTGTTTTAGATGTAGTCTTTATGGCAGTAGATGATCTGGAAGCAATGGTAACTGATATTGCTAGTGGGGGAGACGGAAAGCGGGATGTAAAAGAAGTTGTATTACAGCTTGAGCGAATTGAGAAAAGGGAAGCCCTTCAAATATCAGAAAACGATGTCGTTTCAACGAAAGACGAGCAATACGACACTAGTAATTTAGTAGAAGAATATGATGAATTTGAGTCGACAGTTCTTGAAGAATCAATGGAACAAGGCTATACTACATACCAAATTAAAGTAATAATAGACGATAATGCTATGTTAAAAGCTGCTCGTGTATTTATGGTATTTGATGTGCTACAACAAGTGGGAGAAGTGATTAAATCAACTCCTTCAGCTGAAGATTTAGAGGCAGAAAATTTCGATGAATATTTTTTAGTTACATTAATTTCCAAAATGAATGGCGATGAAATTAAACAGCGGATCTTAAACGTTTCTGAGATAACGAATGTCCTTGTTCAAGCGTTTAATGTAAAGATATTACCTACACAGAAGGCTAAGGAACCCATTTCAGAACTAAAAGTTGATAAAAAGGTCCAGGAAGTGGAGAAACCCAAAACTGCTCAAACAGAGGTAAATAAAACGATTCGAGTAAATATTGAACGCTTAGATGTGTTAATGAATTTGTTTGAAGAACTTGTTATTGATCGTGGTAGACTTGAACAGATTGCGAGCGAGCTTCAAAATACCGAATTAAATGAAACGGTAGAAAGAATGTCGCGAATTTCTGGCGACCTTCAAGAAATTATACTAAATATGAGAATGATGCCAGTAGAACAAGTCTTTAATCGCTTCCCTCGTATGGTTCGAGACTTATCAAAAGATTTACATAAAAAAGTAAAGCTAGAAATTATCGGTGCAGAAACAGAACTTGATCGAACCATTATTGATGAAATTGGTGATCCTCTCGTTCACTTATTAAGAAACTCAATTGACCATGGAATTGAGACACCTGATAAACGTTTTGCTGCTGGCAAACCAGAAGAAGGGAAAGTTACTTTAAAGGCATATCATAGTGGGAACAATGTTTTTATTGAGATTGAAGATGATGGAGCAGGAATTGACCGTGATAAAGTTTTAACAAAGGCTTTAACTAATGGAGTTGTAACTGAAGAAGAAGCAGCGAAATTAACAGACCAACAAGTCTATGGTTTGCTCTTTGCTTCTGGTTTCTCGACTGCCGAGAAAGTAACTAATGTCTCAGGACGTGGAGTAGGTCTTGATGTCGTTCGCAATACGTTCGAATCATTAGGAGGGGTTGTAACAGTAAACTCTGAGCTAGGAAGAGGATCTGTCTTTTCAATCCAATTGCCGCTAACATTATCGATCATGGATGTCATGCTTGTAGAAGTGAAAGATGAAACATATGCAATTCCACTAACCTCAATTGTAGAAACAGCTATTGTGAACAAAAGTGACGTATATAGTGTTCACGATCAAAAAGTGATCGACTTTAGAGGTAAAGTAGTTCCACTTATTTTCTTAAAAGATATTTTTGAAGTTCCAGGTGAACATAGTCAGGAAGAGTTTTACTCCTTAGTTATTGTCAACAAAGGTGATAAGGTAGCAGGTCTTGTCGTTGATTCCTTAATTGGTCAGCATGATATTGTCCTTAAATCACTAGGAAATTACTTAAAAGAAGTCTTTGCAATTTCAGGTGCAACGATATTAGGGAATGGTCAAGTCGCTCTAATCGTTGATACGAATGCACTCATTAAGTAACTTTATGAGGGGAGGTAGCGAATTTGTCCAATGATCCGGTTACAAAAGTTATTGTCTTTCAAATAAAAGATGAAGAATATGCATTAGAAGTGGACTACATCCAATCAATTGAACGGATGCAACCTGTAACAAGGATACCAAGTACGGCCCAATTTGTTACAGGCGTAATGAATTTACGGGGAGTAATTACACCAATAATTAATTTGCGTAAGCGTCTTGGGGTTGAAGAAAAAGAGCTTGACGAAGCCACTAGAATTCTTGTTATATCTAAGGACCAGCTTGAATTAGGGTTGATTGTTGACGGTGCAAATGATGTCATTGATATACCGATTGAAAAGATTCAACCGCCACCAGAAGTAATAGGTGGGGTGGAAACGGACTATATACGTGGTGTTGTAAAATTAGACAAACGACTTTTTACCCTGCTTAATTTAGATAAAATAGTTCAGTAACCTTAACAGTTAAATTATGAGCGTACCTACGTACTATCCTATAATAAGACTACCAAAAGAAAATTAGATGAGGTGATTATATGGCATCTATACTTATCGTTGATGATGCAGCATTTATGAGAATGATGATAAAAGACATTCTTTCAAAAAACGGGTTTGAGATAGTTGGTGAAGCTGCAAATGGAGCAGAAGCAGTTGAGAAATTTAAAGAGTTAAGTCCAGATTTAGTAACAATGGATATCACTATGCCAGAAATGGATGGAATCCAAGCGTTAAAAGAAATTAAACAAATTGATAATGGAGCCAAAGTGATTATGTGTTCTGCAATGGGTCAGCAGTCCATGGTCATTGATGCAATTCAGTCTGGAGCAAAAGACTTTATCGTGAAGCCGTTTCAAGCGGATCGTGTTCTTGAAGCAATTAAAAAAGTATTAGGTTAGTAGGATAAACTTGAATTACCATAATATAGGTAATTCAGGTTTTTTTTATAAATTAGGATTATATTAGTAAACAAAAGGAAACCTATATAATTGATTTAGTATATAATAAAAAGAATTCATTCAGAGGGATAGCATATTTAGCCAATATTGCTCAGAGTTAGATCATGAAAGAGTGATATAATTCTATCTGTTTATCTTTTTGTGGAATAGGAGAGAAGGAATATGATAAAGAAGCAATTTGCTGTTATTGGTTTAGGCCGATTTGGAAGCAGTGTTTGTAAAGAACTTTATAAGCTAGGTCATCAAGTGTTAGCGATTGATTCGAAGGAAGAAAAAGTGAATGATATGACAAGACATTCGACACATAGCGCCATTGCAAATGGAACAGATGAAAAGGCATTACAATCATTAGGTATTCGTAATTTTGATTATGTCATTGTTGCTATTGGTGATGATATTCAGTCGAGTATTTTATGTACGTTATTATTAAAAGAATTTGGTGTGGCAAATGTGTGGGTAAAAGCGCAGAACTATTATCATGAACGAGTACTTGAAAAAATCGGTGCAGACCGGATTGTCCATCCAGAACAAGATATGGGAATAAGAATTGCACAACATCTTACTTCAGAAAAAATTGTTGATTACATTGAATTATCAGCAGATTATAGCATTGTTGAGCTGATTGCAACAGATAAAGTAGCAAATAAATCGCTCATTGATTTAGACGTACGAGCAAAGTATGGTTGTACAATTCTTGGGATCAAGCGAGGAGAGGATATTAATATTGCACCAACTCCAACAGATCAAATTGAAAAAGGTGATATATTAATTGTTATTGGCCACAAGAATGACTTGAAACGTTTTGAAGATGAGGGAATGTAAAGATGTTATAAGGAGGGATTCAAAATGGATGTAAGGATGGCTGACTTGCCTGGAATTGGGAAGAAGATGTCAATTGTCACAGCTCAAGGGAGCATGATTGTTCTTGTCATTCATCATACAGGAAAAAGGGAGCTCTATTTCTTTCAAGATGCAGATGATGATGAGGCGGATTTCTCAATCGATTTAACAGCAGATGAAACGAGGGAACTTGGGGCTCAATTATTAGGTGCGGTATTTCAGCCAGTATCAAATGATAAAATGAAACTGTTCCGTAGCCAAATTGTTACCGAATGGGTTGAAATTAAAAAAGGTGCCCCAGTTGCAGGAAAAACGATTAAGGATTTAGAAATTCGCAAGCGAACAGGAGTCTCAATCGTTGGTATTTTTCGTAGTAGTGAGGTGATCGCCAGTCCTGAAGCTGACCAGAGATTAGAAATAGGAGATACAATTATGGCAATTGGGAAAAGTGATCAAATTGCTCAGTTTGAAAGGTTATGTGAAGGAGAGGCGGTGTAGTCTTAGTGGGAATACCCGAAATGCTTGGAGCAGGGCTTGTTCTCTTACTACTTTTTATCACTGGGTTCTTTGGTTCAAGGTATAAAATACCTGAGGTAATTATTTATATATTACTAGGAATTGCTTTAGGTGGGCTTTTAATAGATTCACATTTGTTACATTTTGTAGGGGAAGTTGGAATTGTTTTATTGTTTTTTATGCTAGGCATGGAATTTCCAATAAAGCAACTTACTCAGGTGGCAAAAAAGGTGACTCCAGCAGGTACACTAGATGTGGTTTTGTGTTTAGGTGTGACAACAGGTATTTGTTTGCTATTTGGCTTAGATTTCATTACCTCTTTGATTGTTGGTGGTGTCCTTTATGCAACAAGTTCATCAATAACCGCCAAACTATTAGAAAGTTCAAAGAGAATGGCTAACCCCGAGTCTGAGTTTATTTTAGGTCTATTAATCTTTGAAGATTTAGTAGCACCTGTTCTCGTTGCAATATTAGTCGGTTTAACATCGGGTAATGATTTAACACTTGGGTCGATGACGGTACTCATGGGAAAAGTCTTTGTTCTAACATTAGGGGCTATTTTAATTGGTCGTTTTCTATTTAGTAAGCTTGGACCATTTTTTGATAAACACATGACAAGAGATGTATTTATTCTGTTTGTTATAGGATTAGCCCTTTTTTATGGGGGGCTTGCGCTATACTTAGATCTATCCGAAGTGTTAGGAGCCTTTTTAGCAGGAATAATCATTGCTGAAGTCCGAAGAACGCATCAATTGGAGGGAATGATTATTCCAATCCGAGACTTGACACTTCCTTTGTTCTTCCTATACTTTGGTACAACGATTACATTTGACGAAGGAATTCCTATGGTTGGATTGCTCTTCCTTCTGTTTATGTGGTCAGTTTTAGCGAAAATCATAATAGGTATTTATGGAGGAAGATGGTATGGGTTATCAAAAAGGGTAGCATTACGTGCTGGCTTCTCGCTCACTCAACGAGGAGAGTTTTCAATTATTATTGCAGCATTAGCTACAGGCCCCATTAAAGCATTTAGTAGTGTATTTATATTAGCATCAGCTATTTTTGGTATTCTGTTATTTCAATTGGCTCCTAAGATAGCCAAGAAAATATACGGAAATAATCAACCTAGAGAAAAAGTAAGAGTGCCTGGAACTTAATAAATGTGAGGTCGCTGGGAAATGGTCGAAAAACACTTTCCGAGGCCTTTTTTATTTTTAGATAGGCTTTCTATAAAAAAGAGAGGAAGTACGTGCGTTCCCAAACTACTTAAGAAACCAATGATATATCGCGATTACATCATAGTTTCAAAAAGTGTTTGTGCACCTTCCTCTAAGTGTTCTGTTGCATGCAACCATATAATAGTATAGGCAAAAGAGTATAAATATGTGCGCATTCATAAAGTAATTTGTTACAATTAACGTAAATATAATAAATTCTTAAGGGCGGAGATTGAATAATGGAACCTATACTAGTCGTTTTGAAAGAACAGTTTTTTATTGAGTCTGTAGACTTCTCAATTAACTTGAAAGGGGTTTCTATTCAGGACATGCTAGATACAGAAACGATGCAGAAAATTGTAGAAGGTCGAATGAATTGCTTTAATGCAACAGACGTCCGTCTTGGTGGGGCGAACTTGATGAAATGGTTTGGAAATCTCATAACCGCCCATTTGTATACATACTTTGTTCATAATAAGTGGCTTCATTATGAAGGCATACACTTTATTGAAGAAGGAAAAGAAGCACATTTTCAAATACTTCAGCCACAAATGATTGAAATAAAAACGGAAGATCGAGACCAAGTTGGAAAGGAAAAAATAACAAGGTTAATAGAAGGGCTACAACCTTTATTTCAACAAATTTCCGTAACATCTGGTCTATCTAAGCAGCAAGTTTGGGGTTTGGTCACTAACCCGTATTATAATCGCTTGAACACATGGGAAAATGAACCCTCAATAGAGCGCACAATTGAAAAAGACAATGAGTTGTTAAAAACTTTACCAGCAGATACCTTTAATTTAAAACGAAATCCGTTTGATTTAACGTTTCGCTATGTGGATAGTTGGCAAGATCCAAATATGAAAGTAAGGATAAAAGGAGCATGCTGCATGAGTTATTTAAAGGCTGAAGGCAACTACTGTTACTCGTGTCCGAAGTTAACCAATGCAGAACGGGGTGTTAGCGCAGAACAACTTAGAAGTCAGGGCTAGTCAATATTCTATAATGATTTAAACAATAGTTGTTTAGTGAGTTGTCTGAACAGTTACAGGAAACAAACCTTTTCAAATAACCGCGCAGCAAACAGATCAGATCCATGAACTACGTCAACTTTATCTAAATAGGAAAAGAAAGGTGAATCAAAGCAATCGTTTTGATTCACCTTTCTTTTTTCACAAGTGATTTAAAAGTTAATCAATAAAGTAGCTTAAAAGACTACGAGCTACAAAAAAATCAGATATTTCAGTAAGGTATGTTTGAAACTAGAGTCTAAGGGGTATTTTATATACTAACAGAAAGTAGGAGGGATTGAAATGATAAATGACTTTGCAATGGATCCAAGGGTTACAAAGCAGTTACGAGTGATTAAAAGCTTACAATCACGTTCAGCAGATACTGTGCAATCCTTATACGCACAGGCTGTCATAGAATATTCACTCTATCACTTTAAAAAAGAACGACTAAAAGATTTGATTGATGAAGCATTAAGTCGAAAAGACGAAAAGCAATTTCACCAACTGACTACAGAATACAACCAATGGATACAATTACATAATGAAGGGAAAACCGTAAGAGATAACGGCTTTGAACTGCACTTAACATTTGAGTAACAGAGGAGTGTCCCAAAAGGTCAAAAACCTACCTTTTGAGACACTCCCCTTTTATGTTAATTGCTCATAAGCATTTTTAAAAATAGGTTCAGTAGTTATATAGCGAGTAAATAAATAGTGAAGAGCACTTTCTTCGTCGTTTGTAAAATGTAATACTTCTTCGTATGTTGACTTTAAAAAACGGTCATGCATTAGCAACACTTTCATTCGCTCAGGATGATATGTCATGTGATAAGTCTCCTTTTTATTTTTTTCATTTATTATTCCCACTTACCATAAACATGTAACAAGCAAATTTCAAAGAAAAAAACTGAAAGCGTTTACAAATTAACATTGACAATAATCTGAACTTTTTGTACAATTTTAACAGACTAACCAGTCGGTTAATTTAGTTCATTAAGTTATTAACCTAATGTATTATATTCAATTGAAGAAATATTGGAAGGTGGTGAGAGCACGAATGAAGAAAAAGCCTACAAAGGAACGGATTATTGAAACTGCTCTCCTTCTTTTTGAAGAGAACGGCTTTCATGCTGTAACCGTAGACCGAATTGTGAAGGAAAGTGGTTCATCTAAAGGTGGATTTTACCATAATTTTAAATCAAAAGATGAACTGTTATATACCGTACATGACTCATTCATTACATACATTCTAGATAAAGCAGAAGATGCATATAATCGTTACTCCACGCCTGCTGAACGGTTATATGAAACAATTAGATCTTTTGTGATGATGTTTGAATTGTATCGACCGCATGTAACGGTCTTTTATCAAGAGTCTCTTTATTTAAATAAAGAATACTTTGAAACAATAAAATTAAAGAGAGGGCGTTACAAAAATATGATGTTTCGCCTTGTTGAAGAAGGAATAGCTTGTGGGGAGTTTAGAAAAGAAATCCCTGTCCCGATCACGTCAATGGCTATTTTCGGAATGACGAACTGGACATATAAGTGGTACAAGGAAACTGGTCAGTATTCAATACAAGAAATTGCAAACATATATGCCGATTTAGTAATGAATGCTGTCTTAACAAAAGAGGCGAGTCTCAAACCAGAATATGCACGCTTTTTCCTTAGGAGTGAGTAGGAACCAAGCCAAAAGGGGTTGTTCATATGGATATGTATGACTTTATTCAAGATATGGAAGACCGTCGTGATCGAATAAAACAAGGTGGAGGACAGAAGCGGATTGATGCTCAGCACGAACGAGGAAAATTAACAGCTAGAGAACGAATTGATTATTTGCTTGATGAGGGAACTTTTGTTGAGCTCAATCCTTTTATTGAATTTCGTGGAGATGCCTTTTGTTCAGATCAAGCACCTGGTGAAGGAGTTGTCACAGGTTATGGGAAAATTCATGGGAGTCTTGTCTTTTTATTTGCACAAGACTTCACTGTGTTTGGTGGAGCATTGGGAGAGATGCATGCTCAAAAAATTGCTAAGATTATGGACTTAGCTGCTGAAAATGGGGCCCCCATTATAGGGTTGAACGATTCCGGTGGAGCTCGTATTCAAGAAGGAGTCTTATCTTTAGATGGCTATGGTCATGTCTTTTATCGAAATGCAATTTACTCAGGGGTAATTCCTCAAATTTCGGTTATTATGGGTCCTTGTGCAGGAGGAGCTGTCTATTCTCCAGCGATCACTGATTTTGTATTTATGGTAGAAAAAACAAGCCAAATGTTTATTACAGGACCTAAAGTGATTGAAAGTGTAACAGGAGCAAAGATCAATGCGGAAGATTTAGGTGGGGCAAAGGTTCACTCAAGTGTAAGCGGCAATGCTCATTTTACTGGCAAAACAGAAGAAGACGTATTAGCAGAAGTACGGACGTTAATTCGATTTTTGCCTTCAAATTATGAGGAACGTGCTGCTTATATTGAACCAAAAGAAAAGCGGCCTATAGACGAACGTATAAATGAATTACTTGATCTCGTACCTGTCGATGGCACAAAAGTATATGATGTGAGGAAAGTAATAAAGAAAATTGTGGATGACGAAGTATTCATGGAGGTTCAACCGTATTTTGCAAAAAATATTGTTATTGGCTTTGGACGGATTGAAGGAGAAACGGTGGGAATTGTCGCTAATAATCCAAAAATGATGGCAGGTGGTCTTGATATTAATTCTTCAGATAAATGCTCAAGATTCATTAGGTTTTGTGATTGTTTTAATATCCCCCTTATTACATTCGAAGATGTAAGCGGATTCATTCCTGGAGTTCAACAGGAACATGGTGGAATCATTCGTCACGGTGCAAAGATTTTATATGCGTATTCCGAAGCAACTGTACCAAAAATAACGGTTATTGTACGAAAAGCATTTGGTGGAGCATATGTTGCATTAAATAGTAAAGCAATTGGAGCTGATTTAGTTTTTGCATGGCCTAATGCTGAAATAGCTGTTATGGGACCAGAAGGTGCAGCAACGATTATTTATGCAAAAGAAATTAAAGAAAGCTCAAATCCAGAAGAAAAACGCCAACAAAAAATTAGCGAGTACAAAAGGCGGTTTGCTAATCCGTATGTTGCAGCTGCAAATGGAATGGTCGATGACGTAATCGACCCTCGCGATACAAGGCGAAGCCTAGCTCAAGGATTAGAAATGTTAAAAAAGAAAAAGAAACAACTACCTAAGAAAAAACATGGAAATATCCCTTTGTAATAGAAGCCGAGTGCACTGAAAAAGAAAAAAACGACTTTTTCAGTAGCCTCTATATTAACGCCTTATTTGTCAGGAAGGGAGTGAACGGTGAAGCCAAAGTGGCAGCCGAATATGATGGATATGACATTTAATGAATTTCCAATTCCTACGTATGAACAATGGCGTAAAGTTGCAGAAAAGTCTTTAAAAGGGAAATCGTTTGAAGACACGCTTCTAACAAATCTACTTGATGATATTGTCCTTGAACCTATGTATCAATTAAAAGATCTTGTAGCTTGCAAGACTCTCGTTGATCAACCTGGAGTGTTCCCTTATGTAAGAGGCATAACTACAAAACCAACACGAATGGCTATTAGTCAAGAATTAGGTGCAGCTACTCCTACATTATTACATGAGCGAATAAAGCAAGATTTTACTAAAGGACAAAACGTAGCTCATATTCTTATTTCAAATGAAATGAAAAATGGAGGGAAGTCGAACCGGCATGAGCCATTCTCTACTGTTCCTCTATATGATCTAAAAGATGTGCAGAAAGCCTTTCAGGGTATCGACTTTTCCGAATTTCCGTTTCATATTGATGCAGGGGTTGTTAGTGTTCCATTATTAGCTGCCATCAATCATGTTACCAATCGTTTAACAGGCACGATTGCCTCTGATCCCCTTCATCAATTAGCAAAGGAAGGTAGGATGTATTACTCATTAGAACGTAGTTATGATTTGATGGCATGGGCCGTTAAATGGGCAATAGCTAATCACCCTGATTTACGTACGGTTCTCGCTCAAAGCCACGTCTTTCATAATGGAGGAGCTAGCCCTGCTTTGGAATTAGCTAGTACGTTATCAATGGGCGTGGAATATATGGACGCTTTAATGAAACGTGGAGTTTCTGCAACCGAAGCTGGGAAATCAATTACGTTTTCATTTTCAATCGGGAAAGACTTTTTTAGTGAAATAGCAAAAGTTCGTGCTGCTCGTGCACTGTGGGCGGTGATAATGGCTGAATTTGGAGCAGAAGAACAAGGGCAAAAAATGGTGTTTCATGCGCGCACATCAGCATTTACCAAAACAAAGGAAGATATGTATGTGAATTTACTCCGAGGGACTAGTGAGGCTTTTGCAGCGGCAGTTGCTGGAGTCGATAGCATTTCAGTTAGCCCGATTGATGAGCTTGTGCAAGAGCCAACCGAATTTTCGAGCCGCATTGCTAGAAACACGTCGTTGATTTTGCAAGATGAAGCATTTATTGGAGCAACGGTAGATCCTTCAGGTGGATCTTGGTATGTAGAGCATTTAACAGAACAAATTGCAAAAAAAGCATGGGGTATCTTTCAGGAGTTAGAAAGGGAAGGGGGAATGTTTGCGTCGTTAAAAAGCGGTCTTGTTCAAACAAAGATCAACACTTGTTGGGAAAAGCAAGTGGAAAGCGTCAAAGATAGAAGACAAACGATTATTGGAGTCAATCAATATGTTAAAGGTGGTGAAAAAAAACCTCCAAAACAAAGATTGAAAAAAGCAGAACGGAAGGCGTATTTCGATGCATTAAAGGAAAAAGACAAACAAATGATTCCAGAGAAACCAAAGACTATGGCCGAAGTAGGAAAGATGGTTCAACAAAATATTCCCTTTCACCAAATACATCACCAATTAAAATCTCCTTGCCAACCAGTAGAAGTTGAACGTATTTTACAACGTCGTTTAGCAGAGCCGTATGAACTACTTCGCACACGTAGTAATCAAATCAAAGAAACTATTGGAGAGGTTCCAGTTGTTTATCTTGTTCGGTTAGGTAGTATTGCCTCTCATAAAACAAGAGTTGACTTTATTGAAGAGCTGTTTCAATGCGGTGGGTTTCAAGTTGAGGTTTCTAGTCCAATGGAAACTAGTGAAGAAGCAATCAAATTAGCAAAACAGCACAAACTTGTAGTTCTATGTGGTAGTGATGAAAGTTATGAGAATGTAGCACTGTCAATGGTTAAAGGTCTTAAAGAAAAAACGGAAGCGGTATATATAGCTGGACGTCAAAAGGAACCTTTTATGAAACAATTAATAGATGCAGGTACAGCTGGAGCGATCAATGACAAAACGAATGCTTACCAGCTTTTATTTGACTTACAGGAAAAGATCGGAGGAAGCAAGCTATGAAACAAAAACCGGCTTTTCATAAGATGCCTTTTCCATCTTTTAAAGAAGTTAAAGAAAATATGGAATTACCTGTGACAACGATTCAAACAACAGAACAAATCCCCATTAAATCCGTATATACGAAAGAAGACATAAATGAAATGAGACATTTAAATTATGTTTCAGGCATAGCGCCCTTCTTTCGCGGTCCTTACCCAGTCATGTACAAAACTCGCCCCTGGACAGTCAGGCAATATGCGGGTTTCTCTACTGCAGAAGAAAGTAACGCATTTTATCGTAGAAATTTAGCAGCAGGTCAAAAAGGGTTATCGATTGCATTTGATCTAGCTACTCACCGAGGATACGATTCAGATCATCCACGTGTTGTTGGAGATGTGGGAAAAGCGGGAGTTGCGGTTGATTCAATAGTAGATATGAATATTTTATTTGAGGGTATTCCGCTTGATCAAATGTCTGTATCTATGACAATGAATGGAGCGGTACTGCCAATTATGGCTTTTTACATTGTCGCAGCCGAGGAGCAGGGTGTATCTCCGGAAAAGTTAACTGGGACGATACAAAATGATATCTTAAAAGAATACATGGTACGAAACACTTATATTTATCCACCTGAGGCATCTATGAAAGTAATTGCTGATATTTTTGCATATACATCAAAACATATGCCTAAGTTTAATAGCATCAGCATTTCAGGCTACCATATGCAGGAAGCAGGAGCGACAGCCGACATTGAACTTGCCTATACACTTGCTGATGGCTTAGAGTATGTTCGAACGGGCATGAAGGCTGGTCTTGATATTGACCAATTCGCACCGAGACTGTCATTCTTTTGGGCAATTGGCATGAATCACTTTATGGAAGTTGCAAAAATGAGAGCGGCCAGACTGATGTGGGCGAAACTGATGAAACCTTTTGAGCCGAAAAATGAAAAATCACTTGCCTTAAGAACCCATTCACAAACGTCTGGGTGGAGTTTGACCGAACAAGATCCGTATAACAATGTCATCCGAACATGTATTGAGGCAATGGCTGCTGCTCTAGGTCATACGCAATCACTGCATACTAATGCATTAGATGAGGCAATTGCCTTGCCTACTGATTTTTCTGCTAGAATTGCTCGGAATACACAACTATACTTGCAAACTGAAACAGGGATTAAAAATGTATTAGATCCTTGGGGAGGATCTTATTATGTGGAGTCATTAACAGTTGAATTGATGAAAAAAGCGTGGTCTCACATTGAAGAAGTGGAACAATTGGGAGGGATGGCTAAAGCCATTGAGACAGGACTTCCAAAAATGAGAATAGAAGAAGCGGCTGCTAGAAGGCAAGCTCAAATAGATTCAAATAAAGAAACAATTATCGGTGTAAACAAATACCGACTTGAGCAAGAAGAGGATCTTGACATATTAGATATTGATAATTCAGCTGTTCGTCATGCACAACTAAAGCGATTAGAAAAGTTACGGAAAGAGCGTAATGAAGATGAGGTAAACCAGGCACTTGATGCTTTAACGAAAGTGGCAGAAAGCGGAGATGGCAATTTATTAGAATTCGCAATTGCAGCTGCAAGAGCTAGAGCAAGCCTTGGTGAAATATCAATGGCGTATGAAAAGGTTGTTGGTCGACATAAAGCGGTAATTAGATCTATAAGTGGAGTATATCGTACAGAGTTTGGGGAGAAAGAAGTCATGAAAGAAATCCGTCAAGTAACTGATCAGTTCGCTGAAAAAGAAGGAAGACGTCCGCGAATTATGATTGCGAAAATGGGGCAAGATGGGCACGACCGCGGGGCAAAGGTGATCTCAACCGCATTTGCTGATATGGGATTTGATGTAGATATTGGACCGCTATTCCAAACGCCAGAAGAAGCGGCGATGCAAGCTGTTGAAAATGATGTTCATATTATTGGTGTAAGTTCATTAGCTGCTGGACACAAAACATTGCTTCCTCAAGTAATAGAGGAACTTAGAAAGTTGGGGAGAGAAGACATTCTTGTCATTATTGGTGGTGTGATTCCAGCTCAAGACTATCAATTTTTAAAAGACAAGGGTGCAGCTGCAATTTTTGGACCTGGAACCGTCATTCCTGTAGCTGCTAAACAAATTATGACTGAATTAAACAGACGGTTGGAGTATGAGGAAGACAACTAGTTAGAGGGTTAACCTAAAGGTTTGATGGGGGTACCCTAATAAAGGTAGGAAAAAATTATGAAGGTGTCCAAACGGAGTAATGGCTTCTTAGGACACCTCCTTTGCATTGTGGGGAGGAGGATTTATGGATCAGCAGTATAAAAGGCGTGCTCCCCTTTCAAAAGAAGAGTATATTGAAGGGGTAAAAAGGAATAATCGAGCGATTTTAGCTAGAGCTATTACTCTTATAGAAAGCAATGCCAAAAGGCACTTTTCTCTTGCGCAAGATGTTCTTACTGCTCTTATTCCAGCAACAGGTAATTCGATAAGACTTGGGGTTACGGGTGTTCCAGGAGCTGGAAAATCGACTTTTATTGAGGCGATTGGAATGATGCTTTGTGAAAAGGGGCATCGCGTGGCTATATTAGCTGTCGATCCTTCAAGTTCAGTATCTCGAGGGAGTATACTTGGAGATAAGACGAGAATGGAGTGTTTATCTAAACATCCTAACGCCTTTGTCCGTCCTTCTCCTGCTGGAGGAACGTTAGGGGGAGTAGCTAGAAAAACAAGGGAAACAGTACTCCTATGTGAAGCAGCTGGATACGATATTATCATCGTGGAAACAGTCGGGGTTGGTCAGAGTGAGGTTACCGTCCGCTCAATGGTTGATTGTTTCTTAGTTTTAATGCTAACGGGTGCTGGTGATGAGTTACAAGGGATGAAAAAAGGCCTGATGGAATTAATTGATTTATTGCTCATTAACAAGGCAGACGGAAGCAATGTGGAAAAAGCGGAGCAAGCAAAAGTTGAATTAAGCAGGATTCTTCATATGTTACCTGAAATGACACAAGGATGGGAACCACAAGTTCAAACGGTTTCTTCACTAACTGGCAAAGGAATTGAAGAATGTTGGAATACGGTTCGAGTGTTTATTCAGTTTATGAAGGAATCAAATCAATTCGATGAACGAAGAAAAGCACAAGCAACAAATTGGTTTTATTCTTTGTTAGAGGAACAGCTTCTTACAAATTTTTATGAAAACGATAAAGTGAAGAGTGAGTTACCATTGTTGACGCAGGAAGTTGTAAAAGGTCAAATTAGCCCGACAAAAGCAGCTGTTGAGTTATTAAATAAAGTAAAGGGTTCTTGAGAAAATAAATTAATTGCTGATAAATATAAAAGGGGGTTCTCAAAAGGTCTGTTTTTAACCTTTGAGAACCCCCTTACTTAAATGAATTACTTTCCTGATGTGGCTAATTCAAGCTTTTCAAGAGGAACCGTAAATACCGTTGATTGATTCGCTTTTGGATTAAAATAAGCAATCAGTAAGCTATCATTTTCTGTAAATGTACCATTTATTAAATGGAGGGGAACTGCTTCAATCATTGTATGTTTGTGTAATTCTTTCTCAGTTAGTTTGAGAGAAGCGAAATCTTCAGATACTAGAAGTGGGTTCTCAGCCAAAATCTTTAAATAGTGAGATTGCTCTTGTTTTGTTAGTGAGAAATCCCACCATGTTTTACGAGGTTTATGCTTATGATTTTTAAAATAGTCGACCATCATTAAAGAGCGTATTGTCGTTAAGTTTGTTTTTGTTTTACGGGCTTTCAAAAACTGGTCTAGTCTTTTGAATAAGTCCTCTAATTGATGTCCGATTCGAGCCCATCCTCGCTTGTCCCAATAGTCACCAAACTCTTGAAAGAAATCAAACGGAGAGTCAAATTCTTGTTCGACTAAATATTCGATGGAAAGATCCATTCGGTGATCATTCCAATACTTTTCAAGCACATCTTCCACTCGCTTAATACGAATAATTTCATCAAATGTTAAGACATTATTTTGTAATATTTCATATGGAGAATGATCCATATATACATAATCATGTTGATCAGCACGAAGCCTGAGTCCTGTTCCACGAAGCATCTTTAAGAACCCTAGCTGCAATTCTTCTGGGCGCATCGCGAATACGTCATTAAACGTGTTTCTGAAAGATTGATAATCCTCTTCTGGTAAACCAGCAATTAGATCAAGGTGTTGGTCAATCTTTCCGCCTTCTTTCACCATCGTCACCGTTCGTTTTAATTTCTCGAAGTTTTGGCGGCGCATAACAAGTTCGTTCGTAGCATCATTCGTGGATTGGACGCCAATTTCGAAGCGGAAGATCCCTGGTGGAGCATGCTCATTTAAGTAAGAGAGGACCTCTGGTCGCATAATATCTGCTGTAATTTCGAATTGAAACACACAGCCTTGGTGATTTTCAATTAAGAAACGGAAAATTTCAAGTGCATAATCTCTTTTAATATTAAAGGTACGGTCAACAAATTTAATAAGTTTTGCACCGCTTTCTATTAGAAAGAGAAGATCCGATTTAACTCTCTCAATGTTTACATAGCGTACACCCACTTCTATTGAGGATAGGCAAAACTGACAACTGTAAGGGCAGCCGCGACTTGTTTCAAAATAAGTAACTCGCTTTGTTAAACCGTCTAAATCTTCCTCAAAACGATAAGGTGTTGGTATGTCATCGAGTTTTAATTTTGGTCTTGGTGCTGTAATGATAACCTCTGAGTCTTTACGATAGGCAAGGCCAAACACCATGTGGTATTTTTTGGTACTGCTTATTTCTTCTAGCAAGTGTTTGAATGTTTCCTCGCCTTCTCCAATAACGATAAAGTCGATATTTTCAAGAGTTTCTAACCATGCTTTTGTATCGTAAGAAACTTCAGGACCGCCAAGGACAATTTTTGTCTCTGGCATCACTTTTTTTAACATATTAATCACTTTTACCGTTTCTTCAATGTTCCAAATGTAGCAACTGAATCCAATCACATCTGGCTTTCGGTCATAAAGGTCAGAAACGATGTTCATGACTGGGTCTTTAATTGTATACTCGACCATCTCTATTGGAAAATCAGGTTCAGCATACGCTTTTAAGCAACGTAAGGCTAAGCATGTATGAATATATTTTGCATTCAACGTCGTGACGACGGTTTTCATTTTGTACCCCTCAATTCTCTACTTTCATTACGTACTGTATCATACCACATTTCACAGATGAACTTAAATTAGGGAAAATTTGCATAAAAAAGGTACCTTAAAAAGATTTTTAACCTTTTTAGGGTACCCCTCCTGAAGCAATGTAGCAAGCGGAACGATTTCCACTTCTGCCCAATCCTTTTGGCGGTTAATTTAGTTTTTCGTAGTCTTCAAGGCTTTCAGCTACAATTGGCACGCTCGTATCAATGTGACCGAACAACTCTGGATGGGTTTCTCCATCGACAAGAATTTGTGTCTCATTAAAGCCAAACTGTTTCATTGCTAGAGCAATTTGTTGTAGTAACATATACTCTGTACCAGAACCTACATTAGCTTGCAATAATTCTACAGAAAAAGAAGCATGAGCAACTCCTTCAATTTCTTCAACAGATAGTACTTTCACTCCTTTTGGGAGAAGAGAGGTAAGTCCTTCTTCTGTTGGCCCAGCTACCCAAGCTTCAAGTGTAGCCTTAAAAAGCTCATCTTCACTTGCTTCTAATTGACGTCCAACTCTATACATGTCCATTACTTGATCATCAGAAAAAACTAACTCAATTGGAGTAACATTCTTTTCCTCAATGACTGTTTCATCTTCAGAAGCTGTTACTTCTTCTTCTTCTGATTCAATGGATTCAGCCGGATCTTTAGTTTCAACTTCTTCTTGCTCGGCTTCAATGGTGGTATCTTCTTCTACCAAATCAGTGCTTTCTTCTGCTTCAATTCCATCAGCGGTTTGAAGTTCTTCGTTGCCAGCTGCACCTTGTCCACATGCGCTAAGAATAAGGATGAATAATCCTAGTAGTATAAGAAACATCCAATTTTTTTTCATATTCATTCCTCCTTGTTCTCGTAGAAACACTATCAAAATTCTATCACTTAAATTCTACATCATTCATGTTGAAATTCAATGACTATTTTCGACATAGGTAAAATAGGCTAGAAAAGTAGAAGTTTTCTAGCAGAAGTATAACTTACCTTTTTATAATGTGCTTGAAATGAAGATTGAAGAAAAAAATGGTACAATAATTGGAAGATTATTGAGGAAGGGATTTTGCCTATGCCACAAACGAAAGCTTTCCGTATTGGATATGGAATCGTGCTTATATTTATTATCATTTATTTAGGTACCTTAATCGACTGGGTGTTCCGTCCGATCGTTGTTTTAGTTCAAACATTGTTTGCACCAATTATTCTCGCCGGAGTTCTTTATTATTTGCTTCGTCCTTTTGTAAATTTATTAGCAAAGAAATTGCCACGGGCAATCGCCATTTTGATTCTTTATCTTGGGGCGGTTGGCCTAATAACAGCGTTAGTGTTACTGATCGGCCCTGAATTACAAAAGCAATTTCATAGCTTTACTAGAAACATGCCTATTTTTATTAATGAAATTCGCGATATGTTTATTAATCTTCAAGCAAATGAATATGTTTCACGGTTTCAGGAGGGAGAGAATTTCTCCTTAGAAGAGCTTACGATGGAATTTGCAAATTACTTAAATAACTTCGTTTCGAATTTAGGTCATAACATTGCAACATTTATTGGGTTTATAGCAAATGCATTGCTTATTATTGTTATTATTCCATTTGTGTTGTTTTATATGTTAAAAGAGGGAGAGAAGGCACCGAATCAACTCCTTAAATTGCTGCCAGAAAAAAGGCAAAATGAAGGCCGAGAAGTGCTTAGAGCAATGGATGTTGCTTTAAGCTCCTACATTCAAGGACAAATCATTGTGAGTATTTGTGTTGGTATCCTAGCTTACATTGCTTTTTTAATTATTGGGTTAGATTATCCGCTCGTACTGGCTTTAGTTGCCATGTTTACTAATGTCATTCCTTTTATCGGTCCGTGGATTGGAACGATTCCGGCAGTGATCGTTGGATTGTTGCATTCTCCACTGATGGCATTGTTAGTGATTGCAGTCGTTGTCATTGTTCAACAAATCGAGAGCAATTTAATTTCTCCTCAGGTTATGGGAAGGAAGCTTCAAATACACCCATTGACGATTATCTTTTTGCTCCTAGTTGCTGGGAGGTTTGCTGGGTTAATAGGACTATTAATTGCTGTGCCAACTTATGCTGTTTGTAAAGTATTAGTGTTACACATCTATCGATTGTGGTTATTAAGAAATACCACTATTGATTAAACTAGGTTATGATAATGTAGAGAAAAATGTATGAGGTGATTTTATGGCATTTGAACAAGATGGAATTAAACAAGTTGAAGTAGAAGAATTAAAAGAATTAGTAAAGAGCAATTCAAAGGATCCAATTATTATTGATGTTCGAGAAGTGGAAGAATATGAAGAAGCTCATATTCCTGGCTTGCCTTTAATTCCAATGCAGACCATTCCAATGGTAATGGATCAATTAGATAAGGAGCAATCGTATTTATTTGTCTGCCGCAGTGGAAATCGCAGTCAAAATGTGGCTTTGTATCTTCAAAATCAAGGGTTTACCGATGTGCAAAATTATTTTGGTGGAATGTTAGCTTGGGATGGTGAAGTTAAGTCCGGTCCAGAATGGATTGTGAAAGATGTAAAAGAATTGAAGTAAGCAAAAAGAACGCTGACGATGGAGGGGGCTGAAAAAGGTTGTTTTTCCCCTCTGTAAAAGGCGGTCTTTTTTTTGCTTTCTACATTGGGCCTTTAAGGAGAGATCCCCTAAAAGGCCTGGCAGTGCTTCGACTTCTACTAACGGAAGACTTATAGATGATCCGTTGTTTTGGAATAAGAATGCTTACCACGTTTGGCGTTTGCATGGGCTTGCTCATTTTTTTGACGATTTAATGCATTGTTATCTTTTTTCTTTTTATTATTGTCACCAGTACGAGACACGAAACTTCACCTCTTTCATTATTGCTCTTCTTTAGATTGCCCGAAAAGAAAGACGAATATGAAGAGGCCACTGAAAAAGATACGGTTTTGAAGGCCACTGAAAAAGGTGTGGTTTTTACCTTTTTCAATGGCCTTTAAGCAATGAGCGGAACCGTTGCTTTGTCTTAAAGCCTGCTATGAGTGGGTTTCTCATAGCAGGCGCGCAACGTGTGGAGCCATTGCTGCTTCCTCGATTTCGCTAAAAGAGACTTTTTCAGTGGCCTCGTTATGAAAGAGGTTTAGTTATTAATGCATCGGGTAAAGTTCTATAACATACAAAAAAGGTGGAGATAACAATGGCAAAGAAATCAATTATTGCAGTCGCAACGGCAGCTTGCGCAACGACAATCTTACTTAGAAAAAAAGACATACGGGCCAAAATTACTCAAGCCTCTCACAGTATGTATGAAAAAGTAACGGGAAGAAAAAGTAAAAAAGACTTAGAATCGCAAGTGAAAATAGGACATTCACATCCCTATGATTATGAAGATAATAAAATGGTTGGTGAAGGAGCCTTAACAAGTATACAGCATTACAATCAAAAACAGCAGAAGAGTCACAGCTAAAATAAAGGTGAAAATGACGCTTAGCCTGTTATGAGACAACGCTCATAGCAGGCTTTTTTGTAAGAAAAATATGTTCTTAAAAAAAGGCTGTTTTCGCATACTTTGTTGTTTTTATGGGGTACGCGTTCTCCACATGTTCGTACCGTTGCGCTCCAGTCACTCACTTTCGAGGCCACTGAAAAAGGTGTGGTTTTTACCTTTTTCAATGGCCTCTCTTCATCCCGCAGGAGTCGAGTGACTTTCGCTCCATTTCACTACGAGAAAACACAGTTCTTCACAGCAACAATCTTTGCGAAAACAGCCTAAAAAAGAGAGAGTTTAATCAGTTGTATGATGTCTTAGATTTTGGTAAAGTGAATTAACAAAAAATGGACATGCTATAAATAGAAAAATGTTTGAAAAAAGGATGGAGAAATAGATGATTACAATAAAAAATGAAACCATTGCACAAGTTCCATCGTTACACGTAGTGAAAGAATCAGAACGTTTAGAGCCAGAGGTTCCAACTATCTTTTTCTTTCACGGGTTTACAAGTGCAAAAGAACATAACTTACATGTAGCCTATTTACTAGCTGAAAAGGGATTTAGAGTAATATTACCGGATGCATTGTACCACGGGGAACGTAGTGAAGCAGAATCAAAGGTCGAACGGGACCTAGCTTTCTGGGAGATTATTTTGACATCTATTCACGAGTTAGGGTTCATGAAAAGGGAATTAGAAGAAAGTGGAAAAATAAAAGGTGACAGAATCGGCGTAATAGGTACGTCTATGGGAGCGATTACGATGTTTGGGGCATTGACTCAATACCCTTGGATTAAAACTGCTGTTTCATTTATGGGGACCGCCTATTATGAAGCATTTGCTCATGGATTAATTAAGACGGCTGAGAATCGCGGTCTAACGATTGAACAGAAAATGAAAGAAGAGGTTTTTAGGAAAATAAAACCGTTTGATTTATCAACGCAGTTAGATAAACTTGAAGGTAGACCATTGTTTATTTGGCACGGGAAAGACGATCAAGTCGTCCCATATACACTATCCGAAAAACTATATGATGAGCTATTAGCCAACTACGAAGACACCCCAGACAAACTTCAGCTGCTAGCGGAAGAAAAAATTGGCCATAAAGTGTCAAGAAGAGCTGTGTTGAGATCGGTTGATTGGTTTAATCAGCATTTACAAACAAAGGTGTCTTCCTAATAGATGAAATCAAGAACACTACAAGAAATTCAAAAGATTGTTGTTATTGTAGTTGGTGCCTTGTTTTTGGCTGCAGGATTAAATTTCTTTTTAATACCAGCTAATGTATTTGCAAGCGGGTTTACTGGGGTAGCTCAATTGCTTGCTACAGTTATTCCACTTTCAACTGGGATCATGCTCTTTATCCTGAATATCCCTGTTGCGATTTTAGGTTGGCTGAAGATTGGAAAAAGTTTTACAGTTTACAGTTTTGTCAATGTTGTGCTAACGACCTTCTTTCTAGAGGTTTTGCCTGTTTGGGCATTTTCACCAGATATTTTGCTAAATGCTGTATTTGGTGGAGTAATATTGGCATTTGGAGCTGGTATAACTTTGAAATGGGGAGCTTCCTCTGGCGGACTCGATATTATTGCGTTAATATTATCAAGAGTGAGCGACCGTCCTGTTGGCGTCTACTTTCTTCTATTAAATAGTATTATCGTCATTACGGCTGGTTTGCTGTTTGATCCAGAACAAGCTCTGTATACACTTGTTGCCTTGTATGTTTCTTCACGAGTCATTGATGCAATCTATACTCGTCATGTGAAATTAACCGCAATGATTGTTACGAAACAAGCCGAAGTTCTAAGAGAGGCTATCCATGAACGAGTAACTCGGGGCATTACGCGCATTCCAGCAAAAGGCGGCTACACGTATGAAGATAAAGAAATATTAATGATTGTTATTACTCGCTATGAATTATATGAATTGAAGAAAGTGATCCAAGAAGTAGATCCTCATGCTTTTACGAATATTGTCGAAACTGCGGGGATTTTTGGTTTCTTTCGAAAAGAATAAAAGAGGTGAAATAAATGAAAAAATGGATATGGCTTTTGTCGGTACTTATGTTGCTTAGTGCTTGTGGACAAGGGGCGAATGCACCTCTTTCAAATGGTGAAGGAGATGAGGGATTGGTAGATTCGAATTGGATATTTACAGTGGAGACAGATCAAACGGACGATGAGTTACTTGTAAAACTTACTGTAACAAATAACCAGGAAGAAGCATCTGCGATTGATTTTTCTTCTGGTCAAAAATATGAACTTGTTTTACTTGATGAAGCTGGAACGGAAGTATATCGTTATTCAGAAGGAAAAATGTTTACGATGGCTCTTATACATGAGACGTTTGGACCCGGTGAATCAAAAGAATTTGAAGAAAGAATTAACGTCGAGGACATTCCTAAGGGTGTGTATACATTAGAAGCGCAACTTATTCTAGCAGCTATAGACGGTGAAGCATGGTCAGAGGATGGGACGTTTCAGAAACAAGTTGATATTGAAATTAAATAAATAAAGAAGCTGGCTGCTAAGCCAGCTTCTTTATTTAGAGGGGGTGTGTCTGCCCCATTTCTTTCTTGCTTCTTCTTGGATTGCTCTTTTTAATGCGTTATATTCTTCATTTTCTGATATAGCAACGGCAGGTCGTTTAGTTAGGTCAACGTCGATATCACTTCCATACCAAAAGGACGATGTTGATTTATTTTGTACTTTCATTTCAGCTTACTCCTTTCGCACTGGAATAGTAAGTTGAATAAGTTCAATGATTTCATCATTAGATAATTCTGTTACACGTTGTTCTCCAGCTGCTAAAATTTGATCAGCTAACTCTTGTTTTTGCAAGAGCATTCGATCTATTCGTTCTTCAAGAGTACCTGTGGTCACAAGTTTATGAACCGTTACATCCTTCGTTTGCCCAATTCGATAAGCTCGGTCTGTTGCTTGATTTTCAACTGCTGGGTTCCACCAACGGTCGTAATGAATTACGTTTGTCGCAGCGGTTAAATTTAACCCAACGCCTCCAGCTTTTAGTGAGAGTACAAAAAAGTTGATATTGTCATTCGTCTGAAAAGCTTCTATTGCATCTTGCCGCTTCGTTCTCGTCAAGCTTCCGTGCAAAAAAGGAACCGTTTGATTATAACGTTCTTCAAGAGCATTGGCTAACAACGCTCCCATTTCTTTGTATTGAGAGAAGATCAGGACCTTTTCCTTATTTGCAAAAAGACGTTCAATCAGCTTTAAGAACTCATCCCACTTTCCAGATTCATGTTCTTTAATCGAACGCTCTTTCAAGAAGTGAGCAGGGTGATTGCAAATCTGTTTTAATTTAGTGAGGCTTCTTAGAATGAGCGCGCGCCTTTCAAATGCTGTAACCTCAGCTAGCTTTGTCACGATGTCATCGACAACAGCTTGATATAGTGCTGCCTGTTCTATTGATAAATGAACATGATGAATTTTTTCCTCTTTTTTTGGGAGCCCTAGTTGCAAAGATTGATCTGACTTTTTTCGTCTTAGAATAAGTGGATGAATTAACTTCTGTAGCTTTCGTAACTGACCTTCATCCTGATCTCGTTCGATTGGCCTCATAAAATTTGCCTGAAAATCCTGGTATGACCCTAAATAAGATGGGTTTAAAACATCAAGTAATGACCAAAGTTCTCTTAAACGATTCTCAATAGGTGTTCCGGTTAATGCAATTCGATGTACGGCTTGAAGCCTTTTTATTACTCGGCGTTGTTTCGTTTCTACATTTTTAATATGTTGTGCTTCATCTAGAATAAGCCCATTCCACATGTATTGTTGAAAGAGTTCAGTGTCTCTAACGACCAATTGATAGGAGGTAATAATGATATCCCAGTGCGACGATTGTAACTCTTCCTCGTCTAGTCGTATAGGACCATGGTGAACAAACACACGTAGAGATGGAGCAAATTGCTCACATTCATGAACCCAATTGTAAAGTAGAGAGGTTGGACAAATGAGTAAAAAAGGTGTACTTGATTTCCCGGCACCTTGCTGAGCTTTAAGAACATAGAGAATATATGCGATCGTTTGTATTGATTTCCCAAGTCCCATATCATCTGCTAAGCAACCGCCAAATCCAGTTCTTCTTAAGTGAGAAAGCCAAGAGACTCCTTCATGTTGATAAGGTCTAAGTTCTCCATGTAATTCACTAGGAATGTTTATTAAAGAAGGGGAAGACGTATAGAGTTCTTTAATAGACTGTGTTAATTCTTTTCCCCAAGAAACATCCCAATCAATATCTGAATCCATTTCTGCCTCGTCATCAAGCTGGTCAAGACGCCAAGCCTCTAAAAAGGAAGTACCCTTTTCGATTCCCTCTAAATAGTCTAATAATTTATCAGCTAAAGAACGGTCCCATGACATCCATTCTCCATTTGAATAAAGGAAGGGACGCTTTCCGTCAACAAACTCCTCGAATTCCTTTTTACTAATCTTGTGGTCTCCAAGAGCAACATCAAAAGTGAATGAAGCAACGCTCTGCCAATCAAGAAGGGGTTCACTCGAAGCACTGCTTCTCTCTTGTTGTTGCATCGTCAGTTTGACACGTGGTTTCTTCTTTTCTGTCATCCAACGAGGGACAATCAAATGAAATCCTATTTGTTCAAGTAAATCATCTGAGCTTGTAAATAGTTCATAGGCGTCTTCTGCTTCTAGGAACAAAGTAGGTGCTGAAATTCTTAATGGTTTCAATACATCAAGTATATCTTGTGCTTTTTTAAGATCGACTTTGAGTTGGGCAATTGGATTTTCACGCCACGGGTGTTCTCCTCTTTCCAATTGATCCATTTCAACCATGAGTGAAGGGCGTTTTCGGTCGACCATACAAAGAGAAACCTTCCAGTCACCATCTTTAGAATCTGGTTCTTGCAATGCTAAACCGGAAACAAATGGCTTGGCTTGAAGCAAACCAATTTGTTGTTGAAAAGCTTCTTTTGAAAGTGTCGGATCAAGCTTCCCAGTTTCTTTTAGTTGGGAGACTAGTGGCAGCCATTTTTCGTTTAAAGAATTTTGCCAATTGGAATACATACTTTGAACATGAGACTGTTGTAGTAATAGACGTATCATAGCATCTGATAGTAATGTGACGATATTTTCAATTTGGGAGGCTTCATGAATTCCAGTTGATTTATTTTGTATATAACTCGTATTTTCCCGAATTGATCTTCCAGATAAAGGAATATAGCCGAGCCATGCCTCGCACGGAAACTGCTCTAACTGCCATTGTCCTGATGGAGTAGGTGAAAAGGCGCCATCAATTATAAATTCCTGGACATTTTCAAAAAGCTCCATCCACTTTAAAAAATCTGGAGCAAGCTCGATGTCCTCTTCTTCTTTCCACGTTTGAAATAAAGGAAAATAAGTGATGAGTGTATCTATAGGAAAAACAAGCCCTTCGATTGGGAAAGAATATTGATTCATATTTTCCTGAGCCTGATAAACAGTCATCTCACCAGCTAAAGATGAGTAAACTCTTTTATGAATTGGAACATCAATAATCGCTTTTTCTGTATCAATAAACGTTCCGTAAAATGATGATTGATCAAATTGAAATAATTTAAGCTTGAGTTCAAATGGTGAATGCAAAAAAGGGTATTGAAAATTAACAATTTGGTCAAAGCGAGATGTGGGTGGGCGTTCTCCCCATATGAAGAAAGATTCATGCAGCCATCCACCGTGTATGATGATTTTAGAGGTCAATTCGCTTCAACTCCTCGACGAACGCTCGGTACGTTCGGTACATTTTCTTTAATCTAGTTACATACTCCATAAATAATATTTGATCTTGTTCAGTTACATATAATGCTTGAAGATCCTTTAAGTATAGAGCAGCTTGCTCATAATATACCCGGGATTTCTTTTCGACTAGCCTAACAATAAATTGATGATAAACAGGTCTTGCAAGTACCATGTCATAGGACGTTACTGCTTTTAATAGGTCTAACTTTTCTTGACGTAATCTAAGAGGATCACGTTCATGTTTTAATAAGTATCTAATAGCCAATTCATATTTTTCAAAGGTAAGAAGTAACCTCTCATATGTTTTTGCTGCTTCAATTTGGTGAAGGCGTTTTTCAAGTTCTGGCAATAACCGTTCTACTAAAACAAGTTGTTGCTGTTCTGATAAATGTTTACTATACATTTGAAACTTTTGAAAACTTGGTGACTGCAACCACCTTTCCCAAATTAACTCCTGCTCTTTTGGACTTATAGGCAAAGCGGAATTCATTTCATCTACAAACTTTTGTAGCGAACCATAATGACCATTTTTCTTTTGAGGGAACAGAGCGTGGAACCATTGTTTCATGGTTCGCCAACGCCCTCGTTCTTTCAGTATTTGGAAATGTGAAGTTACATCTTGCTCACTTAGTGCTACAACGTGCTTTTGAAGTAACGTTAATGAGGTGATCTCTTTTCCAGCCAGTAAAGCTACATAGCTGTATGTATGAGCTAACTTACGAGAACAAGAAGAGGCAACAACTTTGTTTGACAAGTGTTCATATATAAAATCAATATGCTCTGCCTGAATTCCGTGAAGGATCTTGAAAAGCAAGGGAGGCCATGGGGCATATTGATCATGTTGATCTTTAATAACAAGCGCTAACAACTTACTGAGAAACTGCCGATACAGGTTCGATTGTATTGTTAGCAAATACTGAGTAATTTCATGACTCATTGATTGGAAAAAGTACTTGAATCTACGTTCGTACTCATGAATATTATTGGCTTTTAGAGATAATGTATAAACCCCATTCATATATACGAGCAAGTATGATAACGGATCATCTTTACGTAATCTATTAACTCGTGTTTTAGCATCAGAACAGACTAATTCTAGGTTACGGTTATTGACATATCTTGAGGATGTCAATAAATGGTATGTATGGCTAATATCTTGTTCCACTTCTTGATACAACTCTGACTCTTCTTGAAAAAGCGAGCTATTCATAAAAAAGTCTCACCCCTTATTAGAAAATTCCATTCTTTCATTGTATCTTTTTCAGCTAGAGAAGAAAAGCGAACACACAAATTAGAGAGGAATTTCCTTTTTCCATTAAAAAAGAGGCTGTCGAAAAGGTCCGTTCTTTGACCTTTTCGACAGCCTCGAAGCAATGAGCTAAGCCGCCGCAATCTTTTGAAGCCTGTTATGAGTGTTTTTTTCATAACAGGCGAGCGACGAGCGTGCCATTGCAAACCCTTCAAAAGGTCCGTTCTTTGACCTTTTCGACAGCCTCGAAGCAATGAGCTAAGCCGTCGCAATCTTTTGAAGCCTGTTATGAGTGTTTTTTTCATAACAGGCGAGCGACGAGCGTGCCATTGCAAACCTTTCAAAAGGTCCGTTCTTTGACCTTTTCGACAGCCTCTATGAAATGTGTTAAATAAAGAATGACAAAAGCATAAGCAAAACAATACTGCTCAATACGACTATAATAAGATTCGCACCTATATAGGCAATTATTACCGCAGTTATTCCTCCAATAAGCCCGTACCAAATGTTTTCATTGATCGTAAGAATACCCGGAAAGATTAATGCACCTAAAGCAGCATAGGGGACATTCCGTAAAATAGCTTGAACCCAAGCGGGAATTCGTTCGATATCTAAAAATACAAGAGGAAGCATTCTCGGAATATATGTAACAATGGCCATGCATGCGATGATTAACATCATATTCATGCTCATGTATTGTCACCACCATTTCTATAGACAAATTCAATTGCTGCTGAGGATAGCAATGTCGCTATGATGATAGACCAGCCACTAGAGAGAAATAACGAAAAAACACTGTTGAATATAGCGGCGCTGACAGCTAAAAATACGACTTTCCGATGTTTTTTTAGTGATGGCATTAATAGTGCTATAAACATGGCGTATAACGCAATCCCCATGCTTTGTTGAAGAGTAGGTGGTAAAATCGTACCTACAAAGTAGCCTATCCCTGAATTAATGACCCAACTTATGTAAGCTACCGTTGAAACACCAATAATAAATCCTGTCTTTACTTGGCTTTCTTGAGTGGTTGTGACTGCAAATACTTCATCTGTAATTCCAAAAGAATAAAGGGCTTTTATAATCGGATGATCATCATCAATTCGCTCACGGATAGAGGCGCTCATGAGAAGATGACGAATATTAACGATAAAAGTAGTAAAGATAATTTCAAATGCTCCTGTACCAATTGCAATTAAATTTAAGGCCATATATTGAGCGGCACCTGCATAAACGAATAAACTCATGGCTATGGTCTCAAAAAATGTTAATCCAGTACTTTTGGCGAGCAACCCGAATGTTAAAGCAGCTGGTAAATAACCAATTGCAATACTGGAACCAGCTAGTAAACCACGAACAAAAGGGTTTTTTTGATTGGATAATACAGTTGTTGACATAGCGGCTTCCCTTTCTTATAAATAAACTTACCTTTTAATGGAGAATGTAAACTATATGATTGTATGTTAAAGTCCGTCTATCAACAAGTAATTCGATTTATTTTAGTTGAAGAATTAAAAGAATTTAATGGTTTGGTGGGCATGGGGAGAGGTGGAGGGAGTCCCGAAAAAATGCAAGCACGTCTGTAGTGCTTGCATTTTTCGCTGTACAAAGAACAGCGAAACAAGTATTTCTATCCTATATTTAGTTAAAGTAGCTGTTCAACTTGCTCGCGTCTAGTCAGTAGCTTCTTTAATTTCTTTTTGTGAGAATCAATTAGCCATTCGTCTGAGTCAATCAAAGCTTCATGTAGTTCCATTAGGACATAGTCAATTTCTAAATTCATCATATTGTATATGGTACGAGGCTCAAGTGATTTCCCATCATCTTTGTACTGAATCATCGATCCATTTCGGTTCATCATGACCTTTTCACTCCCATCAATTTCGATCATCGACTCAATATCACCAGATTGGTATGAAGTAATATAGAGAGGACCTTCTGTCGAACGTTTGACAATTCCATTGCCTTTTTCATGTTGAAGTAGTTTTTCAAGTGAACTTGCTAACACATCATCATAAACATGAAGACTGTCAGCTGAAAGGGTGAGAAATTCAGTATTTCGAATAAAAGGGAGTTCATGGACTGAATCCTCTAGTTCAATCATGAGGTAAATAGTGCTCGCATCATAGCGCCAAAAGAGAGAGTAATGTTGGCTCATCATTCTTTTGATAAACTGATGCAGTGCTGGTTTGGATAGTTCGATATAAACATCGGAAAACTCCACTTCAACAAACGAATCTCTCATCATATGGACACACACTCCTTTGACAGCTTCGCATTGATAAGGTTATGGTTGCTATATCATATGTAGAATAGTCAGAAAAAAGAAGTAAAACGCCCAGTTTCAGAATAAATGGGCGAGAAAAAATATTCTGGGTGTGGTGATTAGTGAGGTTCAGCAAAAAGGAAGATCAACTTTAGAAATAACTCGAGGAAGAGAGTGCAATGGCTCCACGCGCCGTGCGCCCAAAGGAGAAGAGCATTCCTTTGGGCTTAAAACATAACGGCGGCTCCGCACATTGCAAGAAAAACCACAAAAAGGAAGAGCACCTTTTTGTGGTTTTTCTAAAACCTAGATCCGTATCTTTTGGATATGATATCGTAGAATCCTAATGAATTGTATAATGCCTTTGTTGCTTCGTTGTTGATTCCTGTTTCAAGTTCAATACCTTTAATTTCTTTTTGTTCAGCCCAGTAAATGACTTTTAGGAGGATTTTTTTTGCGATACCTTGGTTTCGGTGTTCTTTATGAACGTATAAATCATTTAGCCAAATGTAATGGCCGCCCTTATCAATGCTTAAAGCTATGTTTAAAAATGCAGCTCCGACAATAGTGTTTTCTCTTTCGGCGATAAAAATATGAGCCTGTGAATCTTCTTTTAATGCTAGATTAATTGTTTTCATTAATTGATCATAAGCATTAGCAGGACCAATGGGCTCTAACTGTCCCATGAATAAATCAGCAATACGTCGCTTAAATTGGATATCTGCTTCTTTATCCACCTCATACACTTTTACCATTTTCAAAGTTCCCCCTAGATTAAATACCTTTTAAATTATAATGCAAGCGTAACATAAATCACACAATGTTAGTAGTTAATTAAGATGGAATTTTAAGGGAAGAGGGTGTTCAAAAAGGTTTGTCTTTGAGGCTATTGAAAAAGGTACGGTTTTGACCTTTTTCAATAGCCTTTAAGCAATGGGCGGAACCGTTGCTTTGTATTAAAGCCTGCTATGAGTGGTTTTTTCATAGCAGGCGAGAAACGTGTGGAGCCATTGCTGCTTCCTCGAATCTGTTAAAAAGGACTTCTTTAGTGCCTTCCTGGCTTTTCCCTTTTTGAACACTTCCTGATGAAATGTATGAAACGGAGTCAATGTCCAGCTAGCTCTTTTTTGAGAAAGCTTCTTATTGATTATAATTCTTCTTGATAAACGCTTTGTAGATGTTCTTGCATGTGAATGAGTTGATCTTGTTCTGTAGGACTTGAATTAGTAAAAGCAGAATGAAGGGCAAGTTTAGCGCGTTCTAATTCTTTTAATACGGCTTCTCGTTGGATTTGTGTTTCAGCAGCTAATGCTAATAGCTCAAATCTCGCAACGGATTCTCTTGCTTCTTGAAAACTAATATGATTTCCCATTATTTCCCACCTTCATCAGGTTTCTTTCTGTGGAGACGCTCAGCCTTTTCAATAGACATATCGCCCATAATCATCATGTCAATCTCAGTATTTTTAGCTGGTATAACAGAATCTTTCCTATCTTGATTAAACTGATTTGATTGGGATTTCTTACTCATTCGCTTGACTCCTTTTAATGAAAATGAATTTTACGTTTCTAACGTACCCCATTGCTGGAAATTCATTCTATAGGATTAGCGTAAGTTTAATGCTTCTTCTAAGTAAATGGCAACGCCATCCTCTTCGTTTGATAACGTAATGTTGTTAGCAAGAGTTTTTAATTGGTCGATGCCATTAGCCATGGCCACCCCTTGTCCTGCATATTCGATCATCTCAAAATCATTGTCCTCATCACCAAATGCGATGATTCGTTCTCTCGGAATTTGATAAAAATCGGCAACCTTTTTTAAGCCTAGAGCCTTGTTCATTCCCGCTTTCACAATTTCAATGACATTCCACGGAGCACCCCAAACTCGTTGGTCAATTACTTCGGCATGTGCATCAACAAGGAGATTACGGAGTTCTTTGATATGATGATCTTGTGGGTGGATTAATACACAAGTAGGATCTTCTTTTAGAATATGTAATAAATTTCCATGGTCAACAGGGTTTTGACCTGAAAGAAAGGTCTCTACAAATACCTCATCGAAATTTCTTAAGTAAAAATCATCAATTACTTCAACCATAATATTGCTAACGTTGAATGCTTCACATGTTTCGATGACTGTTTTTGCCGTCTTTAAATCAAGAGGCGAATGGTATGTACCAAAACTTTTATCATGTGGATGATGGACAAAAGCTCCATTAAAATTGACAATGGCTGTATCAAGATTTAATTCTTGGTAATACTGGCTGCTAGCTCGGTACGGACGGCCAGTAGAGATCGAGACGATATGACCTTCTTCTCTCGCTTTAGCTATCACTTGTTTTGTGCGCGGTGTAATGGTCTTTTCGTCGGTTAGTAAAGTTCCGTCTAAGTCAAGAGCGATTAAGTGTTGTTTTGACATCAAATCTACCTTTCTCTAGAAAGTTAATGTTAAGTATGGAAATTTCCTTTTTTGAACAATCTATCCTATAAAATTTCTGTATTCGTTCAAATATTAACGAACAGATATATGTTATGATAGACATGCTTTTAATAGTAATATCTCCAAAAAGGAGGGAAAGCAGTGAATGTATTATTTGAGAACTTTGGTTTTCGAGCTTTGTGGACACCAGAGTTAATGTTAGGATTACTAATTATTGGAATCCTTTATTTTTTACTCGTTACAAAATGGCGAGATCGTTTTAAAGGAGCGACTCCTGTGCGAACGAGACAAAAAGTATATTTTGTCTTAGCGTTGCTCGCACTATATATTGGTTGGGGTAGCCCTCTCTATGTTGCTGGACATATTATGATAAGCTTCCATATGACACAAATGGTGTTTGCTTATTTTATTGCTACACCACTCTTTTTATTAGCAATCCCTTCTTGGTTTTTCCAAGCGATTGTTGATCGCTTTCGTTCGCCTATTACCGAACGAATTTTTCGTGTAATTTGGAGTCCGATTGTAGCTTTGTTTTTATTTAATGGACTTTTTTCATTTTATCATGTCCCGTTTATGTTTGATACTTTGATGCAGTCTGTTATTTTGCACAGCTTATATGAGTACCTGTTATTATTTGCGGCTGCCTTAATGTGGTGGCATATGATTGCTCCGCTTCCAAGTGCATTTCCTTTGTCAGATTTGCGCCGAGTAGGGTATATTTTTGCAAACGGGATATTAATTACTCCTGCCTGTGCGTTAATTATTTTTGCACCTACAACCCTATACCAAACATACACGGACCCAGCAATTTGGGCACAAGTGATGGCGTATTGTTTGCCACCAGGCACAGAGGTACCAATGGGTCTTCTTTCAGGACCTAATTCCTTTACGTTTCTTGAAGCAAGGATGGACCAACAGTTAGCTGGTGTGTTAATGAAAGTTATGCAGGAAATTACGTACGGTTTTACCATTGGCTACGTATTTAAGCAATGGTTAAAGAAAGAAAAACAGCAAGAGGGAACACTAACGATTAGCGACATTCCAATAGCAAAATCGTAAAACTTCTTAAATAAAAATGATAAGACTACTAAAAAAGATCGTTATATTTTTTAGTAGTCTTCTGTTACTAAGGAAGCCTTTAAAAACGTTTCCTTAAAGAAAGAGGGATTAGTAATGAAACTAGCAAGTATAATTGTTCTAGCATTCTTTTTAAGTGGATGTGGATGGGTGTATCAAGTTGGCAGTGGTAGTTCTTCGGAATATGACTTTTCAGAAGCGCAAGTGGAAGTGGTACCATTTGAATTTACAAACCAAAATGGGGAGACCTATGGATCGGAACAATTAGAAGGTAAGTATTGGTTAGCGAATATGATTTTTACGTATTGCCCGACCGTTTGCCCTACGATGACTCCGAATATGCAACGTCTTCAAGCCACGATGCAGGAAGAGGGGGTTGAGATGTCATTTATCTCTTTTACAGTTGATCCAGAAAGAGATACGGCAGAGCAACTATTATCGTATGGAACTAATGTAGGCGCTGACTTAGATTCATGGCAGTTTTTAACGGGTTATACGCAGGATGAAATTGCTGCTTTTGCAAGAGATAGTTTTAAAACGGTAGTACAGGATACAGATGGTGACGATATTGTTCATAGTACGAGCTTCTTTTTAGTAGATCCGAATGGTCAAGTCATTCGTAGATACGATGGTTTACAGACAAACCAAGACAGCATCGTTGAAGATTTATTAGAGACGGTTCAATAGAAGCTCATTCGTTGACAAGCGGTGAGCTTAAGAGTAGGTTTAAGTGACGGAGGTGAAAGAATGCTAGAAATTCCTAAAAGAAATATAGCTTTGTGTTTCGTCATCGCAGCATTACTAGTTGTTTTAGCTGGGTGCGGTTCGGATGATGGCCAAGTACAAGGCGATCTTACTCTTCTAAATGAAGACGGAGAAGAAGTAACGCTAACAAATAAAGAACGTGCAACGATCTTGTTCCACTTTACTGAAGTTGGCTGAGGCCTTTGTCAGCAGCAACTAGTTCAGTTGCAAGATAACTTACATTTATTTGAGGACTTAGATGCAGATCTCTATGCAATTAGTACAGATAGTCCTGAAAATTCAAAGAGACTAAAAGAAGCAGGTGCTTTTACATTTTCATTTTTATCCGATCAAACGTTTGAAGTTATTGAGCATGTTAGGATGAAAAATGATCAAATGTCTTATCGAGGGATTAGTATTTTAGATAAGAATGGAAACTACATTTATCATCAAGTGAATGATTTATGGGGTGACCAAATAGAAGCTACAAGAAATATTATTTATGATGAATTTGAAAATATAAATGAGTAACAGAGTAGACATTTACCACATTCGGTAGGTGTCTATTTTGTTTTAGTATGAATAAATCAACTTATGATTAGACAGACACATATAAAAAAACAGTGAAGTATAATGGTTTCATGTTCGGTGATTTAGTCAGAATAATGAACGAAATAAATCCAATTCAAATGAGTCAGGAACAAAATGAAACCATTTGACTGAAAAATGGGTAAAATAAAATAAAAATACAGTTGAATTAATTTTTATACATAGATATAATGAGTACCAAGATCAAAAAGAGCAGATATAAAAAAGTTAGGAGAGGGAATAATGAGAGTTGGTATTATCGGGGCTACAGGTTACGGTGGCGCAGAACTATTAAGGTTGTTAAACCAACATCCTCATGTGCAAGAGGTTGTTTTGTATACATCGTCAAAAGAAGGTATGAATATACAAGAGTCTTATCCACATGTTTCAAATATATATAATCAAACATTAAAATCCATCGATATTACATCGATTAAAGATGAAGTAGATACGGTCTTTCTCGCTACACCCCCTGGAGTCTCAGCTGAATGGTCAGGACAGATAGCTGAAGCAGGATGCAGAGTTATTGATTTGTCTGGAGATTTGCGATTGCAGAATCCAGAGGTTTATGAAAAGTGGTACAAACGGGAAGCAGCCCCACTAGCATTAATTAAGGATTCTGTATATGGGCTGCCGGAATGGAACCGAGAATCGATTCAGAAGGCGCAAATTATCTCTAATCCTGGATGTTATCCTACAGCAACATTACTTGGGCTTGCTCCATTAGTTAAAAATAAGCTAATTGACGTGGATTCAATTATTGTAGATGCAAAATCAGGAACATCCGGAGCAGGACGATCACCTTCAGCAATCACGCATTTTAGCGAAATGAATGAAAACTTTAAAATATATCAAATTAATCAACATAAACACATTCCTGAAATAGAACAAAATTTACACCAGTGGGATGAACAGGTTCAGAGTATCACATTCCAACCTCATTTAGTTCCTATGGTACGAGGAATCATGGCTACCATTTATGCAAAAGCGAATCAGAGAATATCGGAAACGGAGCTACGTGATTTGTATAAAGAAGCGTATATGAATGAATATTTTGTTCGAATTAGGCCAGAGGGAGTCTATCCAGCAACAAAAGAAGTGTACGGAAGTAATTATTGTGATATAGGCGTAACTTACGATGAACGAACAGGACGTATTACTGTAGTTTCTGTTATTGATAACGTCGTTAAGGGAGCATCAGGTCAAGCAATTCAAAATTTCAATTTAATTCATGGATTCGAAGAAAGTACGGGGCTAACTCTTGTTCCTATGTATCCATAATGGAAGGTGGTCATCTCATGAAAGGCATAGCGAATGCACCAGTGATAACAGAAAAAGAAAACGGAAGTATTGTAACTCCAAAAGGATTCCAAGCAATTGGGTTGCATACAGGGGTAAAAAGAAAAAGATTAGACCTTGGTGCTATCTATTGTGAAGTACCAGCTAATGTAGCGGCCGTATATACTTGTAACAGAATTCAAGCTGCTCCATTAAAAGTGACAAAGGAGTCAATAGCAAAAGAAGGCAAGATCCAGGCTTTAGTTGTTAACAGTGGAAACGCTAATGCTTGTACCGGTGCAAAAGGCTTAGAAGATGCTTATCAGATGAGAAATGAAAGTGCCAAACACTTTAATCTACCGCCTCATTATGTTGCAGTAACGTCAACAGGGGTCATTGGTGAATACTTACCAATGGAAAAAATCTTACCCGGTATTACAAAACTTACTCCAGAGTCATCGTTAAAAGGTGCAGAATTATTTAATGAAGCAATATTAACAACAGACACGATTAACAAAAAAGTTTGCTTTCAGACGACTGTGGATGGGAAGACGGTCTCGATAGGTGGTGTCGCAAAAGGGTCTGGTATGATTAATCCGAATATGGCGACAATGCTTTCGTTTGTAACAACTGATGCAAATGTAGAATCTTCCGTATTGCAAGAAGCATTATCTTCAATTACGAACCAAACATTCAACAGAATTACCGTTGATGGGGATACATCAACAAATGATATGGTTGTTGTTATGGCTTCAGGATTAACAGAAAATGAATCACTCACACCAACGCATCCTGATTGGGACAGTTTTTATCAAGCTCTTAAAGCGACGTGTGAATCGTTAGCGAAGCAAATTGCACGCGACGGGGAAGGTGCGACAAAATTAATTGAAGTTCAAGTTACTGGAGCGCTAACAGATGAAGAAGCGGGAAAAGTAGCAAAGAAAATTGTTGGTTCAGATTTAGTAAAGTCAGCTGTCTATGGTACTGATGCAAACTGGGGCAGAATTATTTGTGCCGTTGGGTACAGTGGTTGTGAGATTAATCCAGACACAATAGATATAGCGATTGGACCTGTGCAAACACTTGTTAAAAGCCAACCTATCTCGTTTTCAGAAGAGGAAGCGAAATCATATATGGAAAATAACGATACAGTTGTTATAAAAGTCGATTTACAAGTTGGTAAAGGTACAGGTAAAGCATGGGGTTGTGACTTGTCTTATGATTATGTACGAATAAACGCTGGATATAGAACATAGGAAAGACGTTTCGGGAGGGGAAAGTAGTGAAAGATGTTGTCGTTATCAAGTGTGGAGGTAGCACCATCGCTGAATTATCAGAAGAGTTTTTCAAAAGTGTTGTCAAAATGCAAAAAGATGGGAAGCACCCGATTGTTGTGCATGGTGGAGGTCCTGCTATCAATCACCTTTTGCAAAAACTAGATATTAAATCTGAATTTGTTGATGGTCTTCGTAAAACGACGGAAGATGTGCTAGACACAGCTGAAATGGTGCTATGTGGGAAGGTCAATAAACAAGTGGTAACTAGTTTACATCAGGCTGGAGGTCAGGCAGTCGGGTTATCTGGATGTGACGGTCAATTAATTGAAGTCGAACCAGTAAATGAAGGGATGCTAGGTTATGTTGGAGAGCCAACAAAGGTTAATACGAACTTACTTTCTTCTCTAATGGAACTGAATATGATTCCTGTTATTGCTCCAATTGGCATGAATGCAGAAGGAACTCATTATAACGTTAATGCTGATAGCGCAGCAGCAGCTATTGCAAAAGAGTTAGGTGCCGAACAATTAGTTTTTGTTACAGATGTAGATGGAATTTTAAAAGATGGAAAGTGTCTTGAGAAAGTGACAATAGAGGAAATCGAGTCCTATATCGCTGACGGAACAATCTATGGTGGGATGCTTCCAAAGGTAAGAGCAGCTCTCTCAACACTAGCAGGAAACCTCCAATCTGTAATGATTATGAATGGAAAATCAACGAATGTTGGAAAAGATGGGTCAGTACAAGGAACAACAATTTTGAAATCAAAGATGAAGCTTTATGTTTCGTAAGGAGGACAATAATGAGTGCACTTTTTCCAACCTACGCTAGATGGGATATTACACCTGTAGAGGCGAAGGGCTCGAAACTAATTGATTCAGATGGTAAGGAGTATTTAGATTTTATTTCGGGAATTGCTGTTTGTAATCTAGGTCACTGCCACCCTAAAGTAATTTCTTCAGTTGAAGAACAGATGAAGAAATTATGGCATGTATCGAACCTATTTCAAATTGAAGGGCAAGAGCAAGTGGCCGAGCAACTTGTTGATCACAGTGTTGGTGACTATGTCTTTTTCTGTAATAGTGGTGCAGAAGCCAACGAAGCAGCGATTAAACTCGCAAGGAAGTCAACAGGAAAGCATCACATTGTTAGCTTAACTAACTCATTCCACGGTCGGACTCTTGGAAGTATGGCTGCAACAGGTCAAGATAAAATTCACCAAGGATTTGGTCCACTTTTAACAGAGTTTACGTATATTGAAATGAATGATTCTGAAGCTTTAAAAAATACTGTTACAGAAAAGACAGCAGCAATTATGGTTGAGGTCATTCAAGGTGAAGGTGGCATTCGCTTGATGAGCGATGAATACGCTGAGTCACTCAAGGCTGTATGTGAACAATTTGGCTGTTTACTTATTATTGATGAAGTACAGACAGGGATCGGACGTACCGGCACGGCATTTGCTTACGAACAATTTGGGTTATCACCTGACATTATTACAGTTGCAAAAGGACTTGGTAATGGATTTCCAGTTGGTGCATTAATTGGTAAAGAACAACTAAAAGAAGCATTTACACCTGGAAGTCATGGCTCAACGTTTGGCGGGAATCCACTTGCCATGGCTGCAGCTAAAGCTGTGTTAACGGAAGTGTTTAAACCTGAGCTATTAGAATCTGTTCAAGAAAAAGGAAAATGGTTCAAAGCCGAGTTGGAACAGAGACTAGTCGATTCAAAAATTGTTGAAGAAGTTCGTGGAAAAGGACTTATGCTTGGAATTGCCTGCCATATTGAAGTAGCACCAATTATTAAGGCATGTATAGAGAATGGATTACTTGTATTGCCTGCAGGTCCAAAGGTTCTTCGGATCTTACCACCTTTAGTTGCAACGAAAAGTGAACTAGAGCGTGCATGTGAAATCTTGTCAACTGTCTTTCTGGCAATGGAACAAAAACAAAGCGTAAACATATAGTACGAACGAATAATCACTACTGTTGATGTAGTGGTTTTATATAAAGCAAGCATGTATAAAAATTAAATGATTAGTATAAGTATTCGTCAATGGGTGGAGGGAATCAGATGAAAGGATACGTAGTATTAGAAAACGGTGAGATGTTTGAAGGTATTCTTCATGGCAAAGAAAAGGAAGTACATGGAGAGATTGTGTTTTTTACAGGAATGTCAGGATATCAGGAAGTGTTAAGTGATCCATCGTTTAAAGGGCAAATGGTCGTGTTCACGTATCCACTAATAGGGAATTACGGGGTGAATGAAGTTGATTTCGAAAGCATTACTCCACAAGTAAATGCCTTACTAGTAAGTGAATTATCAAATGAAGGATTCCATTATGAATCATGTTCATCCCTAGAGTCCTACTGTGAGAAGCATTCAATCCCACTCGTGTCAGGGATTGATACGAGAGCGATTGTGAAAAGGATACGAGAACAGGGCGATATGCGAGCGATCATCACAACAGATCCAACGAATCTATCATTCAATCAATCTATTCCTCTTGGTCAGCAGGAAGTAGTACCAGAAGTATCAACGAAAACAATCAATACGTATGGAAGTGGCGATCATCATATTGTCATGGTCGATTTTGGATATAAGAAATCAATTTTAGATTCTTTGCTCGAACAAGGATGTAGGGTTTCCCTTGTTCCTTATGATACTACGTTTGAAGCAATTCAAAACCTTCAACCAGATGGAGTTATGTATACGAATGGTCCTGGAAATCCGAAACAACTACAAGAACTTCTTCCAACAATAAGAAAAGTAGCGATGAGTTATCCTACAATGGGTATTTGTCTTGGTCATCAACTGCTTGCGCTTGCTTTTGGTGCAGAAACGGAGAAGTTATCATTTGGCCATCGTGGCGCGAATCAACCAGTTATTGATTTAGCAACGAACAAAGTTTATATGACATCACAAAACCATAGCTATGTTGTTAATGAAGAATCACTTGATGGAACAGGGTTTAAAGCGAAATTTATGAATATTAATGATTCTTCTATTGAAGGGCTCATTCATAAGCAATATCCTGTTTTTACAGTTCAGTTTCATCCGGAAGCTCATCCAGGACCTTCAGATAGTGAACAGCTCTTCTTTACTTTCATAGAAATGCTAAGCAACAAGGGGAGAGAGAAAGCATATGCCTAAACAACAAAAACTAAAGAAAGTACTCGTTATTGGCTCAGGCCCGATTGTCATTGGGCAAGCGGCAGAGTTTGATTATGCTGGAACGCAAGCATGTCTAGCTCTAAAGGAAGAAGGAATTAAAGTAATCCTTGTCAATAACAATCCTGCTACGGTTATGACAGATGAGTCATGTGCTGATCGAGTGTATTTTGAACCTCTGACGGTTGAAAGCGTCGAGGCTATTATCCAAAAAGAACAGCCTGATGGAATCCTTGCCACTCTTGGAGGTCAAACAGGTTTAAATTTAGCGATGGAGCTTCATGATAAAGGAATACTAGCAAAATATGGCGTATATTTACTAGGTACACCGATTGAGTCAATTAAAAAAGGGGAAGATCGTGAGGCTTTCCGTGCGTTAATGCAAGAGCTTAATGAACCTGTTCCTGAAAGTGAAATTGTAACGACAAGCGAAGCGGCAATCAAATTTGCGAATGAGGTAGGGTATCCAATCATTGTCCGCCCAGCTTACACGCTTGGAGGAGCTGGGGGAGGAATCGCCTCTGATGAAGAGGAATTAAAACAAATCATCAAAGGCGGACTCTCTCTTAGTCCGATCAGCCAATGTTTAATTGAGAAAAGTATTGCTGGTTATAAAGAAATTGAATATGAAGTAATGCGCGATAGTAACGATACGTGTATTACGATATGTAATATGGAAAATATTGATCCAGTAGGGATTCACACAGGAGACTCAATTGTTGTTGCTCCATCACAAACTTTAACGGATGTAGAGTATCAGATGCTTCGCACGTGCTCTGTGAAAATCATTCGCGCGCTCGGGATTGTTGGAGGATGTAACATACAATTTGCTTTAGATCCTTATAGTAAGCAATATTATTTAATTGAAGTAAATCCTCGTGTGAGTCGTTCTTCAGCTCTGGCGTCAAAAGCAACTGGTTATCCAATTGCGCAAATGGCTGCTAAGGTAAGCATTGGTTACAACTTGCACGAAATCATTAATCCTGTAACAGGTCATACTTACGCTAGTTTTGAACCAGCACTAGATTACGTTGTAGTTAAATTCCCACGTTGGCCTTTCGATAAATTTGTTCATGCGGAGCGGAAGCTTGGAACGCAAATGAAGGCTACTGGTGAGGTAATGGCAATCGAACGGAATTTGGAAGCAGGTATCCAAAAGGCAGTTCGTTCTTTAGAGCTGAAGACGAATGGGTTAGATCTTCCGTCTGTAACAAAGAAATCAGAAGAAGAGTTGTTGTATCTAGTTAAACATGCTGACGATCGCAGGTTCTTTGTGTTGCTAGAACTTTTGAGAAGAGGCTATTCCCGACAAGCGTTACATGAGCTTACTGGTATTAATGCCTTTTTCCTTCAAGCATTTGAACGTTTGATTCAAATGGAGAAAAAGAGTAAAGAAACAAGTTTTGTGAACATAACTAAAGAGCAACTTTTAGCATACAAAAAAGCAGGATTTACGGATGAGTGGCTTGCTGCTGTTTGGGGAGTAACGGAGCAACAAGTTAGAGAAAAACGACTTGAGTTTAGTATTACTCCTTCATATAAAATGGTCGATACTTGTGCTGGAGAATTTATGGCTTCAACGGCTTATTTTTATTCTAGCTGGTCTGGTGAACATGATATTATTCCGCAATCAGGGAAAAAGAAAATTCTTTTAATTGGTTCTGGTCCAATCCGAATTGGGCAAGGAATTGAATTTGATTACTGTTCCGTGCAAGGAATCCAAAGTCTTCACCGTCTTGGCTATGAAGCCATTATGATGAACAACAATCCTGAAACTGTCAGCACGGATTATGCAACAGCTGATCGCCTTTATTTTGAACCATTGACCGTTGAGGATGTATTAAATGTCATTGATTTAGAGCAAGTAGAAGGCGTAATTGTTCAATTAGGAGGACAAACGGCAATTTCCTTAGTTGAAGGATTAGAAGCTGCTGGAGTAAGACTCTTTGGTACAAATCTTGATACGATTGACCAACTTGAAGACAGAGGACGTTTTTATTCATTCATGCAACAAGTTAATGTTCCACATATTCCTGGTGTAACAGCTACTAATGAAGAGGATGCATTAGAAAAAGCAGAACAAATTGGCTATCCAGTGTTAATTAGACCTTCTTACGTCATTGGTGGTCAGGGTATGATGTTGTTTGAATCGAAAACGGAATTTGTTTCTTATTTAGAAGATGAAGAATATACTGCAGCATTTCCATTACTTATCGACGCCTATTACCCAGGAGTTGAACTAGAAGTGGATGCGTTGACGGACGGAGAAAGTGTATGCATAGCTGGAATGTTTGAGCATGTGGAACGTGCAGGAGTACACTCTGGTGATAGTACCGCTGTCACCCCTCCATATTCGATAGCTAAAGAGATTAAGGAACTCGTTTCTGAATATACTGAACGAATTGCTAAAGGAATGGACTTAAAAGGGATTTTTAATATACAATTTGTGTTGTTTGAAAAGCAATTATACGTAATTGAAATTAATCCACGTGCATCAAGAACGGTTCCAATTTTAAGTAAAATTTCAAATCAGTCATTAATTGACTACACTGTGCAATTGCTTCTAGGTGCGTCTATGTCAGATTTGGGCCTAGTTCATCGCACTATGCCAGAGCCGCATTTTTACACGGTAAAAGCACCTGTTTTCTCATATCAAAAATTAGCTGGACTAGATCCGTTATTGGAAGCTGAAATGAAATCAACGGGAGAGTTGATGAGCATGGGAGCAGACCTTGATGAGGCATTTTTAAAAGCCTTTGTTTGGTCACAACAGTCAAAGCCGAAGCTATTTACGCAAACAGGGTCCATTTTTGTTGATGTAGCAGAGGAATTTAAAGATAACTTTGCTCCTTATGCTATCAAGTTGCAACACTTGGGTTTTACACTTGTAACAGATAAATTTTCAGATTGGGTGCAGTCAGATGAAGCAATCGCTCTAGTAAGCTTACCAAAGCTTGGTACAAAAGATGGTACTCTAAATCGCCAAGAAGCTTTAAGGCAGCGCTGCTCAGTTATTTCTGAATTAACGACATTAGATGTAATGCTAAAAGGATTAAACGTGAAAGAATTACAGTATCATGCCATTCAAGACTGGTGGTTAAAAGAGAAGGAACTTATTAAGTAAAGGGCGTGACAATAGATGAATGCAGCAATTGATAACAAAACATTTTCCGGACGTGATTTTCTTACATTACTTGATTACACACCAAATGAAATAGATACACTACTTAAAAGTGCTCTTACAATAAAACAAAATAAAGCCGAATATGCGGATGTATTAAAAGGTAAGTCATTAGGTATGATCTTTGAAAATGCATCTACTCGGACTCGTGTCTCCTTCGAAGTAGGAATGACACAACTTGGAGGTCACGCTTTGTTCTTAAGCCCACGTGACATGCAAATTGGTAGAGGTGAGCCTGTGAAGGATACAGCCAATGTGCTCTCGCGTTACGTTGATGCGATTATGATTCGAACGAATTCTCATGAACTGGTTGAAGAATTAGCAGAGCATGCATCTGTTCCGGTCATTAATGCTCTAACAGACGGGTATCATCCTTGTCAAGCAATGGCGGATTTATTAACTATTTACGAACATAAGAAAACGTTAAAGGGACTAAAGTTAGCCTATGTTGGAGATGGCAATAATGTAGCACATTCTCTTTTAGCAGCGGGTGCGAAAGTCGGAATGGATGTAAGCATTGCAACACCTAAAGGGTATGAAGTTAACCAAGAAATTTTTGAGAAGGCAAAGAAAGCAGCAGTGGAAACGGGCGCAACACTTGTTCAAACAAATGACCCACAAGAAGCTGTGAAAGATGCAGACGTTATCTACACAGACGTTTGGGCAAGTATGGGATATGAACAAGAGCAGGAAGAACGCTTGAATCAGTTTAGCCAATATCAAGTGAACACACAATTAGCAAGCTTAGCGAAAGATGATTTCATCTTCTTACATTGTTTACCTGCGCATCGTGGAGAAGAGGTAGCGGCTGATATTATTGATGGCAAACAATCTGCTGTATATGATCAAGCAGAAAATCGCCTACATGCACAAAAAGCTATTCTTTTAGCTTTAGTTTCGAACTCTTAATCCAACCTGTCATGATTAGTTACCTTATGGGTATTCTAATTGGTGAAGGAGGGATGCTACCATGGGTCAGAATCGATTATTCGAACCAGGTCAGAAAGCACCAAATAATGGCATATATGTAGAAATTGGTGAGACTGGAGACATGGTTCAAGATCCAAAGGCTTTAAAAATGGAAGCAGGCGACACGTTCCCTGATACCCAAAACCATAATCGAAAGTGGACACCAAAACCAAAACCAAAAGCCGGGCTGTAGAGATTTAACCAAAAGGTGCTTTTTACCTTTTGGTTAAATCTCGAAGCAATGAGCGAAGCCGCCGTAATGTTTCAAGCCTTTTAGGAGTGATCTTCTCCTAAAAGGCGCACGGCGAGTGAAGCCATTGCAAACATGTTCGCACTATTCAAGGTTAAAGGGAATTTTCCCCTTTTGATTCAGGTTCGAACCATAAGCGAAGCCGCCGTAATGTCTTAAGCCTTTTAGGAGTGACCTTCTCCTAAAAGGCGCACGGTTAGCGGAGCCATCGCAAACATGTTCGCATAACATCAACCAAAATAAACCTCTTTTTCTTCTTAACGACTAATCTTTAGAAGAAAAAGAGGTTTTTTATATTAAATCAAGTATTAATAAATAATTAATTAATTAATTAATACTTTTGCTTCCGTTTTCCAATTTGTTGCATAACGTAGTAAGGATACTACATTGAAAATGATGGGAGAGACGTAAAACAATGATACGTGCACGTTTTTTTCGCATTGAAGAACAGTGGAACGTCATCTATCTTCCAGAACGTCCAAGTGGTTTTGCCGTTTTTTTTATTGGAGACAATGGGATGTTAGTTGAAAAGGATACGAGTGATTGGGAGCATCATCCTGAGAAAAATCAATTTTTAGATGATTTATTGAGTAGAGGATATACAGTCGTAGCTTCTTCACTTTTTAACCGGCACTGGGGAGGCCCCCGAGCGTTTCAGTTATTTGAGAAGCTTTACTCAATTGTACTAAAAAAAGAAATTTTGAATGCTAAAATTCATTTATTTGCCCAAGGTAGTGGAGCTTTAGTTGCCTTGAGATTTTTACAGTCTCACGCTAAGCAAGTTCGATCTTGTTATTTTGTAAATCCATGCTTTTTTTTACAAGCTTATTTTGAACAGGAACAAGAAAATAAGCTATATTTTAAACGATTACAAAAAGAAATCGGTGAAGCCTACGATCTCCTACCAAAGGAAATAACTTCTGATAAAATAAAGGAAATCACACCTGAACTGACGGAAGGAGCGGTTCCACCACTTTCAATTCATTGTCATATGCAGGAAAAGCATTTCCCTCTTCAAACTCAAAGCCGGCCTTTTCAACAACAGTTGGCCGAAAGACAAATCCTTGTTAATTTGCGTATACATGGAAACGATAAATCCTTCTATAAAGCAGTGCAGTCAGCTTTTCCATTTTACAAGAAGCATGAAGTTAAATTATAGCCTATCTCTTTAGTGACATAAGAGAAGGCTCTTTACATAACTTGATAGTATAGGGGGAAAAGCAAATGAAAAAAGCACTTGTCACTGGGGGATTAGGTTTTATAGGATATCATATGGCTGAGCGGCTTCTGATGGAAGGCAAAGAAGTAATTATTGTCGATAAAATGTCAACAGAGAGGAAAGCAGAACAGGAAGAAAAATGGTTGAGAATTGGAAGAAATGATTTAGTTACCTTAATTGACGAAAAATTAGAAGACATTAACTTGGAAAAAGTGCTAAACGGTGTCGATGTGATTTATCATTTTGCCGCAGCGACATCTTCAGATAGCAAATGGCCAAAGTTAGCGAAGGTGATAGAAGATAATGTGAGTTTAACAAAGAAGTTAGTGAAAGCTATATCGAAAAAAGCGACACTTATTTACGCTTCTACGGTAGAGGTATATGGAGAACGTCCAGGAAAAATCACAGAGCGGACACCAACTAATCCGACTTCCGCCTATGGAATAACAAAATTAGCTAGCGAAAGGCTCATTGAAAAGGAATGCAAGGAGCGAGGGATTTCCTATCAAATTGTGAGACTTCCAACAATTTATGGACCATGGCAAAGGGCGGATATGACGTATCAAAAAATTCTACTTGGAAAGAAAGAGCTAGAGATTGATCGCTCCACATTAGATGTAATTTATGTTGAAGACTGCGTGGAAGCTTTTCTATTGGCAGCTAGCATTGATAATAGGAATGAAATTTTTCATTTATCATCTGGTCAGGAAGGGACATGGTATGAGGGGCTTCGATTGTTAGGGCGGCAAGAAATAACGAAACAAAATCGTATAAGAACGACGCTAAGTAATGAGAAATCAACAACCTTACTTGGATTCACCCCAAAAACATCACTAGAGAAAGGACTTGCCAAACAGCGTGAACATGTGAAACAATGGCAGAACCAACAACGGTTGTGATAAGGGTGTGAACAGGTGCAGAGGAAAAAAGCTATCGTAGGTATCATAATCTTTGCGATTGTGACAATTTTTACTTTTTTTCTCCTTCAGAACGTATTTCAGCTTGGAGAGGGAGTAAGTGTTATAGTAGCATTATTTTTAGGTGGAATTGTAGAATTTTTGTATCAAAAAAAGGGTGACTCGTTGTAGAAGCACTGAAAAAGGTCGACTTTCACCTTTTCAGTGCCCTTTGTAGTCACCCTTTATTGGTGAAAATAGTGGTTGGTGTGAAGCAAACTTCTATGAATTTGATTTTATAAATGAGTTTTCGTAGAACCTCATTTCAGGATATTTATCAATAGCTGTCCGCATTTGGAACTCATTCTCAAAGAGAACAACGATTCGTCCATCTCGGTCCGTTACAAGGTTACGCTGTGACTTTTTGAAGGCTTCCATTGCATCTGCTGGTCCATCAGCCCAGCGTGCAAACGAAAACGGCAACCGTTCCAATTGAATATCGACATGATATTCATGTTTTAAACGGTACTCTAACACTTCAAATTGAAGTACACCCACTACCCCAACAATTTGCTGCTCAGCAAAACGATTATACGTCTTGAATAATTGGATTGCGCCTTCTTCGGTTAATTGTTGTAATCCCTTTTCATAGGACTTATGCTTCAGTGCTTCTTTGACCGTAATTGCACTGAAAAATTCAGGTGAAAAATGCGGCATTTCAGCAAACTCAAAATTATCGCCTTCGACAAGTGTGTCTCCAATTCGAAACGTACCTGGATCAAATAACCCTATTATATCACCTGCATAGGCCTCATCAACAATGCTTCGGCTCTGTGCTAAAAATTGGGTCGGTTGTGCAAGTTTTAAATTTTTCCCAACTCGAACGTGCTTTACAGACATTCCTCGTTCAAATTTTCCTGATGTTATACGGAGGAAGGCGATACGATCACGGTGAGCCGGATTCATGTTCGCTTGAATTTTAAAAATAAAGCCAGAAAATGACTGATTTTCTAATGGTTCAATTAGCCCCTTTGAACTTTCTCGTGGAGTCGGAGCAGGTGATAACTTTAAGAAATGCTCTAAAAATGTTTGCACACCGAAACTTGAGATAGCACTTCCAAAGAAAATAGGTGTAAGCTCCCCTTTGGCAACAAGTCCTGGGTCGAATTCATCTCCAGCAACGTCTAGTAATTCCAATTCTTCACGAAACTGTGCGACTAACCCCTCATCACCAATCGCTTCATCTAACTTCGGATCGTCCGGACCAGTAAGCTGAATCACATCAATTTCTTTTGGATTCTCCGGATTGTATAATTCAAGCTTTTTGTTATGCCTGTCATAAACTCCTGAGAAAGACTGCCCCATTCCAATAGGCCAGCCCATTGGATATGAGCGAATACCTAGTAAGTTTTCAAGCTCCTCCATTAATTCAAATGGATCGCGACCTTGGCGATCTAATTTGTTCATAAATGTAAAGATGGGAATTCCACGCATTTTACATACTTTAAATAATTTCTTCGTTTGCGCTTCAACCCCTTTAGCAGCATCAATTAGCATTGTCGCAGAATCTGCAGCGGTTAAAGTACGATACGTATCTTCACTAAAATCTTCATGCCCTGGCGTGTCGAGAATATTGACATGATATCCATCATACAAAAACTCAAGAACAGAGCTTGTAACAGAAATCCCACGTTGTTTCTCAATTTCCATCCAGTCACTCATCGCATGTTTTGAATTTTTCTTTCCCTTAACAGAACCTGCTTCTCGAATTGCTCCTCCAAATAAAAGAAGCTTTTCTGTTAATGTTGTTTTCCCGGCATCCGGATGGGAGATAATCGCAAAAGTCCGACGCGATTGTACCGCTTTTTTATAATCCATAAAATATCCTCACTTTTACTATAAAATTGTCTCGGTTCATTATAACAGTGTTGGTTGAATGTTTCACCTGCATTTAAAGATAAACAACCTGTATTCCTAATCCTAAGTTATTCATCACAAAGATTACATTCATATTACAAGTTCGTATCAAAATGAAAGATGTAGAGGATTCAAACATAGTATTAACGAATAGGTAGGACAAAAGTAGTTATTATGTAGTAGATTGTAGAATTGTGAAAGAAAATAGAGCAATTATAGTTTAATATATAAGTGTAAACATTAGGGAGCGTGTCAACATGATTATTCAACGATTATTGCTTTTATTGTGGATGCCTATTCTACTTATCGGTTGTTCTAATATTAATAGCCAATTGCCGTTAGAGAATCGAGTAGGCTTATTACTAGAAGATACAATTGATGACCAAGGGTGGAATAGTAAAGGGTATCAAGGATTATTGAACATCCATTCGAACCTTAACATTGATGTTGTTTTTATGGAAGATATGAATACAGAAGCAAAAGTTAATAAAGCGGTTGAGGATTTTGCCGAGAGTAAAGTTAATTTAATTTTTGGTCACGGTCGTTTTTATGCAGATCTTTTTACAGAGCTTGGACCTAAATATCCTAATATTCATTTCGTAAGTTTTAATGGTGAAGTTGATGGAGATAATGTTACAAGTCTCCATTTCGATAGTTATGCAATGGGCTTCTTTGCTGGTATGGTGGCAGCAGCAATGTCTGAAAATGGAGATGTTGGGGCAATCGCTGCGTTTGATTGGCAGCCAGAGGTAAAGGGGTTTCATGATGGCGCGAAACTAAACAACAAAAAGACGACCGTTCACCTGAAGTATGTAGAAGATTGGGCTAATAGAGATGTGGCCCTATCGTTATTTGATGAGTTAAAGCAAGAGGGTGTAGATGTGTTTTACCCAGCTGGTGACGGATACCATGTTGAAGTCATTGAAGAAATTCGGAAAGAAGGATTATATGCCATCGGTTTTGTAGGCGATCAAACAGACCTAGGTGAGTCAACGGTATTAACAAGTACTGTACAGCATGTCGATTATTTATATGAGCTTGTTGCTAAGAGCTATTATAAGCATGAATTAGAAGCAGGCAACTTACGATACGATTTCCAAGACGGAGTTATTTCATTAGGTGAATTTAGCTCAAGTATTCCAGAAGACATCATTGTTCAAATTAAAGAGGCTGTAAAGACATATATTGAAACAGGAGAGCTACCTACTGAGCCTATTTTATAACTAACTTGCTTGCGTTTATAGGGTTGTCCATAGTATTGTAATGATGATAAGTATGATAATAGAGGTGGTTGATGATGAATAACCCTGAGATGAATATGAAATTTATGCAAATTGCTATGAAACACCTTCCTGAAGGAAAAAAGTTTTTAGATGAAAAAGGTATAGAATTGAATATGGAAGATTTACAGCCCATGTTAGAATTGTTGTTAAATGTTATGTCAGAAGCTTATGAACTTGGAAAAGATCACACTACTGAAGAATCGAAATAAATTAATGCAGAGCTAGCTCGACCTGAGTCAAAACTCAGAACGAGCTTTTGTTTTGTCTATAAGTTATAGAGGAGGAGTATGGATGGAGAAAACGGAGAAATTAAAAGCTTTTGCACAAGAAATGAAAGAAGGCTTTCAATTAGTAAAAGAAAAGCGTGATGATGAGGCATTAAATAAATTGAAACCTTTCGTAGAGTTAATGAGAAGAAGCGGTGCCCCGCATATCCGTCTTTTTTCTACTTATAGTATTGCACAAATTCGTACGGGTGATTTAGAAGGCTTCCTGCAGACATATGCTGAAGTAAAAGAGATGGAAGCAAAAAGTGAGGAAGAAACAAAGTTCAAAAATCAGTTAGATGGCTTTTTTAATGATCTCATGGCGGAGTTACAAAAAGATGGTGGACAACCTTCCTAATGGATGAGAAATGAATGGAACGCTAACAGTTAATCGTTAGCGTTCTTTTTTTTAGAAGACGTATCATTCTCATCATCTTGATTAAACATGGATGCAACCTTACTAGCTAGAGGAGCTAGTTTAACGAGATAAGGGCTAAGAGATTGGACTAGAGCAATAATATTTGCGAGTTGATCACCTTGTTCATTTGAGTTCTGGTTGCTAGCTTCTGGAGAAGCTTGATGATTTTGTGCAGGCTGTTGTTCTGAATCCTTTTCTTGTTCTCTATTTTCAGGAACAGGTGGTCTTCCAAACATTAATTCAGAAAAAAAATCAGGTTGTTGAGGTCGTTGATTCTGTTCGTCGCTCATGGTAACTTTCCTCCTCATAACTTACTCTATGATTATTGTATGATTATGCTTGTGACACTGTGTAAAGGCACTTACCTAAATAAGATGTAGATAGCCCAAAGATAAACAGCAGTCTGCTATTAACGAGAAGAAAAAGCGGCTTGCTATTAATGAGAAGAGAGCGAACATGATTGCAATGGCTCCACACGCTGCGCGCCTAAAGGAGAAGGTCGCTCCTTTAGGCTTAAAACATAACAGCGGCTCCGCATGCTGCATCGTCGATAATTCAAAAGGAAAAAGCGGACTGTTTTAACGAGAACAGAGCGAACATGATTGCAATGGCTCCACACGCTGCGCGCCTAAAGGAGAAGAGCGCTCCTTTAGGCTTAAAACATAGCAGCGGCTCCGCATGCTGCATCGTCGATAATTCAAAAGGAAAAAGCGGACTGTTTTAACGAGAACAGAGCGAACATGATTGCAATGGCTCCACACGCTGCGCGCCTAAAGGAGAAGGTCGCTCCTTTAGGCTTAAAACATAGCAGCGGCTCCGCACATTGCATCGACGTTCATCCAAAAGGAAAACCATCTTTTGGATGAACGTCTTGTAGACATATTTCTTTTCTTACTGTAAAATTAGTATCAGGTACTAATAATAACCCAAAAGGTCGTGTGTTTCGCGAAAGGGGATTGAGTAAGATGACAAAAGCAGGAATTTTAGGTATGGGAAGCTATATTGGAGAAGAGCTTGTCACAAATGCTGATTTTGAAAAGAAAATAGATACAAATGATGAATGGATTCGAACGAGAACAGGAATTGAAGAAAGACGCTTTGCGCCAAAAGATGTTGATAGTTCGGATATGGCTTACTTGGCAGCTAAAGATGCATTAGAACATGCTGAAGTTTCAGCTGAAGATATAGATTTAATTTTGGTGGCAACTGTTACGCCAGACATGCCCTTTCCGACGGTATCTACATTAATTCAACACCGTCTAGGAGCAAAAAAGGCAGCTGCAATGGATATTAGTGCAGCATGTGCGGGATTTATTTATGGACTAGCAACAGGACAACAATTTATAGAAACCGGTGCATACAAGAATATTCTTGTTGTTGGTGTGGAAAAATTATCAAAAATTACAGATTTTACTGACCGTAATACTGCAGTCTTGTTTGGAGATGGTGCGGGAGCGGCAGTTCTAGGGCCTGTTTCTGAAGATAAAGGAATTTTAGCCTTTGAATTAGGTGCTGATGGAACTGGAGCCATGCATATTAATCAACAAGGTAAGTATCTACAAATGAACGGCCGTGAGGTATTTAAATTTGCTGTGCGTCAAATGGGGGATTCATCACTACGAGTGCTTGAGAAAGCAGGTTTAACAAAAGAGGACTGTGATTTTCTCGTACCACATCAAGCAAATATTCGTATAATGGAAGCGGCTAGAGAGCGATTAGACCTTCCGGTAGAAAAGATGTCCAAAACAGTTCATAAATATGGAAATACATCTTCTGCCTCTATCCCTATGGCTATGGTAGATGAGTTAAGAAGTGGTAAGATTAAAGATGGAGATTTACTTGTTTTAGTAGGGTTTGGAGCTGGTCTGGTATGGGGATCTGTTGCAATTAGATGGGGAAGATAACCATTACGCAAAGGAGAGAATGACTTTGGAAAAAAGACGTGTTGTAATAACTGGGATGGGTGCGGTAACGCCCCTCGGTTTAAATGTTGCAAATACTTGGGAAAGTGCGATAGCTGGGAAATCAGGAGTCGGTCCACTAACAAGAGTTCAAGCTGAAGAATTTCCAATGAAAGTAGCAGCCGAAATTCGTGATTTTGATCCGGCTGAATTTATTGACAAAAAAGAGGCTCGTAAAATGGACAGGTTTACACAATTTGCCGTTGCCTCTTCATTAATGGCTCTAAAAGATGCAAATTTAGAAATTACAGAAGATATTGCTCCTCGGGTTGGAGTTTGGATTGGTTCGGGAATTGGTGGCATGGAGACATACGAACAGAATTTCCGTCAATTTCTAGAAAAAGGACATCGTCGAGTTAGTCCATTTTTCGTTCCAATGATGATCCCAGATATGGCTTCGGGACAGGTATCAATTACAACTGGAGCAAAGGGAATTAACTCTTGCACTGTTACAGCTTGTGCTTCCGGTACGAATTCAATTGGAGATGCATTTAAAGTTATTCAGCGTGGAGATGCTGATGTAATGATTACAGGAGGATCAGAAGCGCCAATTACGAATATGGCAGTTGCTGGCTTCTGTTCAGCAAAAGCTGTGTCAACTAGTGAGGATCCTCAAACTGCTTCAAGACCGTTTGATGCAAATCGTGATGGGTTTGTAATGGGAGAAGGTGCAGGAATTTTAATCCTTGAAAGTTTAGAATCAGCGAAAAAGCGAGGAGCTACGATATATGCTGAAATTGTTGGTTACGGGGCAACAGGAGATGCACACCACGTAACAGCACCGGCACCAGAAGGAGAAGGCGGTGCTAGAGCTATGAAGCAAGCGATAGAAGATGCTGGCTTAAAACCTGAAGATATTGATTATTTAAATGCTCACGGTACGAGTACTCCATATAATGATAAATTTGAAACAATGGCAGCGAAATCAGTTTTTGGTGATCACGCTTATAAATTAGCAGTAAGCTCAACTAAATCAATGACAGGGCATTTATTAGGAGCTGCAGGGGCCGTCGAAGCGATCTTGTCAGTTAAGGCAATAAAAGAAGGTATCATTCCTCCAACGATTAACTATGAGACTCCGGATCCTGACTGTGATTTGGATTACGTACCAAATGAGGCGCGTAAGCAGCACGTACGAGCTGCCTTAAGTAACTCTTTAGGTTTTGGGGGACACAACGCAACGCTTGTGTTTAAAGAATATACTGAATAAAAAAAGGCTCGACTACTTAAATTCCAAAAGTTAAAGGAATTGAGTAGTCAGCCTTTTTTATATTTTACTTTTTATAATTCCTATTCTGTTTTAGTAAAGAATTCCGTAAGTGCTTGACGATTTGTTTCAACATCTATGTCTAAGACGGCTCCAGCATGTTGGTAATACGCATCTGCAAAACTATTCTCGATAGGGATACGTAACATTTCAATATTATCAATAGGATTAAGGACGACATCTCTTCCTAAGCTTAGCATTTTGGTCGTGCGCATATTTGTTTCTAAATGAGGCTCCAACATACCAATGAGTTTTGGAATTTTTGCCATACCTGATATAGTGAATAACTCATTTTTAAGGTGTTGCAATATTTCTTGTTGCCTTTTGACACGACCGAAGTCATTTTCATAGTCTTTACGAAAACGAACATATTTTAAAGTCTCTTCCCCGTTTAGACTTTGGGCTCCTGGCTCAAAGTTTATTGCGTTATTTGGATCTAACATCTTACGTTCTATCGTGACTTCTAACCCATTCGGTGCAATTGTATCAACCAACTTAATAAAACCATCGAAGTTAGCAAGCGCATAATAATGTATTTTTAGATCGAAGTTATGTTCGAGCGTTTGTTGAAGCAGTTCCACTCCCCCAAAAGCAAAAGAAGCATTAATTTTATTTTTGAATTTTCCCGGTATTTCTACATAGGCATCACGCATAATGGATGCAACCTTGGCTTCTCCATTTGTTGGGTTATACTGAGCTACCATGATGGTATCTGTACGTGCAATTTCATCCTTGGATGTGTCCATCCCAACTAAAAGCACATTAATTGGTTCGTTATTTTCAGGTTCTTTCGCCTTTATTATTGTATTATTTTCAACTTCATTGTTCGTACTTTTTGGTTTATCGTTTGTTATCATCATAATTCCTTGTTCAGTCTCAGTTCTCCCAGCTTCATACTGCGAAAATATGAATGTTCCGATCGCACCAAGAAGCAAGAGGAATGTAAGACAGGAAAAGATTAAAATGTTTCGATAGCTTCGTCTTCTTCTTATCTCCTTTAAACTTTTTCGGGTGGACAATGGAAGCCCTCCTCACGTTCCGGTAATTGTTAGGTAAGACATAGGATTAAACTTGACTGTTAACACTATATGATAATAAGGCTTTGGGTTACTGAACGAAAACATAGTAATATTATTCGTTGGAAATGACTTTTTCATGAATGAAAAATAAAAATAATTAGTATTACAGGAGTTGGAGGAATAGTATGAATTGTTTAGACTTGTTAGAAAGGAAACGAATGAACACTGCCCAAGAAGCAGTATTACTTATAAAACCAAATGAAGACATTATTGTTCCATTGGCAGTTGGAGAACCACCAGCATTAATGAGCGCGTTACCTTCACATAAAACATTGAAGGGAAATCGCTTGTTTCAAATGCTGTCATTACGACCGGTTATTGACGTGGAACCATCCAAACTGAAAATTATCTCCATGTTTTTAAACAAAGATGAGAGGAGAGGGTTTTACGAGAAAGAGCTTGATCTCTTACCAAATCATTTCTCAGATGTACCATCTATCCTTGAAGAAATGGCAAAGGATATCGTAATAATGGCAACGGTTTCTCCTATGGATGATGATGGTTATTTTTCACTAGGAACAAATTGTGATTATATTTATCCACATATTAAAAAAGCAAAAAAAATTATATTAGAAGTGAATAATGAGCTGCCATATACATTTGGTGAGAACCGAGTTCATATAACTAAAGTAGATGGGTTAATTGAAAATCATGTCTCATTACCAGTGACCCCAGATATTCCTTTACGGGAAGAAGATAAAATTATTGGCGAAACAGTTGCCCAAATGATTAACAACGGCGATACTCTTCAAATTGGCTTTGGAGCGATACCTAATGCTATTATGAACTTTTTGAAGGATCAGTTGATTTATTTGAGGCTGGAGCAATTTCAAATGCAAACAATCCATTACAAAAAGGAAGTATGACAGCAACATTTGCTTTTGGGACCAAGAAGTTATATAACTTTATGCATAATAATAAACAAGTTCAAATGTTTCCAGTTAACAAAACAAATGATAGTAGAGTCATTTCGCAAATTGATCGACTTATCACGATTAATGCAACGATTGAAGTGGACTTTTTAGGACAGTGCAATTCTGAATCGATTGAGGGGAGGAGTTATTCTTCCACAGGTGGACAAGGTGATTTTGGCATCGGAGCTAGAATGGCAAGAAGCGGGAAAGGGATTATTTGCTTGCATTCAACAGCCAAAAATGGCACAATCTCCAAAATTGTCCCTTCTTTGGCAAAGGGGGCAGTCGTAACAACTTCAAAAAATGATGTTGATTACGTTGTCACAGAATATGGTGTGGCCAAATTAAGGGGGAAATCAATTCGAGAAAGAGTAGAGGCACTAATTCAAATCGCTCATCCAAACTTTCGCGACGAACTAACACTTGAAGCAGAAAAAATAGGTTACCGATAAAAAGGGGGTTCTCAAAAGGTCTGTTTTTGACCTTTAGAGACACCCCGAAGCAATGAGCGGAGTCGTTACATCTTTTAAAAGCCTGGGTTACACACTCACGGCGCGTAGCAAAGGGAGCCATTGCTAGGTAATTGAAAAGGGCGGGTTTTTCCTTTATCAGTGCCCGCGAAATAGGTTGTCTCAAAATTTTATTTGAAATTTGTATCGAGCCACGTAATTGCTTCTTCTTTGGTTTTGATTTGATCATTTAGTTGCAAGCATGTTAACTGGTGTAGAATATTAGAAAAAACAGGACCAGGTTTTATTCCCCTATCAATTAAATCCCTTCCAGAAAGCAATGCTTTTACATTCTTTCTTTTCTCTAAATAGGTATGCAACATCTCGTTCTTTGTTAATACAGTATAAATAAAAATCGTCTCTTCAGTATAATTGTAAAATTGTTGATGGATTGAACCGATCGTAGTAAGTTGCTCTATTTGGTGTTCATCCAAGATTTCAAGCTGCTGTATGATTTGGTTTTGTCGAGCTGTTAACGCAAAGAGCTTCACTTTTCTTTTCCAATCTTTTTGATGATAAGCAAAAGTAAGGAAAATAAAAAATGGATCTTGTATTTCGTTAAGTATAGCATCTACTTTAATTATCTCTTCCTCTGTAGGACTATGACCAAGTAAGGTAGTCCACACACCAATCTCATCTAGCATTTTAATAGCTTCAATAATGGTACCTTCATAAACGAGTAACTCGAATTCACGTAATAGACGTTTAGCACTTACTTGCTTTAACATCGCTACAGCATCGATGGCTAACGTGAAAGTTTGCTCTGTTAGCTGATAATGAAAGCGTAAGGCGAAACGAACTGCCCGGATAATCCTCGTAGGATCTTCAATAAAACTTAGTGTATGCAAGATACGGATGTTCTTTTGCTCAATGTCATCCTGACCTTGATAGAAGTCAAGTAATGTCCCAAAATGACTTTTGTTAATTTGAAGTGCCATCGCATTTATGGTAAAGTCACGTCTTCTTAAGTCTTCTCGAATATTAGAAGCACGTACATTAGGAAGTGCTGCTGGGGCATCATAATATTCAGTCCGACATGTGACAATGTCAATTTTAACGTTATCTGTAGTTTTCCATGTTGCTGTACCGAATTTTTCATGCGATTTGACTTGACCACCTAAGCGTTCGGACAGTAGGTTGGCAAAGGCAATTCCGTCTCCTTCTATAACTAAATCGATATCTTCATTTGCTCGATTCAGAATAAAATCACGAACAATCCCACCAATTAAATAAATTCTCACTCCTTGACTATCAGCAATCGTTCCAATTTCGATAAGAAGTTTGTAAATGTCTTTCGATAACTGGCTTTTCATCATCTCTATAATCGATTGCTTGCTTAACTTGCTTGTCTGCTTATGCAATTGTTCGATAATATCGGTTCTTGATAAAATACCGACCATTTCATCATTTGACAATATGGGTATACGACCAATGTTGTGTTTCATCATCGTCGATTGAATTTCTTCCAAAGAAGCATTTGGAGAGAGAGTCACAGGCTGTGTAGACATATATCCTTTTATTGGGGCATGTCCAAGTCCATGATGAGTCGCTTTATCCACATCACGACGAGAAATGACACCAACCAGTTGTCCTTGATCATTCACCACTGGGAAACCAGTATGGCCGTATTGATACATCTGTTCAAGAACCTCATTAATAGTGTCATATGGTGAAACCGACTTTACTGGAGATGCCATAAAGTCTGCAGCAGTAATGGCTGGTTTAATAATTACTGCTAATGATTTTTGGACAGTTTTTATGACTTCATTAAGATCTTTTCTCTTTAAAGTAGCTGACGCCGCTTGTGCATGTCCGCCACCGCCGAGTTCTGTCATTAATTTTCTTAGATCAACGCGCTCTGACCTTGCTCTAGCAACTACATAGACATGGTCCTTCATTTTAACAATTGAAATAGCTGCATCTGAATCGGTTGATTCAAGTAATCTTCTTGTTAAGGTAGCAAGTCCGCTTTGATAGCTTGGTTGCTCGTGTGTCGTTAGAAAAAGTGTTATACCTGAGTTATATTGTTCCTTTCCATTTGACAGGAGTGTTTGAAAAAGCTGTCTATTTTCAAGCGACAATGGCTGCTCGGAGAAACGATCAATCAATGTAATGTCCATGTTATGCTTCTTTAACTCTGATGCTATAAAAAGGTCTTTTTCTGTTGTTTGTGGATAGGTGAAATTTCCTGTATCCGTATAAATTCCTAAACCGAATAATGTTGCTTCAAAAGGAGTAATTGTAATCTTTCTATTATGTAATTGCTCAGTTAAAAGCGAAACCGTTGCCCCAACTTGTTCTATATGACGTTCTCCTGTTGTTACATCTCCTTCTTTTGGTGCATGGTGATCGTAAACAATGAATTGTACATGTGGAGACAAGTCTGAAAAGGGGATACCAGTTCGTTTTAATGAGGCAACATCGACAAGAATTAACGTACGAACATGTTGCCAATTTATTTCTGTATATGATGAAAAGGCAAGTTCATCTCTATAAATTGCTAAATAGGACTTTACGGTTGGGTGCTGTTTATCAGTAAGAGCAACTTGAGCCCCAGGGTGAAGTTTTTTAGCAGCTAGCATTGATGCTAATCCATCAAAGTCTAAATTTACGTGTGAAACAATAACATCCATAGTTTTCCTCCTTTCTAAAGTATTTCTTATATTTTAACAAATTTGCTCATTATTTGATAAGTGATGAGAAGATGTAGATGTTATCCCTCTTCTTCAATGATTAAGCCTTTTAATTCAATTGGAGAACCTTCATAATAATCGAGATATAATGATTTTTTTGTCCTTGCTAATGATTGGTGTTCATTCATGATTAAAGTCTTAAAGCTTTTTACTTGTTGAAGGGTTGTTGTCTTTGATTTAGCTAAATGAATGAGAAATTGTGCTGGAACAAACGATAGGAATGGAGAAGAATGTTGCACTGTTATCCCAATCGTTTTTAAGTCGCTTTTATGCTTTAAAACTAAATCTTCTATTGAAGAGAGATAGGTTGTTCCAGACAGCTTATCAAAGGATTCAAGGGCCGTCATTGCTTGGTTATATTTTTGGACGAGTTTCTCTATATGTGTTAGGATTTCTTTACTTGTTTCGTCTAAATCAGTCGCTATGTTATATAGTTCCTTTTCATGCCTATAAAATTGTCTAAAGGCATCTCTTATATGTTGTTTCGTCTGAAAATATCGCTCATATGAAAGCAAATGGTTTTCAGTTGGATGGCTCGTGTGATTTTTTGTTAGTTCTGTTCGCTCGATTGGTTGAATAGGATCCACACTATGCACTTCAGTCATACGATTTACATATGCAGCTTGAACTCGTTCGGCTTTTGTACGAGAAGTTCGAGAGATTCGAGTCAACAGGATCACCATCCTTTCTTGAAAATATACTACTAGTTTTATTCCTTGTTTAGGTGGAAAGTACCTGTTTTTTAGTGAAAATAATGATTATTAATGAATAGAAAGGGTGCTTCATTTGCAAATAAGAAAGTTAGAAATTAAAGATGCGTCCCTCTTTAAACAGCTTAGATTGCAAGCGTTGACACAAGTACCAGAAGCCTTTGCTGCAAGCTATGAAGAAGAAGCAGGGGAAACCATTGGTTTTTTTGAATCGAAATTAACGAACGCGGAAGCATTTTATGGATTGTTCAAAAATGAGGACCAGCTTGTAGGCATCATAAGTCTTTCGCGTTCAAAGCTATTAAAAATGCAACACAAGGCTGCAATTGGAAGTGTTTTTATAGCTGAAGAGGCAAGAGGACAGGGATTAGGGAAAGAACTATTTACTTATGTGATGGAGGAGGCGCAAGCTCAAGGAATCGAGCAGTTACAACTTGTCGTTGCAGCACAAAATGAAAAAGCTAAACAACTTTATGAATCTTTAGGATTCCAAGTATATGGGTTTGAGAGAAGAGCTCTTAAGATTAACGAAGAGTACGTAGATGAAGAATATATGATGAAGATTTTATAATACCCAAAGAGGTTGAACCGGTGCGGTTCAACCTCTTACAATACTACCTTTTATTTTGAAAATACATGATTACCAATACGAATCGTTTCTGTTCTTGTAGCATTCCAATGATTTGTTGCAATCGTTGGATTGTAGAAAAATAGTGAGCCTGAACCTTGTCCACGGAACGCTAAAGCCTCGTTAACAGCACGAATAGATTCACTGTCAGCAGCGCGGTTAATACGACCGTTCTGTACAGGCGAGAACGCGTAGTAGCCATTTGAGACCTCATTAATGACTCCTGTTACTGTGTTTGGAAAATCCTTGTGAGCAACACGGTTCAACACAACGGTTGCTACCGCTACTTTCCCTGCAAAAGGTTCACCTTCTGCTTCTGCAAGGACTAAACGTGCTAAAAGGTCTTTTTCTGCTGCTGAGATAGATGCAGGAATTGTTAATTTTTCTCCAACCATAATCATAGAAGAAGATTTGTTATTTACTTTTTGAATATCAGTAGCTGAAACGCCATATTGCTGACCTAATTTATAAAGGGTATCTCCTGCAACAACCGAGTGTGTAACTGATTGTGCATGTGTGTCATTCCCTCCAATAAAGAAAATGGATGCTGCCGCGCAAATAGTAAAAATCATTTTTTTCATAAGTTAAAGCCCTCCTCGGTAAATCGTACTCTACTAAACTAGCATAAAATTTGGGTAGATGAAGTAGTTAACTTTTTCCAGTCACAAATACAGAGTACAACATGCCATGGAGCAGTAAGGAGCACCCTCTTATTTTACAGTTATGTAACGAAATGTGGGGAAATCTATACCTTTCTGGATAGGAATGAATGGTGATATGTACAAGAATGGATGAAAAGTCAGTACTAATAAGGGGTTTCGTTGTTATTTTAGATATATAGTAAATCAGATAATTTGGAAATTAAACCTGAGTAGGCAACCTTTTCCATTATCTTTTTGAAAAGGCTGTTTCCGTAAAGATTGTTGCTGTGAAGAAACGTTTTTCTCGTAGTGAAATGGAGCGGAAGTCACTCGACTCCTGCGGGATGCAGAGGTAGGGCGAGACCCCGCAGGCGCACAGCCGAGGAGGCTCGGCACCTCCCCGCGGAAAGCGAGTGGCTAGAGCGCAATGGAACGAACAGGTGGTGAACACGTTACAACAAAGTATGCGAAAACAGCCTTTGAAAAAGAATCACTGGTATCTGTAATATTGGTGTTAACGAGTTGTAATATGTTTAAGTTATACTAGTCTTTGTGATTATTACGGATTGGAGGGATGATGTGAAACTAACATCTATTAAGACAAGCATCCTTTGTATTGTTGTCATCCTAATTCAACTCATTCAAGGACCCCAAACAATAGAAGCTGCGAACGAGACATTGTCATTATATAGCGAAACAGCGATTCTTATGGACGCTGAAACGGGAGAAATATTGTTTAATCAAGAGATGAACCAAAAGATGTACCCAGCAAGTATTACAAAAATAGTAACGGCAATGGTTGCGATAGAAGAAGGGAACCTTGATGATATCGTTACGGTAAGTGAAGAAGCTGTAAATGTAATAGGAACACGCGTTTATTTACTAGAAGATGAACAAGTTTCTTTGCTAAAGCTTGTACAGGGGCTACTGATTAATTCTGGAAATGATGCGGGAACAGCCATCGCAGAGCATATGTCAGGAAGCGAAGAGCTTTTTTCTAGGAAGATGAATCGTTTTATTGAGGAGAAGGTTGGAGTGCAAGACACGAATTTCACAAATCCTCATGGCCTTTATGATGAGGAGCATAAAACAACAGCTTATGACATGGCTAAGATCACACAATATGCTATGCAAAATGAAACCTTTCGAGAGATTGTTGGTACAAAAGAGATGGAATGGATTGGAGAAGGGTGGGAAACAGTCATTTATAATCATAATCGTCTGTTATGGCATTATGATGGTGTCACGGGTGTGAAAAATGGTTTTGTGCGAAAGTCGGGTTATACTCTTGTTACAACCGCAAAGCGGAATGGAATGGAGTTAATTGCAGTTACATTAAATGCACCCTCTAGTGATCATGCTTATAGTGATATGATTACATTATTTGATTATGGATTTGGGCATTTTCAGACGAATGTTTTGTTTAGTAATAAGATCTTTACTTCCGAGTCAGGAGATCGTTTTGAACTTGAAGAAGATCTATATTTTCTTTCTAACCGAAATGAGGAGATCTCTGTAGACGTTAATCCCCTTGGTCGCTTGTGGGTAAGAGGCGAAGGGGATCGAATTATTAAAACAACATTGTTAAATCCAGAAGATAAGCCTGATGAGAAGGATGATAGAAAAAGATTAGAAGAAACAGAAACACAACCTTCATTTATCTATCAGGTATTATCCCAATTACGATCGATACTCTCGATTTAAAAGCATGTAGAGAGGGAGGATGCCTCCTTCTCTACATTTTTTTTAAATGAACTTCTTCAACACGATGGCCTGCCCCTTTTTTCAAAATGAGGTCGGCTCTATGGCGGGTTGGTCGAATATTCTTTTCAAGATTGATACCGTTGATCGTAGTCCAAATGCTTTTGGCGACATCGTAAGCTTCAGAATCACTTAAATGACGAAAACGGTGAAAGAAGGATTCAGATTGCTGGAAAGCAGTATTTCTAAGCAGTTTAAATCGCTCAATATACCATGAGCGAATGTCCTCTTCATCTGCATCTACATAAATAGAAAAATCAAAAAAATCAGAGACAAACACTTGAGGAATACGTCGGTCTTTTTTATTTACTTGTAAGACATTAATTCCTTCAACAATGACAACATCAGGTTCGATTATTTTTTGAACAGTATCTTCTAAAATATCGTATGTTAAATGCGAATACATAGGCGCTTCAATGTAAGCGTGACCAGATTTTAGTTCATATAGAAAACGAATTAATCGCCCAATGTCGTAGCTTTCAGGAAACCCTTTTCGTTTCATTAACCCACGCTCTTCAAGTACCGCATTGGGGTATAGAAAGCCATCTGTAGTTATTAGGTCAACTTTAGGGTTATTGGGCCAGCGTGAAGCTAATGCTTGTATTAACCGTGCAGTGGTACTCTTTCCTACCGAAACGCTACCCGCTACCCCGATAACAAATGGAACTTTCTTCGTTTTTTTCTGCAAAAAACTACTAACATTTTCATGTAAAGTAACAGAGTGAGTCATGTGCATATATAGTAATTGTGATAGTGGAAGATAGATATCAGTAACCTCATCTGCAGAAATTGTCTCATTGATACTTCCTAGCTTTTCACGTTCATGGGCAGACAAAATCTCAGTAGTTAATTTTGACAATTTTGCCCATTCAGCACGGCTAAATTGGGTATAGGCAGATAAAGGAACAGACTTATTTAAAGTAAGCATAATTTTCTCCTTTTATTTATGATAATTAAAAGGTGATGCAAGCTTCTTTATTTGCAAAAAAAGCTTAAGCAAAAAATGTTTAACAATTGTAAATAATTGATGAAAAGTATCTTTTTGTATAGTAACACTATTTTGGATGGAAAGGGGAATTTTTCACTCATTATTTCTATAATGAGTTATAATTGATCAAAAGTAGTGTGGCGAAAGGATAGAAAATGGGATGAAAGTTATTATCGCAGAGAAGCCAGATCAAGGAGCGAAGTTAGCTGCGCCATATCAATCAGTAAAAAAGGCAGGGTATATTGAAATTAAAAAAACGGCTCAATTCCCAAAAGGCGCCTACATCACGTGGGCTGTTGGGCATTTATGTGAGCTAGTTCCACCTGAGGTTTACGATCCAAAATGGAGGACATGGAAGTTAGAGACATTGCCAATTTTGCCTTCACGGTTTCAACATCAAATCTCAAAAGGAAAAGGGAAACAGTTTCAAGTGGTAAAAAAATTGGTACAACAGTCGAATGTGACTGAAATCATCATGGCAGGCGATGCTGGACGTGAAGGGGAATTGATCGTGCGTTTAATTATTGAACAATGTAACGTTCAAAAACCTTTAAAACGGCTGTGGCTTTCTTCTCTTACCAGAAAAGCAGTAGAGGAAGGGTTTCGCTCACTAAAAGCTGAGGAACAAACAAGACCTCTATACTATGAAGCATTAAGTAGATCATGTGCGGATTGGCTCGTTGGTATGAATGCATCAAGGGTATATACTCTTCTTTTACAAAAAAAAGGAATCTCAGATGTCTTTTCAACTGGTAGAGTTCAAACCCCAACGCTAGCCCTTATTGTGAAGAGGGAACAAGAGATTGAAGATTTTAAACCTGAACCGTTTTGGGAAGTAACGGCTACTTTTATTGTCGAAGGAAAAGAATTCAAAGGCGTTTGGCACAAAGATGGTGGTAAGCGTATAAAAACTGCAGAATTGGCAAATAAAATTGCGATCTTTTGTAAAGGGAAACAAGCAACGATTGTTGATGTGAAAAAGGAAGAAAAACGATTTAAGCCGCCTTTTTTGTATACTCTTTCTAGTCTACAAACAGTAGCAAATCAACGCTATCGTTATTCACCGAAAAAAACACTCGATATCGCACAAAAGCTCTATGTAAAAGGCTTTATCTCATATCCGAGAACGGACTCTCCTTTTGTTACAAAGGGAGAAGCATTCACGTTTCCAACCATTCTTGATACTTTATCAAGGAAACCGGAATATGCATCGTATTTTCCTCTCCCTGTTTCAACTTTAATTGGTAACCCACGTTTTGTGAATGATCAAAAAGTAACCGACCATTATGCCATTATTCCAACTGAACAAGTACCTGATCTAGAGAAGCTCATAACAGAAGAAAAAAACATTTATGATCTAGTTGTTCGTTCTCTCCTTGCTGCACATGAAGAAGATGCAATTGTTGACACGACCAAAATTGAAACACTCGTTGATGATCGAGCTACATTCCAATCAAAAGGGAAAGTAGTGAAGCAATTAGGATGGAGAAAAATCATTCAGACAAATAAACGAGACAAAGATCAAGAGCTCCCTACCCTTGAAGTTGGAGATAATGGGCAAGTTAAACAAATAGAGCCGAAAGAATCTGTTACACAGCCCCCTAAAAGGTATACAGAGGGCCAGCTTATCAATGTCATGAAAACAGCTGGGAAACAAGTAACGGACCTAGAACTTGAGAAAATATTGATGGAATCACAAGGACTTGGAACAGAAGCAACGAGAGCAGGGATTATAACGATTTTAAAAGACAGGGGATATATGACAGTAACGAAAAACATCGTTTATCCAACTGAAAAAGGTCGGATATTGATTGAGGCATTAGGTTCAAGTCTTCTGACTTCTGCAGAGATGACGGCTAAGTGGGAGCAGCGACTACGTGAGATTGGAAAAGGAGAGGCATCACCTGCACTTTTTATGGATCAAACGAAGAAGCTTGTTACTCATTTACTTGATGAAGCAAGTAGACAGGCTTTATCATGGGACTTTTCAAATTTTGACACGTCGTCGATGCAAAAGAAACCAAAACGGGGCAAAAAGCGCTCTACTTCAGTAGGGAAGTGTCCGGGCTGTGGTGGATCAATTCTAGATAAAGGTACATTCTATGGATGTAGCCAATTTCAATCACATCAATGTAAGTTCACGATTTCTAAAGTTATTCTTGAAAAAAAAATCAGGCAAAAAGATGTGAAAGCTTTACTAAAAGATGGGAAGACAGAAACGATCGAGGGATTTATAAAAGATGAAAAAACATTTAAAGCGGCTCTTGTTTGGAACAAAGAACAAAAAAAAATTACATTTCTAGTATAATGAAAAAGATAGCCAGGGTTATTATGAAAATCGCCCTAGCTATCTGTTTTTATACTTTCCTCATTTTCTAATGCTTATTTGAAAATGTGTAAGAGGGCACTGAAAAAGTCGATTTTTCTTTTTCAGTGCCCTCAGTACGTAAGAAGATGATTTTTTGTAGAAAAGGCAGAAGTTGGTTCATTTTAGACAAACTCTTCATATAGTGGAAATAAGGAGGGTGTCATCAAAATGGGGGTTGTAAGAACGGACAAGTGGTTATATCACTACAACAATAAGTGGAATAAAGCAAAGACAATTGAAGAAAAAGTGGAATGTCAGCGTGATTTAATCATTGAGCCACTATGTGAAATCTTTTCAACTAATGATGTAATAGGTCTTCACCAATATCTCATTCAGATGGGACTGTTTCTACCAGATCAATCAATTAATTTAGAATATGAAAAATGGAGCGAGACGCTACCATGGTTTATTATCCAAAAACAGCTTTTAAAATTACAACACAAATGGAATGGTCCAGATGTAAAGATATATATATTGCCAATGAATCATTGTGATCAATTTTTAAAAAAGGAACTGGGCGGTAAAACAGGACTTTCATTAGACCGTGGCATCGTTCTTTTTATCCATTCATCTACAACAAAAGAAGATTTATTAGCATTAATTACTCATGAATACCACCATATATGTCGCTTGCAAGCAATGAATCAAGCCGAGGAAACAGTGACATTTCTTGAATCGATGGTGATGGAAGGTTTAGCTGAATTTGCAGTGAAAGAAGAATGTGGGGTTCGGGCATGTGCTAGTTGGACAACGCGTTATGATCATGTTTGGACGAATCAGTGGTTTGAAAGATGGATTCGCCCCAATTTAAAGAAAAAAGGGAGAAAGCATTATCTTTCACTTCTTTACGGAAACAAAGAGTTAGGGATTCCATTATGGTTAGGATATTATACCGGCTATAAGATCATCGAATCAGCTACGAATGACTCAGACACGACGTTACGTTTATTACCTTTATCTGCTGACACGTTTCTTGATCGATCTTTGTTCAAAACATGAGGAGTGAGAAAAAATGGTAATCGTTTGTTGTGATAGCTCATGATTAGATTGTTTTTTGTGCTTATAGGTTTCACGTTTGCAGTAATAGGTGGAGTAACGATCTTAGCATACTTGAATTTGTTAATCACTGGTTATACTTCGTCAATGTATTTACAGTTTTTATTGCACAGGGTAGAGTTTTATTTCTTTATTATTGGGATCGTGATTATCATTGTATCAATGACGTATCCAATGAAAAGAAAGAAAAAACAAAAAAAATCATAGAACAATTGGAATGAATTGAGAGAGTGTGGAATAAACTGGTTCTCCCCTGCCTATACTGTTGATACAAAACGATTTCAGTAAGGGGGGTTTTTTATGGTCCATATCCGGGACGTATGGGTCAATTGGTTCGAAGGGGAGGAAAATGGATACAACGTATGTAATTTTCATGAATGGCGCAGTGATGACAGAATTGAAGTATTGGATCAAGCCATTTTGGTATATGTTACTCCGAACCTATTCCATTATATTGAAAATGACCTATCTGATTTACCAGAAGATTTGTTATCGGAAGTTCACCAACAGAGTTACCTCAGGAAAAATATGTCACGTATCCAATTAGATTATTGTTTTGTTGCAACTGATGGCGAAAGAATAATTGCAATTGATACAATGGGGTACAAAACTCCTATAAGAAAAAGCCGACTAACCCCAAGACAAGAACAAATGGTATATGAGCAATTAAAACAAAATGAATTGAAACTGTTTGAGTTAACTTTAGATGTCCAGAAAGATTATCATATCCTTTCGCCAAGCCCAGAAGATCTTTGGGGACTGACAAGAAAAGAGCGTCAATTAAAACAGCTTTTATATATGGCACTAGATCAACTCTATTCAACGGGTACTGATGCTGAAGTGCGGTATTGGTATACCGAATGGAGCCCAAATGATTATGTTCGAATTCAAATGCTTAATCGGGATGAAGCATGGGAACAGCTTTATTCAGAAATACGTCAAGGGTGGACCGAAAGACACCATCAATTATGTGAAGCTTTAGTGAGAGGACAAGCTTTCTTTGAGAAACTTTGGGAGCTTGAACATGGGACAAGCGTTAAATAATGAACGGTTTGTGAACAAGTATAGAGCGAAGTGTAAAAAGCATACTAATGTCTAAGAAATAGCCTAACCGGCTTTTTCTTAGGCATTTACAATGTATCTGAACTCTCCTATAATTAATAACGAAATGTTAAAAGGCATGAGGAGGGGAAAAATGGATAACTTCGCATATACAGTCATGCAAATCTTTACGGTTGTATTACTTGTTGGAACTCTTGGACTTTCATTTTTTGTTGGTAAAATCATGAAGAAAAATAGTGGTTATTAAATAACCAGGAGGACAGAATTTTCCTGTCCATTAGAAAAAGGGCGGGGGTGTCTCAAAAGGTCAAAAACAGACTTTTGAGACACCTCTTTTTTATTATTTCCTTTTCTTACGTCCTAACCCCATTGCTCGCTCGGCTTTTTCCATCATGCGTAAAGCAACATCATTCGCTTTATTTGCTCCGTGATCGAGAATGTCGTCAAGTTCTTCTGAGTCGATTAGTTCATAGTAGCGTTGTTGAATCGGGCGTAATGTTTCGACAACGACTTCAGCTAACTCAGACTTGAAATCACCATAACCTTTTCCTACATAACGTTCTTCAATGGTTTCAATGGATTCACCTGAACATAGGGAATAAATAGAAAGTAAATTTGATACTGCCGGTTTCTCATCGCGATCAAAACGGATGCTACCTTCCGTATCTGTAACGGCGCTTTTGATTTTTTTCGTAATGGTTTTCTCATCATCAAGCATTGAGATGTAACTTTTCGGATTCGGATTGGATTTACTCATTTTCTTGGATGGATCATTTAAAGACATAATTCGTGCACCTACCTTAGGAATCCGAACTTCTGGAATCGTAAAAATATCATTGTATTTTTTATTAAAACGTTCTGCTAAGTCACGGGTAAGTTCAAGATGCTGCTTCTGGTCTTCTCCAACAGGGACGATATCCGTTTTATATAGAAGAATATCTGCAGCCATTAATGGTGGGTATGTAAGCAAGGCCGATGAGACGGCTTCTTTGCCATCCGACTTATCTTTAAATTGCGTCATACGCTCAAGCTCACCTATGTAAGAAACACATTGCATCAACCATCCAAGCTGAGCATGAGCAGGAACTTCTGATTGAATAAAAAGTGTTGCCCTCTCGTGATCAATTCCAACAGCTAAGTATAGGGCAGCAAGGCTGCGTATATTTTCACGTAGTTTTAGTCGATCTTGTGGAACTGTGATCGCATGTTGATCAACAATACAAAAGTAACAATTATAATCATTTTGCATGTCAACAAAATGCTTCATTGCTCCTAAATAATTTCCCAGTGTAAGCGTACCACTTGGTTGAATTCCAGAAAATACGGTTTTCATATTTGTCATTCCTTCCATTAACAATTGTTATACATCAAATCATATCAGATTGCTTTCAAAAAACATAGGTACATACTTTATATGAAAAGACAACTTTTTTTCATATGCTGGATGTGAATGTTCTACAAGAAAAAGTAAACACTAACTTTATCGTATTAGTACCTGGTTCAAGGAAGTGAGGTTCGCTTATGAGTCAAATTACAATCTTTTCGGCATCTATCGGAAATGGTCATAACGAAGCTTCTAAAGCCTTGAAAGAACAATTGGAGCAACAAGGCGAAACAGTGACGATTATTGATACATTTCACTCCATTCATCCGTTATTACACAAAACTTTTTTAGAGTTATATTTACGGATGATCGAGAAGACCCCGAGGCTTTGGGAAAGGCTTTACCGATATAGTGAAGAATACTCATGGTTTTTAGTATTAGATCAATTAGGTACATTCTTCTGTGAAAAGTTAAATTCAATCATTACGAAACAAAGAACCAGTGTCATGATATCAACACACCCGTTTGTTACCGCTTTTTTAGCGAGATTAAAGAAAAAGAAAAATTTAAACATGCCGTTATATACAGTAATTACTGATTTATATTTACATCCTGCTTATGTAAGGCCTGAAATAGACGGGTATTTTACAGCTTCACCACATATTAATCATTTTGCCCAAGAGCATAATTTGCCTTTAGACCAATTATTTTGTACAGGAATTCCGATAAAGGAAATTCCGGATATCAACATACCTAGATGGAAGTTACGAAATGATTTAAAGCTGCAGCCAGATGAAAAAACGATTCTTATATCTGGTGGGGGCTTAGGTTTGGGCAAGTATGAAGAGATCATTCGAACCTTAGAAGAACTACAGCAGAACATTCAAATATTATGTATGACGGGAACAAATAAAGAGTTAGAAGAGAAGATCCGCCAGTGTAGAAGCAAACATCGGCTACACATAATTTCATATACTAATCAATTCACAAATTATTTACGGGCAAGTGATCTCGTTATTTCAAAAGCAGGTGGATTAACTGTATCAGAAGCTCTAGCTTGTGAGACCCCAATTTTGATTTATCAGCCAGTTCCAGGACATGAAGAAGATAACGCCCAATTTTTAGTTGAGTTTGGCACCGCTGTGAAAGCAGAACGAATTGAAGACATATCTAGTCACATAGAAGAAATGGTGTTTAATGAAGAGACGTATCATCAATTAGTTTCAAACGCAAGAAAGTTAAAGAAGCCAGATGCGGCAAGGCATATTGCTTATGTTATAAAACAGTTAGTTCGAACAAAGCAAGTCTTATAAAAGGATGACAAAACTGACCCATGTGGCCTTAGGGTCAGTTGTTAGTCATCCTTTTATTTTGTGTTAAGACATGGGTACTTGGCGTTGTATCTTGCCTTCAATTCGATTAAAGATATTTTCAAGAGAAGGACCTGTGATTGTAAGCCCGTGATTTTTTAATCCGATAATGGTCTCTGCTGGGTTATCAGACTCACGGATAAGAGAGGCAACGGTTTCTGCGAGTTCAAGCGTTCCACAAGGATAGTTAATTTCAGTAGCTTGAATTCCATCCATCCAAGCATGGATATGAACAATAGCACCAACATCAGGATGTTCTTTATAAATCATCCAGTGTTCAATTGCATCCACAGAAGCTCGCTTTGGACTAACGTTCGGTGGAATACTAACTTCTATGTGATTTTCCTTATCATTGTAACCTTTTATATATAATATATCTCGCCCGATTTCTTTCATGTTCGCTTTGTTAATCCCACTAGCACTCATCCAAAAATGGTCTTCATCACTTCTAGCACTTAAATTTCCATAACTTAATCCGCCAAGCCCATAAAGTTTATTTAAATGACGCATGTCTCTTTCGCTTAAATACTTGTCCAGAGGAAAAGGAGCTGGAAGTAAGTCCATCTCATCAAGTTTTTTGCCTGATTGACTTAATTCAGTCGTTACACGATCCCCTTTCCAAAGTTGTTTTGGAAGATCTTCAGAGAATTGATTATCAATGACCAGTCTTGAACAAGTAAGAGGTTGCAGACGCTCGTATATTTTTTCTAGAAACTGCTGTTTATCATCCCCTTCATGATATGAAATGGAATAACAACCCTGTTCAGGTGTTAAGAAATGAACATCTGTTTTACCTGAGCGATGGTTAATATACATAAAGTGGTTCGCTAATGAACGGATGAGAAAAGGATATACTTCTGTAAATAAATCATAAGGTTGACCTGAACTTTCTAGTACAGCAACGACAAATGTTGCTTGTGCTTTTCTCCTAAAAGGCTTGATATCAGCTTCTGTGACAAAATGAAAGACGAGTTGAAGAGGGGCGTTTGGGTTATCAGTATACGTAAAACCATTTCTTGAAAATGTTGAAACGAGCCCATCAGCTAGGCTTTGTAAAAATGGACTTGTAGGGTTTGAACTAAGCATAAAATTTTTCATGTCTAACCTCCAACAGTAGTTTGATCATGATTGAAGACAACTTTCAATGCATTTTCTCGCTTTCTTTTCGTGATGGTGTTGAAAGCTACCTTATAGTCGTGTAGAGGGTATTGATGTGTAATAAGAGGTGATAGATCTACTTTTCCTCTTTTCATTAGTTCAATTGCAATTTGAAGAGTATTCATCCTTTGTCCCTCAAACTCGTTTGTACTATAAGCAAAACACCCTTTAATCGTTAATTCATTGAGCCATACTGTCGTCCAATCAACTTGTTTCATAATACTAGCCAAACCAAGGAGGACGACTTTCCCTCCACTTTCAGTAAAACGAAGTGCATCTGTTACACTTTTCTTTTTGCCTACACATTCATAGACAATGTTTGCTCCTCCTTGGACAATTTCAGGTCCGAGTAACGGTTTTAGTGTTTCGGCACCAAGAGCACTAGCTGTATTTTCTACATATGAGCCATTTAAATAAATAACATCATCTGCCCCAAACGCTTTGGCCATCTCACCTTGAAAGGCATGTTTGACCAAGATTGTGACCTTGCATGAATAGTTAAGTGCTTTAATTGCTGCAACAACAGAAAGTCCTATTACACCTGCACCAATGACTAATACGTGATCACTTTCCTTTGGAGGATTCCTTAAGACGGCGTGAAGAGCACAACTAAATGGTTCTACTAATACCCCGTTTAAATCATCGACTTCATCAGGGAGTGGGAGGATTTGACTTTTATGTGCAACAAAATATGGACTCCAGCTCCCGCCTGTGTCTTTACAAGCGCCTATAAGCAATCCGGATTCGATAGAACCTTTCGTTTTTTGTTCACACAAACTTTCATCTCCACGCTCGCAAGCTGGACATGGATCTAAATCTCGACTTTCACAAGAGAGTACTGGGTTCACAACAACTCTTTGCCCTTTTGAAAAATGAGTAATGTTTTTCCCTAGCTCAGCTATTTGTCCAACCGCTTCATGTCCAATCGTAAATGGAAATGAAACGTAAGGAGAAGTTGAAGGACTATCATGGAGGAAGAGCAAGTTCATATCACTTCCACAAATCCCTCCATACTTTACTTTAATTTTCGCCCAATCATCATTGGGCAAAGTCGGCTCTTCAGTTTCTCCCCATCGCAGACATGAAAGACGAGAGTTCCAATGAATAGAAGGAAAAAAGCGTCCAACGGTTTTTGTGAATACATATTTTGGAATGGTAAAATTAAATTGCAATGCGTTCATTATCTATCACCTCCCTCAATATATATGGAAGAACATACCTATTTACTAGTAATGTGTGCAAAATAAAGTATTTTATTCATTTTTTTCCTTTATAATTGGAATTATTCACTTTGTATATAAAGAGTCATTATGGGAAAACTACGTCTAAAAAGGGGGAGCATGAAGCTTATGTATTACTTTCTAGTGAATCGAACATCAGGAAAAGGGCGTTCAGTAAAAGTGTGGGATGAAATAGAAACGATACTAATAGAGAAAAATGTAGAGTATCAAGTCATTATTACAGAGACGAAAGATGAGGGTCTTGCGTTTATAAATAATCTACTAACTTTGAATCAGGACATTTCTGGAATCATTGCACTAGGAGGAGATGGAACGATTCATGAGATTATGAATCGTTTGATTGGGACGAATGTCCCGTTCAGTGTGATACCAACTGGTTCTGGAAACGACTATGCCAGAGCTAGGGGAATTTCTAAAGATTACGTAAAAGAAATAGAAAAGTTGCTGCAGAACGACAAAAAGAAAATAGATCTATTAGAAATTGGTGATAGGCATTGTATGACCGTAGTAGGGATTGGGTTTGATGCAAAAGTGGCAGATGAAGCGAATAAAATGAAGTGGAAAAAGTGGTTCGGTGGGCTAGCCTATTTATTGACGATATTAAAGGTGCTAGTAACGTATAAGCCTTCGTCCATAACGTTGACATTAAATAAAGAGGAGAGGGTGTTTGAGAAAGTTTGGTTAATTGCAATAGCTAACCATGCTTATTATGGTGGAGGAATAAAGATCTGTCCAAATGCTCTAAGTGATGATGGGAAATTAGATATTTGTATTATTCACAGCCTCCCAAAATGGCGACTACTTTTCATATTAGCCAATGTGTTTAAAGGAAAACATATCATGATGAAAGGTGTCGATTACCTTCAAGTTGAGTCTATACAAGTAGACAGTGATGACCCCCTTTTTGTTACAGCTGACGGAGAAATGATGGGGCAGACACCTACATCCGTTTCTGTAAAAAAAGAAGCGTTCCATGTTATGTTATAAAAAATAGATTACCCCAAAGAGGGCACTGGAAGGTTGTACCTTTTCAGTGCCCTCTAAGCAATGTGAGGAGCAAATGCTCCTTTTAAATCATTGAATCGAATTAGAATCAGATACGGGTTTACGATCGATCGAATTTTTCTGCCCGGGATGTTCATTGTCTATATGTTCATATTCCAAAGTAAAGAGGAGATCTAAAAAATGGTAGCCAAACTCTTTCATGTTTGCTAACAATTGCTTCATACATATGCCTCCTTAAATAGATAAAGCTGTACAAATAATATGCACAAATATGTATGAAAAAATGTAAGAGATTGAACAAAAAGGTTGATTTTTACCTTTTTGTTCAATCTCGAAGTACTGAGCGAAGCCGCTGCCAAGGTTTTAAGCCTTAAGGAGCGATTTTCTCCTTAAGGCGCGCAGCGAGTGAAGCCAGTGCAAACATGTTTGCACGTTTAAGGAGAAAAAGGTTGATTTTTACCTTTTTGTTCAATCTCGAAGTACTGAGCGAAGCCGCTGCCAAGGTTTTAAGCCTTAAGGAGCGATTTTCTCCTTAAGGCGCGCAGCGAGTGAAGCCAGTGCAAACATCTTCGCAAGTTTAAGGAGAAAAAGGTTGGTTTTTACCTTTTTGTTCAATCTCGCCTACTCTGCTTGATCTTTTTTTCTGCGCTCAACTAATCGTAAAATCCATAAGATAACATTAACAATAACAATTAAATAGAAGATCCAAGTAATTGTCGAGTCGTTTTGATAGGACATGTACACAAACATAACTAAGACGACAACGGCAAATATTTGCATAAGTTGAATTTTGGACAAAGCATTACCCTCATTTCGCATGATTTCGTTGAATTGGACATACGCTACATTATAGCAATCTTGAAATAGAACGAAAAGAGGCGTGATTCATGAAAACAAAGCAAGCATTTTACAGAAGTGTTTTAATTGTCCTATTATGCGGTGTTGGTTTCATGTATAGTCAATCTGAAAGTGTCTACCAACAAGTTGAAGAGTCAGTTGCTGCAACGGTTCAAAAAGGGGTTCAAGTCGGACAAGAAGCTCTTCCATTTGAACTAACTACACTAAATGGTGAGCAAGTTGCTTTGGGTGATTACCTTGGGCAACCAGTAGTTATGAATTTCTTTGCAACGTGGTGTCATCCTTGCCAAGAAGAAATGCCAATCATTTTGGAAATGGAAAAAAGGTTAAAAGAGAATGGCGCCGCTTTTTTAGCGATTAACATGACAAGTCAAGAAAGAGGTAAAGAAGAGATAAGACCATTTCTTCAACACTACCGAGCTACTTTTGATCCACTGCTAGATGTAAAAGGAGAGGTAATGAAAAAATATCAAATTATTGGAATCCCAACAACTATTGTAATTGACGAACAAGGAATGATTGTTCAAAGAATCAATGGTGGGTTAACTTATGACTTAATGGAAGACCTTGTAATTCTGCGGTGATAAGATATAAAGCAATGAAAGAAAGGTTACACAAAATCTGTGTAACCTTTCTTTTATTGAATGAATATTAAATAAGATGAGATAAAGTAAAGAATCACTAGGATAACTGAAGGCATTGCATAACGTATAGTCGACTCTCGCGGTTTACGAACGAGAGCATATAAAATGACAACGGATAATATACCGACAGCTGCCGCAGTTATTTGATGAACATCTGATACAGCTGCAATAATGGAACCTTGGCGGTAAAAGACATCAGAAGCTCCTAGTATTAAAATATTAAATAAATTACTTCCTAAAATTGAACCAATGGCTAGGTTATAATTTCGTAGTTGTAGGGCAACTAAAACGGCAATCGCTTCTGGTAAAGAGGTTGTTGCTGCGATCAGAAAGCTCCCAACAAAACTAGCACCTAACCCAGTAATAACAGCAATCTGATCCCCAGTAACGGTTAAAAGAGTTCCTGCTCCCATTATGAAGAGAGCAGCAATGACAAAACCGATAATTGCTCTTTTAAGTGGAATTGCTGATAAATTATATTCTTCAGGTTCTGCTACTGGTTCTTCAGGGTACTTTTTAGATAAGTAAGAAATCAACCAAATACCTAAACCGTAAATGGACATAAGGACCCAAACGTCTACACCAATTCCAAGAATCGAATAATCAATTTTTAAAGAAATAGCGAGTAAGGCAACAGTGGCTAAGAGAAGGCCGATGCTTGCAGTGTAAATATGTGATTTTCCAGCATTTTTAAATATTTGTTGTCTACGAAAGTATAAATCAAAACTTGCAATGATTAATAAGTTAAACATGTTACTACCAAACACATTTCCTACAGCGATGTCGGGACTATCTAACACAATAGCAGATACACTTGTTGTAACTTCAGGAAGTGAAGTTGCTCCTGCGAGAAAAATCGTACCAACAACCATGCCTCCAAGAGATGTCTTCTCTCCAATCGTATCAGCATAAGTAGACAATTTAATAGCAGCAAAAACGGTTATAAAGGCTGCAAAAATGAATCCCAAAAAGACCATAATAATAATTCCCCCTAAAAATTTTGACACAAAAAAGACCCTTTTATGAGAGTCTGCCCGAAAATTCAGCCTCTCATAAAAAGGTCTTGCGTACTTTGAAAGCATAACAAAAGGATGCTTTCGAAGCTCAATGAACCGAGTGAATGTATCACTGTCATGACGACTCATTGACCATAATTGGTCGCTACTCCCCTTTTTAGGGTATATAATTGTGATGGATTTAATGTAGCATGAAGCTGTTGCTTCGTCAATCAATTTTTGTGTCGAATGTTTGTTAACTCCTAATGGAACTTGTATATATCTAAAAAATAATAAAGGAGGTCCATTTTAACAGCCTAAATTTGGGAGAGAAAAGTTGACTCAATTCCTTTACACGACCAAATCATGAACAGTCATTAGAAAGAGTCAACATTCCTTACATTGAACGTTCAATATAGTCTTTGTTTGAATGGGCTTCGACTTTCTTATCAAGAAGGCCTAACATACGCCTTGCGCGTCGATCAGATATCGTGCGGTAGTGATGCTCTCCGCCAGGTTCTTCATCTGCTTCATCTGCCAAGGAAACCACATGCTGAAGGGGGTTGAGTTCAAGATATCCATTTGGTAAATAAGAATCAGTATGGAGCAAAATGGCTAAAGCAATTTCTTTTGCGGTACGTGGGTGCTCGCCAAGTCGAATAAGAAGCTTGTGCGCGCGTTCAGAACCTTTTATAGCATGTATGTCATATTCTTTGTATAAATTATAATCCCATTGACCATCGCGATACCAAGTATAGTGTCCAATATCATGAAGGAATGCAGCCTTTGTTGCACGGTCGGGATCAACTTCGTGCTTTATTGCTAAATGAAAGGCATGATAAGCACAGGCTACCGCATGAGCCATCCCTGACCTTTTAACATATTTTTGTGTGATCGGATGATCGAACAATTGAACTAATGTGACATGTCTCACGTAACATTCCTCCTATTCTTAGTTGTGTTAACAATTCTGTCAATAAAAAAGTGTATTTCAACTATTATATAGAGTTCCAATAGAAAGTGCAACATGATTTCTTGAAAAAGGGTAGTATTGTCATTGGTAAAAGGTGTATAATGCAGGGTAAGGAAGTTTGAAAGGAGTTTGAAATGGCAACAACACACACATTTTCAAAAGGTGAAGAAATAGCAAACGCAATTACACATGGAATTGGAGCGTTACTTAGCGTAGCTGCGTTAGTATTACTCATTGTTTTCTCAAGCTTATACGGTTCTGTTATGCACATTGTAAGTTTTACCATTTACGGCGTAACGATGCTTTTACTATATTTTTCTTCAACTATGGTTCATGCCTTGCCGCAAGGAAGAGTAAAAGATCTGTTTGAAGTCTTTGACCATGCGTCTATATATTTATTCATTGCTGGGAGTTACACTCCAATATTGTTTATCGTTGTTCAAGGCACTCTTGGTTGGACATTGTTTGGAATTGTATGGGGGATTGCTACGGTTGGGGTCGTGTTTAAATTTTTCTTTGTGAAGAAGTTTTTATTTTTATCAACGGTTTTTTATATTGGAATGGGATGGCTTGCTATTTTTGCCATTAAGCCAATCGTTGAAACACTCCCACCTGCTGGTATAGTATTCCTTTTTATTGGCGGAATTTGTTATACAATAGGAACGATTTTTTATGTGTGGAGAGGGTTTAAATATCATCATGCAATTTGGCATATGTTTGTTCTAGCGGGAACAATCTTTCACTTTTTCTTAATTATTCTTTATGTATTACCTATTTAGCTTTAGTCAGTGGCATTGGCCCCTGGCTTTTTCTTTTGTGCTTAGGATGACAATTCTTTAAACCAGAAAGTATAATTGGGGGAGGAGGGATTAAATATGTATGTAACCATTTCAGAATTAGCAGCTTATTTGGATTTACCTGAGGAATATGTTGCTAAGCAGGTTAAGCTTGGTCATGTGAAGACTGTATTTGATGGAGAGAAGCATTTAATAAATCGTGAGCAGTTTCTTTGGCACAAAGAGCAGCTTGACATAAAAAGAAAGCAGCATGCACAAGAAGCAGAAGAACCACTTCCTGAAGATTGGGATGCTAAAGACGAGGATTAGTACATACACTATAATTGTGAACACAAAAACCAAAAGAGAAGGTTGTGAGACACAATGGGGAAACATTTGGTGTTTGTGCTCATGCTTTGTATTTTTGGCTTAGTTATGGGTACATTTTCTGTACAAGCAGAACAAGCGGAGTCAAGCAAAGCAAGAGACCATCAGCTAAAGTTAATGACAAAGACAAATTTAGATTTGCCTGAACAAATGGTCCGATTTGAATATGACTCAGGTTATTCGTTTGCTTATCCAAAAGACGGTGTACGAGGCATATATGTAACAGGTAATTCCGCCGGTGGACAGCGCTTTTTGTCACTCCTCGATTTAATGGATACGACTGAGTTAAATTCAATGGTCATCGATATTAAAGACGATCATGGCTACTTAACATATCGACCAGAGGAAGACTCGCCGTTTTATAACATTTCTCAAAATTTCATTGGAGATACTGACCAGTTAATGGAAACTCTTGAAGAGAAAGAAATATATCCAATTGCTCGGATCGTCGTGTTTAAAGATACCGTACTAGCGGAGAAAAAGCCCGAGCTATCGTTTTCAGAGAATGGAAAAGTGTGGAAAAATAGCCGAGGAGAGGCATTTGTGAATCCATTCTTACAAGAGGTGTGGGATTACAATATTGCCATTGCTGAAAAAGCAGCAAAAATCGGCTTTAAAGAAATTCAATTTGATTACGTTCGTTTTCCTGAAGGCTTTGAACGCCGTGATGAAATATTGGAGTATGGTTTAGGAGAATATGAAGATGGGGACGATAACGTTCAAAAAAGGGTGCAAGCTGTGACAGACTTTGTCGCTTATGCAAGAGAACGATTAGCCGGTTATAATGTCGACGTTTCTGTTGATATTTTTGGTTATGCAGCGACAATTTCAGAAGCACCTGGAATTGGCCAAAATTTTTCGAAAATATCGGAAAACGTTGATGTTATTTCATCGATGATCTATCCAAGTCACTGGACGCCTTATTTTGGAATTGATAAGCCTGATTTGTATCCGTACGAATTAACAAAAGAATATGCAAAAGTGGAGAACGAAGTATTAGCTGCTTTAGATGACCCGCCTGTATCGAGACCTTGGATTCAAGATTTCACTGCTTCTTGGTTAGGTGCAGGTAACTACAAAAGTTATGGAAAAGAAGAAGTGGAAGCTCAAATCCGTGCATTAAATGAGCAAGGAATCAATGAGTTTCTCTTATGGAATGCGACAAACCGATATACACAAGGAGTGAATTACAAGCCTTTGGACTAATGATGGAGCTGTTACGAAAAGTAACAGCTCTTGTTGCGTTAAAGCAGTAAAGAGGGGTCTGACCCCTCTTTAGCATAGTACAGTAATGCAGTGTGCTGAGACTTGATGGAACATGGTGCAATTGTATGAATACGTTATGTATCGTCACAACATTGGGGGTGGAGGTAAATCTTCCCAATATATGCTGAAATGAGGCAGTTTAAGCATGTGCGAAAGAGGAATATACTAAAGTTATCAAAGGTAATGGAGGTACGGCAATGAACTGGTATGAGAAGCTCAATCAATACTTTCCAATTGAGGAAATGAAATCAAAAGAGCATATTGAGTTACTTTTAAAAGAAAAAGCGGATATTTACCATAAGGATGAAGGGCCAAATCATGTTATGATGTATGTAGAAACGGACGACTTCGTCTTTGTCGACTACCTTTTTGTCTCAACGAACGCAAGAGGGCAAGGGTTAGGAAAAAAAATACTAAACAGGTTGAAGCAAAAGAACAAGCCGATTATTCTTGAAGTAGAGCCAGTGGATTATGATGAAACGGATACAAAGAAGCGCCAACGCTTCTATAGTCGAGAAGGATTTAAGCATGCACAGTCAGTTGGCTACAGGAGGCGTTCACTTGCAACAAATGAGGTGAATGAATTAGAAATTCTATACTGGTCCCCGACAGATGAATCAGAAAGAAGCATTTTCGAAAAAATGAAGCACACGTATGAAAATATTCATACTTATAAAGATAAGGAACTTTATGGTGCATCATACGAAGATGTTGATCAGGTTCTAACTTATGAGGAAGAAAAGGATCAGGCGACTATGTAGCAAAATTTCTTCATGAAAGATGAGGGTGATGAAAATGAAAAGGAAAGATGTAAGACGCCGTAACAACAAAAAGAAGAGAGAAATGTTAAAAGACTTTCTTAAGAAAAATATGAGAGGATGGAAGGCTGGTTCAAGACGTAGCCCAATGCCGACTCCATCAAGACGCACAACCGCATAGATTAAGAAGGTGTTTCAGGCAGCCCGTTGAAACACCTTCTTTTTTTATGTTGCTGAGTCAGCATAAAGTAGGTCCTATTAAACCTCAAGGTGAGGTGTTTTATTTTTCTTCCTTAAATTATCGGTAATCCGATAAATGACAGGAATTAAAACCAACGTAATAAATGTTGAAACAATCAACCCGAAAACAATAACTATTGCCATGGGCTGCTGTACCTCAGTCCCTTCACCAAACCCTAATGTAAGAGGAATTAATCCTAAAATTGTGGTTAAGGCAGTCATGAGAATGGGCCGCAGTCTTGTAGGTCCTGCTTTAACGATAGCATCGTACGTGTCATGGCCTTCTTCTTTTAATGTATTAATATAATCTATGAGAACAATCGCATTATTAACGACAATTCCAGTTAATATTAACATTCCAATTAACGAGCCTACGCCAACAGGTTGATTCGTAAGCAATAACCCAAAAATCACCCCTATAGCCGTAACAGGTACAGAAAACATGATAATGAACGGATAGAAAAACGATTCAAATCTCCCAGCCATTACCATATAAACTAATACAATGGCTAAAGCGATCGCTCCGCTCAGTTTGAAAAAGGCATCATTCATCTGTTCATTTTGTCCACCAAAAGTGATTCGATATCCACTTGGAAGGGTGGGGCGGACTTCTTCTTTCAAAGCGGTTTCAATGTCCGCTACGATACTTCCTAAATCTCTTCCAAGTATATCAGCTCGTACGGTGATTTCTCGGAGCCGGTCCGCTCTGCGAATGGAACTAGGTCCTTGTCCACGTTCTACTGTTGCCACGGCTGCTAGGGGAATCCGCTCTCCAGTTGGAGTATCAATAAGAAGCTGCTCTAAATGATCAATAGATTCTGTATAATGATCCTCTACTTGAAGGCGAACATCTAGTTCTTCGCCATTACGAGTTAGTTTTGTAGCAGCAAGTCCTTTTGTTGCATTTCTAATTTTACTAGCAATTTGTGCACTGCCAATCCCATAAGAGGCGGCTTCTGAACGATTGATTGAGATGATAACTTCTGAATTTCCTTCGGTAAAATTAGAAGAAGGTTCACGCACTCCTTCTACTTTGGAAATCGTATGAATCATTTCATCAGATATTCGTTTAAGCGTTTGTAAATCTGGCCCTCTTACTGTAATTGAGATAGGGTTTTCTGAGAAGCCTGTATCGCTAGCTGAAACAGCAATGTCAGCATTAGGTATCTCAGCAAGAAGCTGGCGAATATCTTCAGCAATGACCAAGTCTGATCGGGTGCGTTTAGTTACATCTGTTAGCAAAATGGTATATGATGCGCGGTTAACTTGAGAGCCGGCACCGACTGTGAAATTATCAGTTCCACCAATAGTAACGTAAGAAAGGTCAATCTCAGGTATAGAAAGTAACTGTTGGTCAATTTCCTCAGTAAGCTCAGTTGTTGCTTGTAAGTTGTTTCCTACGGGTAAACGTACATCAATGCTGATGAAGCTTTGGTCTTGTGCTGGTAAAAATTCCGTACCAAGGAAGGGTATACTAGCAAGGGATGAGCCGAGTATTACTAGAGTTGAAAAAATAACTGTTTTTGGTTTAGTTAATGCCCACTCTAAAATACGCTGATAAAGAGCCTTTGTACGCTCGAAGCCGTGCTGGAATGCCGAAGTATCTTCATTGATTTTCAAAAAAGTCGATGATAGCAATGGAACGATAATTAAAGCCGTAATTAACGAAGCAAGTAAAGAAAATGCAACGGTAATCGCCAATGGTTTAAACAATTGAGCAGCTAACCCTTCCACAAATACAATTGGAAGAAAAACAACAACAGTTGTTAATGTCGACGCGATAATGGCGCCGCCGATTTCGTTTGTTCCATTAATCGCAGACTCTTTCTTACCTTCTCCTAATTGACGCTTACGGTATATATTCTCCAAAATGACGATTGCATTATCGACCATCATTCCAACCCCGAGTGCTAAGCCACCAAGGGTTAAAATATTTAACGTCTCCCCGTAAAAATACAGGAAAAGAAACGTTGTCATAATTGAAATAGGAATTGAGAATCCAATAATGAGAGTACTCCGGATATTTCGTAAAAATAAGTAAAGGACAAATGCGGCTAACAAACCACCAATGATAATATTCCATCCAACAGCACGAATTGATTGTTCAATAAAACGGCTTTGATCAAAAATAGAGCGAATTTCAGTGCCCTGCGGTAGCAGTTCTTTTAATTGTTTGATTTCCTTATTGACATTTCTTGCAATTGCAACTGTGTTCGTGCCAGAACCTTTAAGGATGGAAATACCAACTGCAGGTTGACCATTTAAATAGCTTTTCTGTAGAACAGGGGCTGTTGTCTCTCGAATTGAGACTAGTTTCCCAAGAGGGATGACTCCTTCAGTAGTAGGAATAGGTAATATTTCTAGGTCATAAATCGATCTAAACGCTCCTGTAATACGAGTAGGCAAACTTTGATTGGCGTCGGTCACCTGCCCGCCAGGAATATTTAAATTTTCACTACTTATAAGCTGCTGTAAATCTGTTAAGCTCAGTCCAAAATTGGCTAAATGGTCAGGGTCAACCTCAAGAAGAATTTCTTGATCAGCACCACCTTCAATTTGAACGGCTGCAACTCCCTCGACGGAATCTAGTCTAGGTTGGATTTCATTTTCAATTAACTTTTTCACTTCAGCTATATTGGCGTTTGGCTCCGTAACCGCTAATTGAACGATTGGTAACATACTTGGATCAAATCTCATGACCTGAGGTGCCGTTACACCTAAAGGCAAACTATCACGAATTTGGTCAATTCGCTCGCGCATCGTAAGTGTGGCAAAGTCTAGATCTGTTCCCCAATCAAATGATACAAGAATAAGTGCACCACCTGTTCGGGAGGTCGATGATACAGATTCTACATTAGGGACACTTGACATCATTTCCTCAATAGGGCGAGTGATCAAGTTCTCAACTTCTTCGGGACCTGCACCTTCATAAGATGCAGTTACAGCAACGACCGGATAATTTAATTCAGGAAAAAGGTCAACAGGAAGATTTAGAAGTGATATCGTACCTAACAAGATTAAAAGAACAATACACATGGCCATTGCAACTGGTCGTAATACAGATAATTTTGCTATGTTCATTCCATTCACTCACTTCTAATTGTAATTTCCGCCCCATCTGTTAATCGTTCTTTACCTGTTGTCACTACTTGTTCTTCCTCTTCCACACCTGAGATCACTTCAAATAGATCTCCATCTCTTGAGCCTAGTTCAAGTGCTTGTCGTCTTACGATTTGATTGTCAACAACAAATGTGTAGGGCTCTCCATCTTGATACAAGATTGCATTAGCAGGTATAACAATAGCGTCATCAATGGTATCTAAATCGACGATGGCACTAGTTCTCATTCCACCTTTTAATGTTAAAGACTCATTGCTGACAGGTATTTGAACAGTAAACATATTTGTTTGCGGATTGACAACAGGAGAAACAATTGCAATCTTACTAAGCAGTGTTTCGTTAACACCAGAAACAAACAGTTCCACTTCTAAGCCGGGTTGAAGTTTCGCTACTTGAAAGTTATTGACTGAAAATGTTGCATTCATTTCTTTTAGATCAACAACTGTTAAAAGTGGCATATTCGGTAGTGCAGTTTGGCCCTTGGCAACATCTAATTGGGAGACAAGCCCTGTAATAGGAGCAGTTAATTTGGTTGCCTGCAGTGCTGACTCTGCTTGGTGTACAGCTTCTTCTGCTTGAGAGATCTGTAGTTCTAATTCCAATGTATTAACAGGTGTGTACGAACTAGCAGTACCGGCTACTTGGAGGAGTTCTGCTTGTCTGATGGAAACGTCTAAAGAAGATTGTAATAACTCAACGATTGAACCCTCAAAATTTGTCGGGTCTAACTCTTTCATAAGAGTTCGTGACCGATTGATCGATTGCTGTAACTCAGTTTCTAGTTCTTTCATGTTAGCAGCATTTGTTTCAATAGATCGATTAAGTTTTTTCACCTGATCCAAGCTTCGTTGTAACTCGTCCACTGCACTACGGGCTTGACTGACTTGACGTTTTGCTTCTTCATCATCTAGTGTTAGGAGAAGGTCACCTCGTTCAACGGATTGTCCAACATTTACATGAACTTCAGTTACTTCAAGCGGCATAGTCGTGAATAGGGGGACTTGGTTTTTCGGTAGCAGCTGTCCGGATAGCTCAAGGGTTTGTTGAATAGCACTCCGATCGAGGCTTTCCACTTCAACGATAAGCCGCTGTCGATCTGTTTGATCACTTGTTATATCATCTGTTCCACAGGCAGTTAAAAAGAAAAGAAGTAAAAAAACTCTTATACAAACTTTCAAAGAATGTTCAACTCCTACAACTTTATGTAAATATTTCAAATGAAGGAAAAAGGTGAAAAAATAGCAAAGTTTTGTTGTTCTTAAGGTGTGACAAACATGTGACAAGTATGAGTCCAAAAAATAAAAGTTACAAAACACTAAATAAACATATTTGTTTAGAAAAGATTTTTTTGTATAATAGGTTTATAATGTCATGATTGAGGGTAATTAAACTCTGTATGTTTATTTAGTTGTATGCAACGTTCAAAAATGTATATAAAAAAGCTTTGATTTGTATATACAAAAATTGAACAAGTTTGTATAATAGTTATGTAATCAACGAAATTGACATTAAAACATCTAAGTTCGTCATAGATCTCAAACTTGAAAGGAGAGGTCCGCCATATGGTTACATTATTAACATCACCTAGTTGTACATCATGCCGAAAAGCGAAAGCGTGGCTAGAGGAACATAATATCCCATTTGAGGAACGAAATATTTTTGCATCTCCACTAACTGTTGAAGAGGTTAAAGAGGTGGTTCGGATGACTGAGGATGGAACGGATGAAATTATTTCAACGCGTTCGAAGGTTTTCCAAGAACTAAATGTCGAGTTAGAATCACTACCTTTGCAAACATTGTTTCAAATCATTAGTGAAAACCCTGGCTTGCTTCGTCGTCCTATCATTTTCGATGAGAAGCGTTTACAAGTAGGTTATAATGACGCTGAAATCCGTCGTTTCTTACCTCGTAAAGTTAGAACTTTCCAGCTTCAAGAGGCACAACGACTAGTCAATTAATAAAAAACCCTTCTACTTATTCACTGTAGAAGGGTTTTGTTTTTGTGAATGCTTCACATTATGAAAAGCTCTTACTTGATTTAATACGATACGAACCAGCTAAGATGACTCCAATAATCACAACAATTTGGAAACATAAAGTGAAAACGGGATGGTGATAAAACAGTGGGGCTAACATTTCTTCATGGGTTATCATTCGACTTGCAGTAAAAGCTAAAATTCCCGCACCGATATACACAATTATAGGAAAACGGTCAAAAGCTTTTAATATTAATTTGCTTCCCCAAATGATAATTGGAACAGAAACAAGTAAGCCAATCAATACGAGTGTATGATCACCATGTGCTGCACCGGCTACAGCGATGACATTATCAAATCCCATCACTAAATCTGCAATAATAATGGCCTTAATAGCACTCCAAAGACTTGTTCCACCCTCTATTTCGCGATCATCTGCTTGTTCTGTTAATAAACTATAAGCAATATAAACTAACAGGGCACCACTAATCGCCAGCAAAAATGGAATTTCTAGAAGTTGTACGGCTACAACGGTAAGGGACATCCTTGTTACAAGTGCCAAACAAATGCCAAGAATAATGGCTCGGTTTCGAATTTCTTGTGGTAAATTTCGACAAGCAAGGGCAACAACAATGGCATTGTCTCCACCTAAAATAATATCGATGCCAATAATAGTTAAGAGAGATATTAGAAAATCAGTATCCATAGTTTGCATCATCCTTTGGCAAAAGCACTTTATTTGTTTCATAATGGTTAGAAATATGTCATACATTTAGCAGTGACGTAAGTGATATATATGTAGCTTGTCTAACCGTCTACTAAGAACATATATGGCTCATACAAAGAAAATATGATGAAAATTTCAGGAGGCATATCTGACTGAACAAATGTTATAATGGATATAGTACTGATTTTTTTGGAAATAGGAGAAAATGTAGTTTTTAAATTTCCATTTTCATTAGATTTATCATAAAATAGTAGTAAGCCTATATTGAGATGAGCGATATAGGCAGCCCACAAGATATCCTAGGTAGTAGGAAGGAATCAGAGCACATATCACGAATTACTTTTTAGTACGAATGTGAAGGCTTGCTACATGACTAAGAAATTGAAGGGGGTTTAAAGAGGATTACCTCATCAAGAACGAAGTCTAGTACCATTACTCGATTAGGAGGGAGAGCGAATATGGATATTGAACGCGTCAATGATACGACTATTAAGTTTTATATTACGTATACAGATATTGAGGATAGAGGCTTTGACCGAGATGAAATCTGGTACAATCGTGAGCGTGGAGAAGAGCTCTTCTTCGAAATGATGAATGAAGCCAATGATAGTGATGATGCATTAGAATTGGATGGACCTTTATGGATACAGGTTCATGCATTAGATAAAGGATTAGAAATAGTAGTGACAAGAGGTCAGGTTTCAGACGGTAGTGTGAAACTTGAAATTCCAGTTACTGATAAGGACTCAGATGAAACAAATCTTGTTGACTTGATGTCAGGGAGTGAAGATGAAGAGTTAGATTTAGCAAATGATCATCTTGAAATTGTCATCGGATTTAAAGATTTTGAAGATGTGATTTCTTTAAGTCATAACTTCTTTATCGATGACTTGTATAATGAGCTCTATCATTTTGAAGGTACGTATTATCTTCATGTAGTCTTTAATGACGACAGTTACAATGAAGATGAGCAAGATGATATGTTGAGCCAAATGCTTGAATATGGCTACGAATCAGATATCTCGATATATCGAATGAAAGAATATGGGAAAGAAATTGTAAGAGAAAATGCTCTGCCAATCATTCGATCCTCATTTTCTAAATAAAGCGGCATTGCAGTTGTTTGAGTAGATAAACCTATACAAAAACCTGTTATTTGCTACATGAAAGGCAAATATCTTCGGAGATATTTGTGAAAATAAGGGGGATCCTGAGGGTCCTCCTATTTTAGTTGAGTGCAACTATTTTTGTGGAGTGTCAAATGAGAAATCAATTTAATATATTCATTTTTTTAACCTCGCTATTAGCTGTTCTTTATATGACAAGGATGTATTGGCAAGGGTGGGTTGTTGGAGCATTAAGCGTTGCCTTTTCATTATCTGTCGTTTTTATAGCTGTTGTTATTTTTTTTGAGAATCGACACCCAACCAAAACGTTAACTTGGCTATTAGTACTAGCCGCGTTTCCGTTAGTTGGTTTCTTTTTTTATCTGTTATTTGGACAAAATCAGCGAAAGAGTCGATCTTTTTCAATAAAAGCCCTTCAAGATGAACAAGTCTTCGAGAAAATTGAGGGTCATAGACAATTGAATGAGGAGCAAATTCAAAAAATGGGTGGACATCAACAACTGCTCTTTAGGTTGGCTCATCGACTAGGAAAAAACCCTGTTTCGTTTTCGAGTGAAACGAAGGTTTTGACAGATGGGAAAGAAACGTTTGCTCATATTTTACAAGCGCTTAAATTAGCAGAGCATCACATTCACCTTGAGTATTATATCGTCCGAAGCGATGAACTTGGGAAAGAGATAAAAGATATTTTAATTAAAAAAGCCCAAGCAGGTGTACAAGTTCGATTTCTTTATGATGCTGTAGGAAGCTGGCGGCTTTCCAAAAGGTATATTCGTGAGTTAAAGGAGGCTGGTGTTGAAATAGTTGCATTTTCACCAGTGAAACTTCCATTTCTGAACCACAAAATTAATTATCGAAATCACCGAAAGATCATTGTCATTGATGGCATCGTAGGTTTTGTTGGTGGTTTAAATATTGGGGATGAATATTTAGGGAAACATTCATACTTTGGAAAGTGGAGAGACACACATTTATTTGTTAGAGGCGAAGCGGTTCGAACGTTGCAACTTATTTTTTTACAAGATTGGCATTATCAGACAGGGGAAATGATCTTGAACCCAACATATTTATCACCTGCTCTGACGTCAGTTCACGCTGATGGAAGCGTCCAAATGATTGCAAGTGGACCAGACCAGCGGTGGGAAGTGAATAAGAAGCTATTTTTCTCCATGATAACGTCTGCTAAAAAGTCAATATGGATTGCCAGCCCGTATTTTATTCCCGATGATGACATCTTAAGTGCGCTTAAGATCGCTGCGTTAAGTGGGATTGATGTGAGATTGCTCGTACCTAGTCGCCCCGATAAACGAATTGTATTTCATGCTTCACGTTCTTATTTTCCAGAGCTGTTAGAGGCGGGAGTGAAGATCTATGAATACAACCGTGGATTTATGCATAGTAAATTAATTATTGTTGACCATGAGATGGCTTCAATTGGTACATCAAATATGGATATGCGCAGTTTTCATTTGAATTTTGAAGTGAATGCTTATTTATATCAAACGAAGAGTGTAACGACCCTCGTCAGCGATTTTGTTTACGATTTAGAGCATTCAAATCAATTAAGCTATCAATTATTTAGAAATCGTTCTATTTTATATCGAATTATTGAATCTACTTCTAGATTATTATCACCTTTATTGTAAAGGGGTGTCTCAAAAGGTCTGTTTTTGACCTCTTAAGACACTCCTTTTAAAAAATCTATTAAAAAAGAAAAATAACCTTTTTGTATAGCTAGTATGATAATTATTTTCTTCTAAAGCAGGATTTGTAAAAATAAAGGACGAATTGAATTAGATAAATTGATGGAGGTGGATTAATGTTTAACGCTAAGTTAGCAGATGGAACGATTATATCGATGGCAGACCAATGGCACATTGACGAGTTAAAGGAGTTGCGCAAAAAACGAGACTTTTTCTGTCAAGCTTGTGAGTCTCAAGTGCAATTAAAACTAGGTTCGTCAAAGCTCTGGCATTTTGCTCATCAGGCAAATAGTATATGTCTATATTCATTAGAAAGAGAAACGATGTACCATCTTAAAGGCAAAAGAAAGTTATATGATTGGTTAAAAAATCAACAACTGAAAGTCGCAATGGAAGTATACTTGCCACTTATTAGACAAAGGCCTGATATTTTATTTCGCCAACAAAACACCCTTTATGCACTAGAATTTCAGTGTTCCCCCATTGAATCAACACTTCTAAAAAGTCGTTCTGAAGGTTACCAACAACTTGGAATCATTCCGATCTGGATTCTAGGTGGAAATCGTTTAAAACGACACGGACCTCATACATTTTCAATGAGATCATTTGAATGGCATTCAACTCGTTTCATTACAGATCAGCAACGTTTTCTTACTTATTTTTGCCCTGAACAATTAAGTTTTGTTTTCTTGCACCAACTGACTCCTTATAGTTCCACACGACTACTAGCTTCTTATCAAGAAACACCCCTTTCAGACTCTTCCCTTGATACATTCCTTTATCCTAAAAAAAGTCACACAAATTTATTAGATAATTGGCTTACTGTTAAGAAGCATTGGCGTTATCATCAACCCACCCCATACCCAAGTAAAACTGAAAAATTTCTGCAAAGCCTCATGTATCGACGCCGCATAGCCCCTAGTCTCTTTCCAATTGAAGCAGGATGGCCAACAAATCATTATGAACTTATTTCATCCACCCCTTGTTATTGGCAAACTTACCTCTTATTAGAGTGTCTTGAGCACCAGCCACTATATCAAACATTTTCTATTCACCTCGCCATTCATTGTATCCAACCTTACTTAAGCAAAAATATATTTATGTTACGTTCTATGAATGATGATAGGCATTGGTCCTTAGCGATTATTGGCTATTTTCAATTTCTCGTTGAAATTGGATATTTAGAGCAAACGCCAAAACGGTATTTTAAAAGAATTAAGGATATCGTGCATCCTAAAACGGTAGATGAAGCAATTACGTATGATAAAACATTATACTACGATACTTTAATTACTCTCATGAGGAAGAGAAATGAAGGGAAGAATAAAGGAATAAGTGACCTAAAGTCGAATATATAATATGGATAGAAAGTGGAGGTGCTAATCAATTGTCAAAAAAATTGCAAAAGCGAGATGAAGTTCCAGTAGAGAAAACATGGGACTTAGAAGCTATTTTCAAAACCGATGAAGAATGGGAAAAAGAATTTAAAGAGATTCAAATTATGCTTCCATATCTTGAGGCTTGTAAAGGGACATTAGCTGATTCGGCAGTGACGTTATTCGAAGCACTTGAGAAGCAAAATGAAATTTCAGAAAAGCTTGGGCGGTTATATGCTTATGCACATATGCGAAATGATCAAGATACGTCGAATTCTTATTATCAAGGATTAAATGATCGTGCATCAAGTCTTGCTGCACAGGTTGGTCAAGCTGCCTCATTTATTGTTCCGGAACTTCTTTCTATTGAAGAATCAAAAATCGAAAAGTTTATAAGCGAATATGACGGATTAAAGCTTTATAAACAAATGTTTTCCGAATTAAATCAGCAACGAGCGCACGTGTTATCTGAAGCGGAGGAAGCGATTTTAGCCCAAGCTGCAGAAGTGACGAATAGTCCTAGTAACACATTTGGAATGCTTAATAATGCTGACCTTAAATTTCCAACTATTAAAGACGAAAATGAAGAGGAAGTAGAAATAACACATGGACGTTATATTCGTTTCTTAGAAAGCAGCAATCGTCGTGTACGAGAAGATGCATTCAAAGCTGTGTATAACACTTATGATAAATACAAAAATACATTTGCTTCTACGCTTAGTGGACAAGTGAAAAGGGATTTATTTTATGCAAAAGTAAGAAAGTACAATTCTGCACGAGAAGCTGCTCTAAGTGCAAATCATATTCCAGAAGTGGTTTATGATCAACTTGTAGAAACAGTAAATAATCGGTTAGACTTACTTCATCGCTATGTTCGGTTACGGAAAAAAGTATTAGGTGTCGATGAATTGCATATGTATGATTTGTATACTCCACTTGTAAAAGATGTGAAGATGGAAATTCCTTATGAAAAAGCGAAAGAGCTTGTAATCAAAGGGGTATCACCATTAGGAGATGAATATGTCTCAACATTAAAAGAAGGGTTTACGAAGCGTTGGGTTGATGTGGAGGAGAATGTTGGTAAACGTAGTGGTGCTTATTCTTCTGGTGCATATGGAACAATGCCGTATATTTTAATGAACTGGCAAGATAACGTCAACAATCTTTTTACACTGGCTCACGAATTCGGGCATAGCCTACACAGTTATTATACTCGTCGGAATCAACCTTTCTTATATGGTGATTATACGATATTCGTAGCAGAAGTTGCTTCTACGTTAAATGAAGCATTACTTAATGACTATATGGTAAAGAATACGGATAACCCTAAGGAAAAATTATATTTGTTAAATCATTTCTTAGAAGGATTCAGAGGCACGGTATTCCGTCAAACGATGTTCGCTGAATTTGAGCAGCTCATCCATGAAAAGGCGGCAAATGGTGAAGCATTAACACCTGAATTATTAACAAAGACCTATTATGATTTGAATGTTAAATACTTTGGAGGAGATCTTGTTATTGATGAAGAGATTGGACTAGAATGGGCCCGCATTCCGCATTTTTATTACAATTTCTATGTTTACCAGTATGCAACCGGATATAGCGCGGCAGCAGCTCTGTCAAAACAAATTCTTGAAGAAGGGGAAGCGGCTGTTTCTCGCTATTTAGACTTCTTAAAAGCTGGCAGTTCAGATTATCCAATTGAAGTATTAAAACACGCTGGAGTCGATATGACATCGTCAGAGCCGATTGAGCAGGCGCTTGTCGTCTTTGAAAAGACATTATCAGAAATGGAAGAATTACTGGATCAATAAAAGAGGCTATCTCAAAAGGGCGGTTCTTTGACCTATTGAGATAGCCTCGACCTATTGAGATAAGCCTATTTATGGAATCCTTTAAAACGTTTTTGAGTGGCAAGAGGAGAGAGGGTGAAGACAAGACCTGCAAATAACGCCGGCGCTGCAATCCAAAGCGGAAAAACTCTCATTAATGATAAAAGGAAAAAGAAATAGCTAATGATGATAACAATAATTCCAACAATGATTTTTACCTGATTCAACACAAGCCCTCCTATCAACTGGTGCTAACATAGTTTATGATCAGTTGTTCAAGCTTAGAAGGTGTGTTTTTCCTTAATCAAATAAGAACAAAATACAAGTCTATAAACTAATTATATCTTCCTGCAGAATCCCTGGAGCTTAGGTCTTCAATCTAATCATCTATCCTAAGTATCGCCAAAACATTCCATATTTAACTGGGACCGCTTCAACTTTTTGTTGAAGTACGAGTGCTTTTAATTGCTTTTCAGCTTCTTCTACAGTGAGACTAAAAACGACGGAAACCTCAATCGTAGCCACAAACTCATAGCGTTTTAAGAAACCCTCCAATGTTACAGCTACAGCTGGGTCAGGTTTGAATCCGAGCATTTCTTCTAAGATTTGTACGTAGACTTTATATGGATAATTTCCAGTCACTTTAATTCCATCGTCTTCAACATTGGCATTAAAGAAGACAAAGGTTGGGACAATGTCAACGCCCATTTCATTCGTTGTTTTTATATCATGCTGAAGTGCTTTTGTTGCCGTTTTGGATGATAGGTCATTTTTAAATTCGTCTATGTCTAAAGAAGCCTTTTTTGCGCAGTCAATCAGTACATGATCTTTCGTTATATTTTGTTTATTAAGAAAGAGGGCTTCTCTCATTTTACGCAAAAAACGTGTACCAGCTTTGGGTCCTTGTAATTCGGCTGCCTTTATCGCTAACGAAGCAAGATACGGGGAGTGCCACTCATTTTCTAACCAAACATCTCCATCGCAGGACATTCCTGTTTTTGTTGCGATATCTTCCCAAATCGACGCAATTTCTCTTTTTTTAGAGATGAGTCCTTTTGTTGTATTTTTACACGCATTCCATGCTTGAAGCCTTCCCGCTACAAGAGTTCGTATCCGGAAATAACTTCCATATTCGACTTGTAGCCTTTTTAACATTGGTTCAAAAGCCCAACAGTCAGCACATAAGGGATCAATAAATGTATACAATTCAATCGGTTTAGGTCGTTTCTCAGAAAACGATTGTTCAGGATCTAGACCACAAATGCCAAGTTGATTATCGCAAGTTGAATGAGTATCTTTTTGGTTCAATGGTCATTCTCCTTTCTACAATGGTTGATTCACCATATGATGAGCTGTCATTGTTAAACGTTCTAGCATATATTCACGAATGACTCCTTCTATTCCTACATCATCCATTGCACTTTCCATACAGGTAAGCCATGCTTCAGCCTGTACCGGAGTGATAACAAAAGGCATATGGCGGGCCCGTAACATAGGATGACCGTGTTCTTCTGTATAAAGAGTGGGGCCTCCAAGAAACTGTGTTAGAAATTGTTTTTGCTTACGAGCTGTTTCCGTTAGGTCTTCAGGGAAAAGGGAGGAAAGGTCAGGATGTTTTGCCACTTTACTGTAAAAGGTATCAACTAATTTTGATAAAACTTTTTCCCCACCTAAAGCATCAAAAGGGGTTTGACTTGAATTGGACATATTTATAACTCCTCTGTTGTATAGCAGTAACTAACATTTTGTTCTCTATCTCATATTGTAGCAATATGAGATTAGTACGGCAAATTTGATGAATTACGATTATTACATATTGATCAAGATAAAAGTAGGAAGTGGTATATAGTTAGTAAAAAGAAAAAAACTGATATTGAGAAATTAAGTTAACTAAGTTTCACAAATCAGTTTTAGTATATGTGGGTATTAGGTGGAAAATCAAAAGGTGTTACTTAAGCATTCAAATACGTATTAAAAACACGTGGAACATAAGCTTGTGTCTCTTTGAATGGAGGAATTCCTCCATATCGATCAACATTCCCTGGACCAGCATTATATGCAGCCAACGCAAGCCTTGTATCTCCATTGTATCGGTCTAACATCTGGCGTAAATACTTCGCCCCACCATTGATGTTCTGTTCCGGATCTAAACTGTTTTCAACTTGAAGCATGCGAGCAGTTACAGGCATTAGTTGCATTAAACCTCTTGCACCTGCATGACTAATTGCATTAGGGTTAAAATTTGATTCATGTTTAATCACGGAATGAATTAATTTAGGATCTAGGTTGTATTTTTTGGCAGCAGCTTCGATAAGTGGCTGAAATTTTAATTCCTTATTGGAAAGAGAGCTTTTCCAATTTTCATCCACTACGGCAGTCACTTCACTTACTATTGGTTCTACACTAGTTAGTGGATGAAGAAACAGATCTCTTTGCTTAGTTTGAGGAGAGGCGATTTGCAGCCTATTCATTTGTTCATTTAAGAAATGTGAGAACATTGATTGCATAGTAGATTGTTGATGACTTGATTTTTTTATTTTTTGCAAAGCTTGAAGCTGATTAACATGTTGAAGGAAGGAAAGGTCCATTGCTACACCTCATTCTTTTATGACACTAGGAAAAATTTAAAATTCATACGTTAGAACACAATAATGATAGCAAATAAGCAGAATAACAACAATTGGTTGCCTCTGGCCTATCTTTTGTCTGAGTTTAACTTACGAGTAAAAAATCGACGTACTTTGTTTTCAGTCACTGCATATTGGATATTATAGTCGTCTAATACCTTCATTAGGGTCGAATTAGCATGTTCCTCAGAGGTTCCTTCAAACTCAATTTCAAAATCTATAAAACCTAAATAATTACTCTTATCCAAACACAAATTTCCTTCTTTATATGATATTTCAATTCTACTCGTACTAAGTGTCCCTACGTAGGAGAGTTGCTCAATCGGAATATTTAGTGAACTAAGCTGGTCTTTGACCTTGCCATCAGGTAGAATCCCTTGCTCTTTTGCTGTGATCCATTCATTTTCATTTAACGTTTGATGAGTCTCGAGTTTTCCAACAGTATGAGGTTGCTTCAAGGTTAATGTAAAGGTATTATTTTTTTCACGAATTCGTAGACCGGAATGAGCAGCTTTTAAAGAAAAGTTAGGAGTTTCAAAATAATGATTGTGCTGAGTGACTGCTTCTGATTTAGCTAATTTTAATCCTTTAACTAAAGTATAATACTCCTCTTCCGTAAGCATTGACTTTACTTCAATTTCTATTTCTTGTGACACATGAATCAATCCTTTATTATTAAAAATTCTTATTTTTTATTTCTTTTATTGAATGGTTTTTATTATAGCAGGTTATTTTCTCTAGTGGTATGTAACTGTTTTTTTATTACTAATTCTATGTGTAGAAGTCTAATCACTCATACCGTTTTAGTCATAACTTTAAAGGGCATTGGTACGTATTTACATAAGAACTATGTTAGAATAAGTGGTGTATTTGTTAGATCTGTTGAATAGTTGGAGGGACATGATGAAAAAACTAGAAGTAAGTAAAATAGTTGTTGAAAAAGACCAATATACTGCAATATTGCAGGAGGAAATAGATATTAGGCTTGCTGAGACATTGCAAGCAGGTGAACGTATGCTTGTTGATTCAGATGGGTTAGCATTTATATACATATTAGAAGATGAATCTGCTTTTTATTATGTGAATTTTTCACAGTCAACTTGGCCACAATTACGTGAAATATTATCCCAGTCAGCTACGCTTACATTACGTCTAAGCAAAGAGATAGAGATTGAGCTTTCTTCGATTGTTGAAGAGCTTTCTTTCCTAACTGATAATATTGAAGGCAACAGTAATTATGGTGAAGAGATGGAAAAGGCTGTACAGGAGATTTTTAATTAGTTATTACTGTGGAAATTTTCTGTGCATGGGACGGACGGTGATTTAATGAGCAACTGGAAGATTTTTTTAACACCATATAAACAAGCAGTTGATGAGTTAAAAATTAAGCTGAAAGGAATACGGGAACAATATCAACAATCATCCAAGCACACTCCGATTGAATTTGTTACGGGGAGGGTGAAGCCTGTTTCGAGTATTTTAGATAAAGCAAAACGAAAAAACGTTCCTCTTGATCAGTTAGAAGAAGGGATGCAAGACCTTGCAGGTGTTCGAATTGTAACACAGTTTGTTGAGGATATCGAAACTGTTGTTGAATTAATTAGAACGAGAAAAGACTTTGAAATAGTTGAGGAACGCGACTATATTTTTGAGAAAAAGCCAAGTGGTTACAGGTCTTATCATTTGGTCTTACGCTATCCTGTACAAACGATTGAGGGAGAGAAGAAGATTTTAGTCGAACTACAGGTACGAACATTGGCTATGAACTTTTGGGCAACGATTGAACATTCTTTAAATTATAAGTATAGCGGTGAAATTCCTCAGGATATAAAGATGCGATTACAACGAGCTGCCGAAGCCGCATTTAAATTAGATGAAGAAATGTCGATCATTCGTGATGAAGTAAGAGACGCACAAGAAATTATTTCAACCAAGCAAGAGCAAGGAAGAAAGCTGTAGAGATTAAGGAGGAAGTTTAATGAAGTTTATGGTCACATCTCGCGGGGATGACGTGTCTAATACTTTGCAGCAAAGAATAAAACGATATTTGCTTGATTTTGGCTTGTTATATAACGAACATGAACCGGAAATGGTTATCACTGTAGGTGGAGATGGAACCTTGCTACAAGCGTTTCATGATTATTCCGAACGTCTTGAAGATACGGCTTTTGTCGGAATACATACTGGTCATCTAGGATTTTACGCAGACTGGGTACCTGATGAAGTAGAGAAGTTAGTGATACATATTGCAAAAACCCCTTACCAAATTGTTGAATACCCACTACTTGAAGTGGTCATTCGGCAGGAAGGTACTACCAATTCAGAACGTCATCTTTCGCTAAACGAATGTACGATTAAAAGCATAGGAGGTTCTCTTGTTAGTACGATAGATATAAAAGGAGAGCCATTTGAAGTATTTCGGGGTGATGGTTTATGTGTCTCCACTCCTTCAGGTAGTACGGCTTATAATAAAGCATTAGGTGGAGCGATTTTACACCCTTCTTTAGCTTCTATTCAGATTGCAGAAATGGCGTCTATTAATAATCGAGTGTACCGTACAGTTGGTTCTCCTCTTGTTTTACCACAACATCATACTTGTTTGTTGAAACCGTTAAATGATGTTGATATTCAAGTGACTGTTGATCACTATACTCTTGAGCATCGTCGAATTAAATCATTACAATGTCGTGTTGCTGAAGAGAAAATTCGATTTGCGAGATTTCGTCCGTTTCCATTTTGGAAGAGAGTAAGGGAATCATTCATTCGTGAATAAATACGCCGCAACTCTTTCGTGGAGAGTAGATGAGGAGTGGAACCAAGAGCTTTTGCGGCTATTTCTACGTGAGCATTGTCATATCTCGAAGCGAGGGCTTGCAAATATTAAATTTAACGGTGGGGCAATTACTTTAAATGGGGAAGAAGTAACAGTCCGTAAGCTGTTAAAAACAGGTGATGAGGTGACGGTCTGCCTCCCGTCTGAGGAGGCAAGCTCTTCCTTATTAGCTGAAGATAAAGAGCTCGACATTGTATTTGAAGATGACCATTTATTAGTGATTAATAAAGAGGCAGGTATGTCAACAATCCCATCAAGAGAACATCCAGTCCATTCGTTAGCTAATTTCGTCTTAGGGTATTATCGCAAAAAAGGACTTCAAGCTACGTTTCATGCAGTTAATCGTTTAGATAGAGACACATCAGGTTTATTGATCATTGCAAAACATCGTCTTGCCCATGACCGACTTTCTAAATTGCAACAGGAAGGGCGTGTCAATCGTTATTACAAGGCGTTAGTCACAGGTGAGCCATTACAGGAAAAAGGGACGATCGATGCCCCGATTGATCGAGATCCAAATAGTATTATTACTCGCCAAGTTAGAGAAAATGGCAAAAGAGCTGTTACCCATTTCTCTGTAATGAGAGTAACGAATCAAGGGAGTTTAGTTGATATAAAATTAGAAACCGGCAGAACTCACCAAATTCGAGTTCATTTTTCGTACATAGGACACCCTCTATTAGGGGATGAGCTGTATGGTGGAAGGCGGGATGTGATCGACCGTCATGCGCTTCATTGTTATAAGATAAAATTTCAACATCCATTCACGAACGAATGGATACGTGTCACAACTTATTTGCCTAAGGATATGAGTAGCCTAATAAACTAAACGAGAGGCTATTTTAAAAGCAGGAAGAGGTTCTCTAAAAAAGTCGATAACAAAGATGGCAATGGCTCCGTTCGCTACTCCCTTGAGAAGAGGATTTAGTTCTTCTCAAAGTGAGTAGCGACTGCGCACATTGCTTATTCTTGTGTCACATGTTCAATGGTATGCTCAGCTAGTGCTTCTCCCTGTGCATTATAAATTTTTACAATGACCCCTTCTCGTAAATCCTCATCTGTAACGCCTGTCTCAAGGGAAAATACTTCAGCAAAAAAGAAGCTTGAGCCGCCACTTACTTGAAACTGCTCTGGGTTTCCATCGGTATCTGTAAACACGATTTCATCTTGGCCACCTAAAGCCGATTGTACGTTTGAGTCGACAATGAGAAAACGAGCAGATAAATCATTTGCAGGTAATTGTCCATTATTTTCTATCCTAACATAAATAGATGCCATCTCAATTTCATTATCGTGTATGATTCGAGTTTGGTCTTGATCGATCTCAAGAGTAACCTCTGGACCACAGGCGGTTGCAACAAATAATAGGAATAATAAGATTATGTATTTCTTCATGAAACTCCTCCATAACTAAATAATTAATTATCAAATGACCTAAATTTCTCTTCGACTAAAGGTTGTTCGGACGGAACTTGGACGATTTGCATCTCAGGAAATTGTAAAGCAGTTAAGGCCCCTCCAAATACACAACCAGTATCAATATTCACTGTCCGATGAATAAACCTGGGATTCCTTACAGGAGTATGTCCGTAAACAATCCACTCATCTCCTTGATGCTTCTGGGCCCAGTCTCGTCGTACAGGTGTTCCATCTTTGTTCGTTTCACCAGTTATATCCCCATAAAGGACAAATGTCTTGACGCGTTTACTTGTTTGGCCAATTAAATCGCTGCGAATTCCTGCATGTGCAATAACAAGCTTTTTGTTATCTAGAACTTGGTATAATGGGGACTCTTCAACTAAGGACATAAATTGATGTCTGACTTTTTGGTAATCCGCCTTAGACAAATTGTTTAATTCTTCAACTGTTGTTTCAAGTCCATGAGTAATTTGTACTTTTCTACCTAAAAAATAACGATAAAGCTTATCACAATGGTTTCCAGGACAGTAATAAGCTTGTTTATTCTTCACGAGTTCTGCAACTTCTTTTATTACAGAAATAGAGTCAGGTCCGCGATCTGTTAAATCTCCAACAAACGCTAATTTCCTTCCTTTAGGATGAACGTATGAATTATCTTGCTTTTCATAACCTAATTTAGTAATAAGCAAGATGAGTTCCTCATAACATCCATGTATATCCCCGATGATATCAATTTCCATTTCATAACCCTCCTGTTTCCTTTTCCGAACGGAAAGACTCGTTTCAAATAATAGCTTATCCAGTAAAGAGAATGCAATGAATAGGCTGAAAAATACATACTACTATCAAAATTTATTGAATTTTATTTGGAAAGGGTTACATAAGTATTTAACGTTGACATGTTTACTATCTGTTCTTTAATATTGATAGGACTTATTAGTACAGAAGTTTTAGGTAAGGGAGTGAATAATCAATGTTGCCACAACCTGTAACGAACCCTGTTCTTATCTTTGCTATTGCTATGGTCGTTTTTCTAGTGGCCCCATTGATTATGGCAAGGTTAAGAATTCCGGGTATTATTGGGTTCATCTTTGCGGGAGTGATTATTGGCCCGAATGGACTTGGCCTCTTAGATCGGGATCCTACCATTGTGTTACTTGGGACAGTCGGTTTGTTATATATTATTTTTATTGCTGGACTGGAAATTGATTTAGACGGATTTAAAAAGTATCGGAACAGAAGCTTAACGTTCGGAACCATGTCTTTTACGATTCCTTTTGTATTAGGTACACTAGGAGCGTATTTATTAGGATATAGTGTTGCAGGGGCAATTCTGCTTGGATCTTTACTAGGATCTCATACGTTGCTTGCATATCCGATCGCCAGTCGATTGGGGATTGCAAAAAACAAGGCCGTGACTACATCTGTTGGTGGAACAATCATGACTGACACGCTTGCTTTACTTGTGTTAGCGGTCGTAGCGGGCTCTACTCAAGGTGAGCTGACACCGGATTTTTGGTTTGTCCTTGTTGTTTCTTTAGTCATCTATGTTGCTGGGGTTTTTATCATTGTCCCAATAGCTGCAAAGTTCTTTTTCCGGACATTGAGCAGTGAAGGAACACTAGAATTTATTTTTGTATTGACCGTGTTATTTGTTACAGCATATTTTGCGACGGTAGCGGGATTAGAGCCGATTATTGGTGCCTTTTTAGCAGGCTTAGCACTAAATCGATTCATTTTTGAACAGAGTCCTCTAATGAATCGAATAAAGTTTACTGGAAATGCATTATTTATTCCGTTCTTTTTGTTATCCGTTGGAATGCTGATGGATCTAAGGATACTCCTCTCCGATCCGTCTGCATGGACGAAGGCGGTTCTAGTTGTATCCCTTGTTATCATTGGAAAGTTTTTAGCGGCGTGGATCGCAGGTAAAATTTACCGATATTCAGGAGAAGAAATCAAACTGATTTTTGGCCTGACGATTCCGCAAGCAGCAGCTACGTTAGCTGCAACACTTGTTGGATTTGATTTAGGTTTGTTTGATCAAGCGACTGTAAATGCCATCATTGTGATGATCTTAGCAACATGTATGATTGGACCATATACTGTTGAGAAATTTGCAAGAATCATTGCGATGAAAGAAGACCAGAAACCATACGAACCATCTTCAGCTCCTGAGAGGGTAATGGTCCCACTTGCGAACCCAAAAACAATGGAATCATTGATGGATTTGTCATTTATTATTAGAGGGCAATCTCCTGAACCGCTATATACACTTTCAGTTGCGCAAGGAGGAAGAGAAGACTCTTCCTCAAGAATTGTAGAAGCAGAAAAGTTACTCGGGCACGCTGTAACGTATGCAGCTGGGGCAGAAGTGCCAATTCAAATGCTCACAAGGGTAGATACAAATATTACATCTGGAATGATCCGAGCAATGGAAGAGTCACGTATTACTACGACTGTTATAGGCTGGAATGGGAAGCTATCTACACCCCAGAAAATATTTGGCGGGGTATTAGACCAATTACTTGAACGTACGACACAAATGGTTCTCGTATCGATGCTTGGTCATCCATTAAACACAACTAAGCGAATTGTTATCCTTATTCCATCTGGTTTTGATCATAAATCTGGTTACTATCAATCCGTGCAAGTAGCCAAAAAAATGGCGAATCAATTGGGAGCGACCATTGCTTGTTTCGTTGTGAAAGATAATATTAAAAGTTATGAAAAGAGTTTTAACGAAGTGAAGCCTGATGTCAAGGTATCGGTTACGAGCCTTGAATCATGGAATGAATGGCATAATACGTATAAGCCACTTCTTCGTGCAGATGATGTTGTGGTTGTCTTTAGTGCTAGAAGAGGAACCGTTGCGTGGCATCCGCAGCTTGAGCGCTTACCACGTGTATTAGCTCATTCAGGGCCGGAGAGTTTCATTATCTTCTATCCTCATGAATTGGAAGATGTCGATACAAGAGGAACGAGAGGAACGGCATTACCGAAGACATTCTTATCAAATAGTTCATACGAGGAGTAATGTGCAAGGGTGAATCAAATGTACTTTTTGATTCACCCTCTTTTTTATGTGATGGAAGTTTGCCTTACTCAGTATTGGGTGACACTGAGGATAAAAACAGGAGTGATTAATAGTGTTAGCTGATGTTATGGTTGTCTGTCCAAAATGCAAAGATCAAAGACCGATCACGAATTTGTTAACAGCTCAATCCAATCAAAATGTCATTTATAAGTGCTTAGAATGTGAGTATGAGCAGAAGAATATTAAAACAAAAAAGGGTTAGCATGATTAAATGTTGAAACTATCTATCATAAGAACCGTATGATATACTAATTAGTACTTGGTATTAATAACTACTCATAATGGAGGAGAAAAAATGATTCAATTAAATTTAGAGGAACGTACATATGTTGTCATGGGTGTTGCCAATAAGAGAAGTATAGCTTGGGGGATTGCACAGTCCTTAGCAAATGCAGGAGCAAGATTAATATTTACATACGCAGGAGAAAGACTTGAAAAAAATGTGCGTTCTCTGATGGAAACATTAGATCGAAAAGATCATCTTATTCTTCCTTGTGATATTACAAGTGATGAAGAAATCAAAAAGACGTTCACACAAATTAAGGAGGAAGTAGGAACAATTCATGGAATTGCTCACTGTATTGCTTTTGCTAATAAAGATGAATTAGAGGGAGAATATTTAAATACAACTCGTGATGGGTTTCTTCTTGCTCAAAACATTAGCGCATACTCATTAACCGCTGTTGTAAAAGAAGCTCGTCCACTTATGACTGAAGGTGGAAGTATTGTCACGCTTACGTACTTAGGTGGGGAAAGAGTGGTTCGTAATTACAATGTAATGGGTGTAGCAAAAGCATCCCTTGATGCAAGTGTAAAATACTTAGCGAATGATTTAGGTAAAGATAACATTCGAGTGAATGCTATTTCAGCAGGTCCGATCCGTACATTAGCGGCTAAAGGAATTGGCGGCTTTAACGATGTATTAAAAGAGATTGAAGAGCGTTCACCACTTCGTCGTACAACGACCCAAGAAGAAGTAGGAGACACGGCATTATTCTTAATGAGCGACTTGTCACGTGGAATGACTGGTGAAATGTTGCATGTAGACAGTGGTTACAATATTTTATCATTATCATAAAGGAAAAAGGCTGACGTGTGAGGGCACTGAAAAAGGTAAAAATCTACCTGTTTCAGTGCCCTCCGTGTGCGTCAGTCTTTTTTGGACTTATTTAATATCTTTAATATCTTTGTTGACCGAAAATGCCTGTTTGACCGATGATCCAAGGTATGAAGCCACCAGGGTGGCCTGGGCCTGGGTACCAAGGTGAGTATGGTGGTCTTGGTGGTCTTGGTCTAGGCGGTCTACCTGGTCTTGGTGGAATAGGGCCGTAGTAAGGTGCAATGCCTACTAAGTCACTATGATGTACTTGAATAAATTGTGGTTGATATCTAGGTGCTCTGTACATGAACATCGACACCATTCCAGTTCTACGATTATAGTCTGTTATATATGCAATTACTTCACCGTAGTTTGGGATGGATGTTGTTACCCATTGATTGACGTACTGAGATACAACTACCGGTGGTAAAAATTGCACGGTTGGTTGTTGTGGTCCGTACATGAAATCAACTCCTTTATCTTGTTTTGATTCTCTTTATTGTATGGAGATAGGTTGAGTAGGTGAATGTCCTATTGGATTTTCGCATGATATGGGCTAAGGCCGAAAACAGTATACAAAAGGGTTGACCCGTTAGAGTCAACCCTTTTGTACTTGTTTTACGCAATTATAAACGATTTTAGCTTGTAGATAAGAGAAAGTATCTTCTATTAAGAAGAACAGCTTTTTGGATTTGTTAAACTTTATAATAGATGTATGAGAGCCAAGGCTGAGTTGTAACAGGTTTAGATTGGTAAGTAATGGTAGACTGGAAAGGGCTCCTTTTGTAAAAAAGGGTTACATCATGACCAGACGGAATGCTCGAACTAATCTCATCAGAATTTGAAGTAATATCCTCAAATTGAGTTGCAGGGTCAAGCAGTTTTTTTTTCTCACTAACGCGTATTTTTAAAGGCCTAATCTTTTTCATAGTATGGTCTTCTTGTGATTGCTCTTGAGCAACAAGTAACATTTCTTCAAATTGATTAATAGCTTCTTCTAACTTTTGAAAAGCATCTCTTAATTTTTGATCTGTTTGTTCCACGATTTCACCTCATTTATATAAGTATTTTAATTAGTTACCTTTTTTTGTTTGTCCTCCTATACATATGTGGCTTTTCCAATTTTAATCATGTTTTTAAATAAAAAGATGTATCATACTTTGTTCCACTCAAATGTATAGTTAAATAAATGATAATAAAAAGAGGTGAGCAACAAGATGGGAAAACATAAGATACCTTTACTCTACATTTATCAACGAAAAGAGAATGAGATTGATATAAGTGAACAGGATTTTGTTTATCAGAAAGCAACTAGAAGAAAAGTTAACCAGGTTGAGTCCTCGTTAATAGAACCTCTGGCTGAGTATAGGTTAGATCCAAATGTTGAAAAGATTATAATGGAGAAAAGAAGTGGAAGGCACGAACATGAACGTTTTGAAAAAATGTCTATAGAAGATAAATTAAACTATAGCCAAACGATGAAAGACACAAGGATTACCGTGACAATAAAAAAGGAAAGGTATGAAGGGAATTTAGTTGAAATGAAGGGAGGAAAGGTTGTTTTTCTACCTAGAATGAAATCTGATCCTATTGAATTGATTATTGATGATATTACCTCTGTTACAATGAACTAAAAAAGGGAGGGTGGTGCCCCAAGGCAATGCCCTCCTGGATTATTCTTATTCGTGCCCCCACTCGTCAAGAAATTGCTCCAAAAATCCTTCTAAAAATTGATGACGTTCTAGAGCGCGCACCTTTCCTTCCTTCGTGTTCATTAAGTCTTTTAATTTAAGTAACTTTTCATAAAAATGCCCAATCGCACTAGAACGACCATTTCGGTATTCATCGAGTGTTAATGTTTCTCGAACGGAAAGCGTAGGGTCGTACATAGGATCCCCTTTGCTTCCCGCGTATACAAAGGTCCTAGCAACGCCGATAGCGCCAATTGCATCAAGTCGATCAGCATCCTGAACAACTTGAGCCTCTAATGTCGTAACAGGCTTATTCGTACCGCCTTTAAAAGACATCGTTGTAATAATGGTCAGAATATGCTGACGTTGTTCTTCTGTTGTACCAATTCTGATAAGCCAATCATCAACATTTTTTAACCCTTTTTCTTCACTTTCTACGACTTTATCGTCAATTAAATCATGAGTCAGAGCAGCAAGTGTGACGATTAATTCATCTGCTCCTTCAATCTTGGCGATTTCCTGAGCTTGTTTTGTGACACGTCTAATGTGGTACCAATCATGACCTGTTTTTTCATTTGAAAGTTGCTTCTTGACCCACTTTCGCGTTTCTTCAACCATTTGTGTGTGATTCATTGTTGATGATCTCCTTTTTATGATTTAAGTGGCTGTTTCGGGGCGAGTCGTTGCACCTCTCTAACAAATCGGGAGCGAAATGCTTTTTTACCTCTTCGCGTAATGGGTACCGATAATTTTAAGCTTTCTTCCGCTCTTGTCATGGCAACATACATGAGGCGGCGTTCTTCCTCGAGTGGCTTGTCGTCACCTTCCCTCCAAGCTTCTAGGGCGTAATCATGAGGCATGCTTCCCTCAACACAACTAAGAATATAAACATGCTTGTACTCTAACCCTTTTGCTCTGTGAATTGTCATCAATTGGGTAGCATTTGTCATGTTTTTTTGAGAACGGACTTCGTCGTATTTAATCGTCATATGATCGACGTAATCTAATAATTCCTCAATGGTTGAATGGTTCCTTGCCATTACTTTGAGGTCGCGGACATCATCCGATCCTCGTTCCATCTTATTGCCTTCGTTTCCCTGTTTTTTGACGTAGTCATTGAAGCCCATCTCCTGTTCGATAAATTCAATAGCATGAGCAGGAGTTTTCTTTTGGAGATGTTTAAACTTTTTTGGGAGTTCTGCAAGTTTCTTCATTTGAAATGGTTGCAGTCCTTGAAGGTGCGGCAGTGCCTCAATATATGTGCAGTCATTTGCTATACTAGCTGCTTTTATATCACGAACTGCCTGCTGCTTTAAAAACAAAGCACTAACTAACTCTTGCAAGGCTTGAGAGTCATCAGGATTTCGTGCTAGCTGGAGGTATGATAATACCTTTCTCACCGATTTACGTCTGTAAAATGATTCCCCATCAGCTTCTAACTGAAAAGGAATGCTGGATGAGATAAAGCGTTCAATAAGAGCTCTAGCTGAGCTATTTGTTCGAAATAAAATAGCAAAGTCAGCTGGGTTGGCTCCGTTTTCTATTTGCTTTTTAATATCATTCATTATCATTGTCGCTTCTTCTTCTTCGTCAAACGGATAAAAAAGAAGAGGAGGCTTTTCTGAAGAGTCTTGAGCAAATAACTGCTTTGTATATCTTGTACGGTTGGTTGCTATAACGTTATTAGCAGAGGAAACAATTTCATGATTTGATCGATAATTCTCGGTTAAAATAACTATTTTCGTTTCCGGATAACGTTCTTTAAAGTTGAGAATGTAAGACGGATCACTTCCGCGGAATGCATAGATTGACTGATCATCATCTCCTACCACACAAAGATTTTTTGTTCGGTCACAGAGCATTGTAATTAATTCAACTTGCACCTTATTAATATCTTGAAATTCATCAACTGAAACATAAGCAAAACGTTGTTGGTACCGCTTGAGAAGATTGGTATTTCTAGTTAAAAGCTCATGTAAACCGATAAGCATGTCATCGAAATCAAACAAGTTCTTTGCAAGTCGCATTTGCTCATAGCGTTTATATAAGTAGGAAACTCGTTCTTCCCAAACATCTTTTGGCTTCACCTGATCAGGAGTAGTGAGATGGTTTTTCCACCAGCTTATTTGTGTTAATGCTTGATCAAAAGCAAATTCCTTCTCGTCAATGTCTATTTCACGACCAGCTTCTTTAATCATAGCCTGACGTTGCCATTCTTGACTTAATAGGTTATTTGGTGACCATTGTTCCGGTTCGTGGTGCATCAGCATCTTATAGAAGATACTGTGGAAGGTTCCGATCACAAGTTGATTAAGAGTAGACGTGGAAATTCCGGGATATAAGCGCATCCGCTCTTTCATTTCTTTTGCCGCTTTAGCAGTAAAGGTAACTAAGATCATTTCTTTTGGGGAGTGATTTAGTTCAGTTAGCATATAGGCAGTTCTCGTTGTTAACACTCGGGTCTTTCCGCTACCTGCACCAGCAAGAATAAGGAGGGGGCCTTCTGTCGTTTGCACAGCTTTCCATTGGTTATCATCGAGGTAGATCCCACTTTGTGTTAGTGTGTGCCGGTAGCCGGTTTGTACTTGAGACGAGTTTGGTTGTTTAGGTTTGAAAGTGGGAATAGCTTTGACTAACTCAGGTTCTTTCCAAAGGTCGCTCTTTGCTTCTTGACTATTTGTTGTAATTGCACGTCGCTTTGGCAATTTTATTCCTGAAGTCGTCTGAGGACTTTCAGGAGGTAGCTCTTTTTGTTTTGAATTTGAAAGTTTTTTTTCCATCAGTGTCACTGTATCTATACATTCGTCAGTAATATGAGAGTGTATGAACGATGGAGGAGTGAGGATGCTCATATCCATTTTTAATGGCGAATGACAATGCATACAAGTGACCTCTTGTCGAATACTAGCCATATACAATTGTTGCCATTTTTCACGCTCACAGCTAGGAAGATGGATCAGCTTGTCTTGGTGATAAGCCACTTGCATAATAGGTCTCCTCTCTCATTTAGATCTTGTCTTATCGTAGCAAATTTTATCGTATGTGTGGTCATTTTTATTTAAAAAGAGGAAATAACTTTGAAGTTAGAAGAAGGAGGAGGGAGTAATATGATATCTTTTTTTATATTGGGTTGTATTGTTACGATTACGGCAGTTGCCTTTTTTCTTAGTGGTTGGTTTTTACAGGGGCAATTTTTGTTTGGACCATTTATTGCTGCGTTAATTGGGTTGAACTTTCTTTTCATCAGTTTTGTGCAATTAAAGCGTGAACGAGAAGAAAGAGAGGGACGAAGAACTTCTTGAACTACATTCAGATAAAAAAATAGATGCTTGGATTAGTTTGGGGAGGATTTGTAATGAAAAAACGGGTTGGTCGTTGTCAATTGTGTGAACGTGATGAAGTGGAAATAACCGTTCATCATTTAACACCTAAGGAGGAAGGTGGGACACACCTTCCAACTGTTGATCTGTGTATACCTTGTCATAAGCAAATCCATGCGATTTACACTAATAAAGAAATTGCGCTTCGCTTAATGACTTTGGAAAGATTGAAGGATGATGAACAGTTAAAGAAGTTTATTAAATGGATTCAAAAACAACCTCCTAAAGCATTAGTAAAAATACGAAAATCCAAATCAAGAAGATGACTTTCGTTGTATTCTTACATACGTGGGACGTTCCTTAATGGCTCTTCGAACATCCTCGAGTTCGGATGTACAACTTGGACATCGAGTTGCTTTATAAGCAATTGATTGGCAACAATGCGGGCATACTTTTGTTTTCATGTTCACAAGTGGATCTTCTTCAGGGCGTCTAATTCGATTGATTTGTCGAACAAATAGAAATAGAACAAAGGCAATGAGAATAAAGTGAACGGCATGATTTAAAAAGGTTCCATAATTAATCATAGGAACACCAGCTTCTTGAGCTTCAGCAAACGTATCAAAGTGGTGATTCGTTAAGTTAATGTACTTATTAGAAAAGTCCACTTGCCCAAAGATGAGTCCAAAAGGAGGCATAATAATATCATCGACTAATGATTCGACGATCTTTGCAAAAGTGGTTCCAATAATAACTCCAATACTCATATCAATGACATTGCCTCTTACAGCAAATTCTTTAAACTCATTTAATATTTTCATGTTATCACCTTCTTTAGAAGTGGTACTAAAAAAGAGGTTCCCCTTTTGTGACAGTACCTTACAGGGTTGTCTATGTAACAATCTATGCAATGAGAAGGGAAGTTTATGATAGAAAAAAGGAAGGAACAAAGTGTAGCTTCGTTTTGTTCCTTCCTTTTTATACTGGGCTAGCTGGATTCGAACCAACGCATGACGGAGTCAAAGTCCGTTGCCTTACCACTTGGCTATAGCCCATTACCATTTTTTAGTATGACCAGGAAATTGATTGTTATGCAGAAGAGTTCTTTTAAAAGCCGCTTCTTACTGGTCATTGTTGCTACGCTTTTATCTTATGTTATTTCAATTTTTTTATGTAGAAAAAAGGAATATATCTTAATTTGTCGAAATTAAATTATTAATTAAAGAAAAGGAGGCTGATATTATTGTATGAAATTGAATATTACAGTAAGCATTTGCTAGATGAGGCTATTTCACGTAAGGTGACGGATCTTCATTTCATACCTGAAGAGGATCATTATGTAATTACGTACCGCTTTAATGGCATTATGGAACCTAGGGGAAAGCTTCCGTTAAAAATGGCAGAGAGGTTAATTAGTCATTTTAAATATCGATCAGGTATGGATATTGGCGAACGGCGAAAACCACAAAGTGCATCAATGATATACAAAGAACAATCCTCTTTATCTTACTCTCTAAGATTATCTACTCTTCCTGCAAGAGAAAAGGAAAGCTTAGCGATACGCATACTTCCAAATTTCTCCCTACAATCTTTTTCTTCATTATCCATCCTTCGAAACCAAGCTAAAAAACTTGAAAATATTACTTCATTGACTCATGGACTGTGCTTAGTGTCAGGTCCTACCGGCTCAGGAAAGACAACGACTTTATACACAATTGTAGAAAGCATAATTAAAAAAGGAGGGAAAAGAGTTATTACAATTGAGGATCCTGTTGAACGCTATATTGATAAGGCCATTCAAGTAGAAGTCAATTCGAAGACAGGGGTAACGTTTGATTACGCCTTAAAAGCTACGTTACGACATGATCCAGATATTATATTAGTTGGTGAGATTCGAGATGAAGTGACAGCGAAGCTTGCCATTAGAGCTGCACTAACAGGGCATCTTGTATTAGCAACGGTTCATGCAAATGATTGTTATTCGGCATTGGTACGAATGAGAGACCTTGGTGCTTCACAGCTTGACCTGATTCAATGCTGCAGAAACGTTTTGTCTCAGCGGATTGTAACGACCAAGTGTCCATATTGTATTGAAGAATGCCTTCCAGTATGTGCGAGGGAGCGAAAGATGTCACGGGCTGCAGTATTTGAATTGTTAGAGGGTAATCGTCTGAAAAAATCGTTAATGAACGAGTCGAAGTTTGAAAATTCTTCTTCATTAGTTAATCAGGCACGGAAGGCATGGGCATTAGGATACCTTCATGATAAGGAGGTACTGAGGTTTGTTGCTAATACTTTCTAAGAGGCAGAGTAAAAAGAAGTATTTGCGTGATGTGGCTGATTCTTTTATTCGGATTGGACGTTTACTTGAACAAGGCTACCCTCTCGAAGTTGCTCTAACATTTATACAACTGCACGTCATGAAGATGACGAGGGAACAATTCGAGATTGTAATATTAAATTTACAAGAAGGTCACTCTGTTCATGAATCGTTTCGCTTCTTCGATATGCCCGAAAGTATTAAGTCGTTTCTTTACTTTTATGAAAATCAAGGAAATTTAGCTGAAGGCTTTACTCATGCGGGAAAATTGCTACATTATAAAGAGAAGACTATTTATGAAATAAGCAAATTAATACGTTATCCAGTTGCTCTCTTGTTTTTCTGTATAATTGTGTTGGCTTTAATGTTTCGGTTTGTTCTTCCTCATTTTCGTTCTTATTTTGCGATGTTAACAGAATCGCCTCCATTCTTAACTAGAATCTTCCTTTCCTTTCTTTTTAATTTGCCTTACCTATTCGGCGCCTTAGTTTTGTTCCTCCTTATTATTTCTTTTTATTTGTATCCTAAAGTGAAACAATACACTCCATATGAAAGAACAATGAAGTTACTTTCGCTTCCTGTTGGCAAGCAACATGTTAAAACGGTGATTACGTACTTCTTTGCATTACAGCTTGGTCGTTTAATTCGTACAGGTATGTCTTTGCAACAAGGGCTCAAGCAATTCGAAAATCAGGATTATCTTCCGTTCTTACAACAAGAATGTGTTCAAATATCTCATGAGCTTAATCAAGGTCATAGTTTCCAGGAAATAGTTAAGATGAAAGACTATCTTAGGAATGAATTGTCGTTTGTAATTGATAATGGTGAGAGGACAGGGTTTTTAGGAAGTGATTTAGAGCAATACAGTGATATTCTTTATATGGAACTAGAGGATTCTATACAAAGAGTACTAAATCTTGTCCAACCAGTTCTTTTTCTCGTCGTTGGCGGATTTGTATTTATCTTATTTTTTATAACGATGCTTCCACTTTTTCAAATGCTTGGTGGTTTATAGATTAAAATGCAGAAGGGGTGTCTATTATGAGGCCTCTGAAAAAGGTACGGTTTTCACCTTTGTCAGTGGCCTTTAAGCAATGAGCGGAACCGTTGCTTTGTTTTAAAGCCTGCTATGAGTGGTTTTCTCATAACAGGCGCGCAACGGGTGGAGCCATTGCTGCTTCCTCGAATCTGCTAAAAAGGACTTTTTAAGTACCCTAGTCTATTATAGAAGAGGGACTTAATAAGACTACTTTGCCTATTTAGTCCCTTAATAAATAGAGATTTCCTTTATAAAAATATGAAAGAACTAAGGAGAAAGGTGACTTTCATAAACTTTTTTTAAAAAAGGCTTGCATCATTTTGTTTATACGTGTTATATTATTAAACGTCGCTGATGACGCGGCTAACAACTTTAAAAAAATATTTGACTTTGTTATTTGTTTTGTGTTATGATATAAAAGTTGCTGTTGTGAAAGGTTCTTTGAAAACTGAACAAAAGCCAAGCGAATTAAAGAGATATACTATATCTCGTCAAATAAATTTATTGCATTGCTAGCGTGATGCAAATTGAGCTAATCAGCTTACCATTTTTATGGAGAGTTTGATCCTGGCTCAGGACGAACGCTGGCGGCGTGCCTAATACATGCAAGTCGAGCGGACTGATTAAGAGCTTGCTCTTATGACGTTAGCGGCGGACGGGTGAGTAACACGTGGGCAACCTGCCCTGTAGATCGGGATAACACCGAGAAATCGGTGCTAATACCGGGTAATAGATTGAACGCGCATGCGTTTACTCTCAAAGATGGCTCCGGCTATCACTACAGGATGGGCCCGCGGCGCATTAGCTAGTTGGTAAGGTAATGGCTTACCAAGGCGACGATGCGTAGCCGACCTGAGAGGGTGATCGGCCACACTGGGACTGAGACACGGCCCAGACTCCTACGGGAGGCAGCAGTAGGGAATCTTCCGCAATGGACGAAA